>JANNEN010000142.1:0-1978 GCA_031378715.1 Emticicia sp.
CCACCAAAGTCAATTCTTCAAACTCAACGTCCTGACCGTCAGTTAATTCTGAAACAATTTCAAGAGAAAGAGCTTGTACTTCTTGCTTAATATAATCTGCAAAGGCATTAACTCCTGCTGATACCTCTGGGTCTGAATCTACTAATTTGATACTGATTTTGTCCGTAACTTCAAAGCCTGAATCTTTCCGTAAATTCTGAATACGATTTACAAAATCACGGGCAATTCCTTCTTGTTTTAAGGCTGGCGTAATCGTAATATCCAAAGCTACCGTAATTTCACCGTCTTTTGCTGATAAATATCCTGGCAAATCTTCCGTCAAAATCTCAACTTCGTTTGGCGTGATTTGGTAAGTTGTATTTGGAATTAAAAACTCGCCTGTGCTTTCTAATTGAGCAATATTCTCAGAAGTCATTGCCAAAATTCCATCCGCAACGGCTTTCATTTCTTTCCCAAATTTTGGACCTAATGCCTTGAAATTTGGTTTCACTTTTTTCGATAAAACGCCCGAAGTATCATCCAAATATTCGATGGCTTTGATGTTTACTTCGGTCTTAATCAAATCTTCAACCGAACTGATTTGCTGACGAGTTTTTTCACTCAAAACAGGAATCAAAACCTTGCTCAAAGGCTGACGAACTTTGATCCTGTTGGTCTTGCGAATAGAGTGTACCAACGAACAAATCCGTTGAGCCAATTCCATCGAAGTTTCCAATTCTGGGTTAATCCATTCTGGAATCGCTGTATGAAAATCGGATAAATGTACTGAGGCATTTTTGAAAGGTGTATTCTTTTCAATTGACTCCTCACGCACGTGTTCGGTCATATTTCTGTACAACCAATCACCATAAAAAGGGGCAATGGGCGACATCAACTGGGCTACTGCCACCAAACAATGTTGCAAAGTTTCATAAGCTCCTTGCTTGTCTTCGGTCATTTCGCCTTGCCAGAAACGTCTTCTGCCCAAACGTACATACCAATTAGACAAATGGTCGCACACAAAATCTTGAATGGCACGCCCTGCCTTGGTGGGTTCATATTCTTCGTAAGCCTTATCTACTTCATCGACGGTTGTCAATAATTTAGAAATAATCCAACGGTCTAATTCTGAGAGTTTTTCATAAGGAACACGATCAAATTGATTGACACGATAACCGTCTAAATTAGCGTAAAGAGCAAAGAAATTGTAGGTATTAGTAAGTGTTCCGAAGAATTTATTGCGTACTTCGGTGATGCCATTTAAGTCAAATTTAAGGTTGTCCCAGGGCTGAGCATTCGTAATCATATACCAGCGAGTTGGGTCGGCTCCGTATTTTTTCAAAGTATCGAATGGGTCAACGGCATTGCCCAAACGCTTTGACATTTTGTTGCCATTTTTATCCAAAACCAATCCCGTTGACACCACATTTTTGAAGGCAACCGATTCTTCAACCATCGTAGAGATAGCATGGAGCGTAAAGAACCATCCACGAGTCTGGTCTACGCCCTCCGAAATGAAATCTGCGGGGTATGATTGTTTGAAAATTTCCTGATTTTCAAAAGGATAATGCCATTGTGCAAACGGCATTGCACCCGAATCAAACAAAACGTCAATCAAGTCGGTTTCACGGGTCATTACTTGTCCAGAGGCAGAAATTAGGAACACTTCATCCACAAAAGGACGGTGGAGGTCAAAAATACCCTCACCCCCAACCCCTCTCCCGTGGAGAGGGGGGCTTTTTAGCTTGGTGTTTTCTTCTTCATTCTTAGACGTTATAGCTTTTAACTTTTGAGTTATTTTTGTTAAAACTTCATCAATTCCTTTTAAAACTTCTTCATTAGAGAAACGGATTACTTCATATCCTAAGCTATTCAAATAACCAGTTCGAGATTCATCAAAACGTTTTTGTTCTTCTGAATCATGATATTCTCCGTCTATTTCAATAACTAACATGGCAGGAATACAGACAAAATCTGCAATATAACTTTCTATTGCGTG
>JANNEN010000149.1:0-1593 GCA_031378715.1 Emticicia sp.
GAATGGTAAAAATGCTCGTCCTTGCCGTGCAGGACGTGGCTCGGCAGGTCTTTGAGCATGGCGTTGATAATGGAAACGGCCTTTTCGGGGTTGTTTTGCAGGAAAGCACTTTCCAATTGCAGGACGGGCTTCAACGAATCAGTCGCCGAACCATGCAGCAATACTGCAATCAACTGATTGTGCATGGCTTCTTCTACCTCTCGGTTGGGGTAGTCGAGCACAAATTCTCCCCTCCGGAAATCCACTTTTTTGATGGTCAGATAGCCCGTTTGGAACAGAAGGGAACGCACTTCAAGGTTGTCGAGGTCGTAACTATCGAACAGGCTCCGGCTGACATGCAGGTCGTTAAGGTTGAAAAACCGCTTTTCCTTTAATTTTTTCATCAAAAAGGTGGGTGTCCCTGTTTTGAACCAGTAGTCTTGAAAAATCAGTTTTTCAAACAATTGGAGCATTGAAAACGGGTTGTAGACCCTTGTTTCCCCGTCCCAAGAATAGCCGTTGTACCATGTTTTGATGAGATCCATCAATTCCTCCCTTGACACGTCGGCATGTTTTTGATGCAATAGGTTCAGCCAATCCTTAAAGGATGTTTCAAGTTCGGATTGGGTGTAGCCGACCAAGTCGGCATGTTTTTCGCCGATGGTCAGGTCATTCAAATAATTCAAATCAGAAAAAACGCTTACCTGACTGAATTTGGAAACGCCCGTGATGAGCAAAAAGCGGAGTGCCGCCTGACTGTCCTTGTCCTTTAGGCCAGAATAGAAGGTTTTGAGCGTCTTTTGGTTGTCTTTGGCGATTTGTAGGTCTTCTTTTTCAAGGTAATCAATGATGGGTTTGTCGTATTCGTCAATGAGCAGCACAACCTTGCCGTAAGCGCTATTAGCCTTGAAAACCAACTCTTTAAGCATAATGCCGGGAGTGGTTGCGTCCAGTTTGACGTTGAATTTTTCGGCATTTCGATTCAATTCTGCAATCAGGGCTGCTTCCAGCCCGATCTCGCGATAGCCGATACTGCTGAATGAAATGTGGACAACCGGATTTGACTTCGTCCAATCCCAATTATTTTCGATCCAAAGCCCGCTGAACAGTTCGCGGCTGCCGCAAAATATTTCATCAATGGTAGAAAGGGTCAGCGATTTCCCGAAGCGGCGCGGGCGCGACAAAAAGCAGTAACTGCTGCCGGTGATGAGCCGGTAGATATGCTGTGTTTTGTCCACGTAGAGCATGTCCTCTTCGCGGAGTTTGCGGAAATTCTGTTCGCCGATCGGTAGTTTTTGCATGAAGTCTAAGATGGATTTGTGCGACAAAGATAAGGCAAATTAGAGTTGTTCCATTGCCCAATCGTTCACGGCCTTTTTCTTGCTGTTGAAATTGATGCCCATGCCGATAATGGCCTTGTTCTCGGTGCGGTATTTGTCCGCGTATTTTTTGTCGTGAATCTGTTGCATTGCCGTTTTTGCGGACTCGTCCAATTTGAATTCCAAGATATAGACATGCGAATCGGTCTGCACTACGGCATCCATGCGCCCATCGGAAGTGTGTACTTCGCTGTTGATATAGAGGCCAAGGTAGCGGAAATGCAGGTGTACCAGC
>JANNEN010000017.1:0-6998 GCA_031378715.1 Emticicia sp.
TACTTCTAAAAATATAAAAAAAAAGTGAGTTTTTTAGCAAAAACTTGTTATTTTTTTTTAAATTTGACTAACGAAAAAACATTC
Source organism: Emticicia sp. (assembly GCA_031378715.1). GTDB lineage: Bacteria > Bacteroidota > Bacteroidia > Cytophagales > Spirosomataceae > Emticicia. Next base: position 85 of record JANNEN010000017.1, read on the forward strand.
AAAAAAAATGATAGATTTAGGTTCAAGATTTACCCGAACGACCGACTTAAAGTCGTATGCCAACCGAGCAAAATCCAATATTATGGCTCGAAAATGGTTTGCCTCCACGGCACTCTATACATTCGTCACGATGCTGCTCTTTGCACTCTTTGCTTTTGGGGCAGGATTTCTGAATGAGCAACCATTTTTGTTAATTTACTCCGCCTCACAAATAATATTCTTACTGTTGGGTGTACTGCATGCCGCCGTGATGTATGACGTACTCGAGTGGCTCGACAAAACTACTTTTTGGAAAGGTGCTTTGATGACGCTTTTCTTTTGGTTGGCAGGAATGGGGGCTATTTATTTGCTCCGATATGTGCCTTACACCAAAACAATTCCGAGCCTCACGATTACTATACTTTTTACGTTGCCTTTTGTGTTTCGTTGGGCATTGCGGTATTTTGTCGAGATTCCGTTTAAGATTTACAAAGCGTGGTACTATCCCTTGGGGCAGGCCGAACCAGATACGGATCTAATTGATTTATCGAAAATTTTGGTGATTCAGTTTGAATTTCCGAAACTCGTTGATGATACCCGTTATACCAATTTTACGGCAAAAGCTCCCGTAAATATGTCAATCGGGCAGTTGTTTTTTATCTTTGTGAATGAATATAACTACCGCAACGACAAGCACCTACAATATCTCGACGAAGACGGTAGCCCCTACGGTTGGGTGTTTCATAAAAAAGTAGTTTGGTACAAAAAGCGGGTTTTCTTCGACCCAGACGCTACTTTTCGTGAAAATTTTGTGCAAAACAATGACGTTTTGGTAGCTACCAGAACGCTGACGATTAAGTAAAAGATTGTTAATGTTGAATGATTAATTTGTAAATAACTGACTATTAGCATTTTACATAATCAAAAATCACAAAGTACTCAAATGATATTTACCAATAAAAAAACCTCTTCTACAAAAAGAGGTTTTTTTTATTGGCTGAAAAAATTGAGAAACAGTAGTGTTGAATTATTCACTCATTCAAAATTGAATCATTCAGCATTGACTTAGAAGCCCCACTTGTTGTCGAGAGTTGCACCCGCTACGCTGAGTTTGTTGGCCGAAATTGTAAGGGTAATCGTAAATGCGGCATTTGAATCACCCCCACGAGAATCGAAATTTTCGGTGTATTCAACGCAGTAGGCTTCCTCGAAAGTAATTTCTTTGAGGGTTGAGGCTTGGTCGATGCGGTCATAAGAGATTTTTCCCGAATCTTTTTTGTAGGGATCCATCATCCAGCCAACCAAAGCTGTATTTTCAGTAGCTACGATTGTAACACGAATTGTGCCACCGTGAACTTTCGATGAAGGGCGACCTTTCTCATCAATTGATTGATTGAAGGAGAAATTACAAGCTACTACATCGCAATCGCCGCTCCCAGCGGCATTGAATTTCGCATTAAATGATGCCATGACTTAAAAAGTGTTTATTTGAGTTGATAATATATAAATTTAATCTTTATTCAGGTACTGAAAAAATTATGCAGGCATAATTTATTTTACGGTCGGTTGGTGGGGTTGGGGGATTATTTCGGTGTGTAATTATCCTTTTTCCCAAGGGCGTTTAACAGGAAAAACAATACCTCTTTGTTCTAACATTTGTTTCACTTTGTTTCTCCATTGCCCATTAAGACTATTAGTATCCAACAAATACTCTTGCACTTCCAAGGCAACACTGCCACCAGACAAACTTTTTTTGTTAAAATCTGCTCCTCGTTCAATCAAGTATGCCACTTGTTCAAATTGATTACTCATGGCACAAGCCAATACGGGACTTATACCTGCATTTGTTACTTTGTTTATGTCAGCTCCTCTAACCATCAATAACTTCATTCTGTCCCAATGTTGCCCCATAATTACTGTATATATTACGGGTTCTCCGTTATAAACACTATTCGGATCAGCCCCATTATCCAAAAGTATCATACTGTTCTCAACTGTCTTATCTCCTATCACCAATGATAGAACCTGATATTTATTTTTTCCGTCTGATACAATTTGATTGGGATTTGCTCCCATTGTTAAAATTGTTTTCATGGCATTTGTTTCTTCTGATAAAGCCAGCCATGCTAAAAGTGTTAATCCTTTTGTCCCTGCTTCATCAAGATTTATATTTTTTACGCTTATAAAGTCTTTCAAAGCAAATACATCCCCATCTTCAAGTAACTCAATTATTCGTAAATAATCTCCTGAGAAATACATTTGTGCTGGATATTTTTTGGATTGAGACATACAGGATAAGTTACTGAAAGTGATAAAAAAAATCAAAATTGATAAAATTATTTTGAGCATTGTTTGATTATTTGTCTAATAAATTCTTTATGCTATCTAATTGCTTTTGTTGTTGAATTGCCATTCCTTCTTCTAAATTCTCCATTTGATGCCCTTTTGAATAACTATCTTTGCCTGGTGGTGGTGTAATTGGATGCCTATTTTCGGGTGAGATAGCTGGTAGCGAGCCTTTTGAATACTCCTCCGCTGCCCAGCCCGCCCCTACTCCAGCCCCAGAAGGGCCAGCAATGGCACCGCCAATACCTGCTGCCACAACACCAATTCCTCCAATAACTTTACCTCGATTATCTTGCGAGGCATTTAGTGGGTCGGCAGTGCTATAATAATCCTCCATATTCTGTCCATTCTTGGTTCTTTCAGCATCGCTTACCCCATCTTTTCCTCTTGTAGTGTTAGCATGTAGTGCCGCTCCATTAAATCCAGTCCCCTTTGATCCTGTTACTGCATTTGCTGCCGCAGACAACCCACGCCCTAAAGAATGCCCTGTCGTTTCAAATCCATCAGGTCCAACATTATTTCGCATAGTTGTTGCTAAAATCATCGCACGGTCATACTGCTCTGTTTTGTAACCTAAACCTTGTTTAATGTCCGTTCCTCCATCTTTTATTACATCATCTATCGTACCTGTTTCAGTACCTGCATAGGCAATAATATATTTCCCATTCTCATCCTTATAAATTTTTGACTTAAAACCACTTCTATCATCTTGGATCATACCTGGATCGATGCCCATATTTTGTAATTCTTCTGGCGAAACTTCTGTAATACCCTTTGGTAATCCTCCCTTTCCATCATAAACATGTCCAGACAGTCTTGCCATTTTTTGTGCCTGATTAAGTCTTTCTGCTTTATTTATTTTATCATATAGTTGTTGTTTTTGTGCTTCGGGCAAGCTATCGGCTCGTAATCGAGCATCAGTCATCTTGTCTTCAAAAGATTTTTGAGATGGCGTTTCTTCCGAACCCATTGAATTTCCATCATTACTCGTACTTCCTGTTCCGAGTATATCATTTATGGCATTTTCTACTGCTTTTACGGCATCTTCCACTGCTTTTACGGTATCTTCTGCTTTATTTTCTATGGCTTTTATAGCAACTTCTATTACCTTTATAACAGATTGTATTTTAGCCTCTATTGCATTTACAGCATCTTTTACCATTTGTTGAGCTTTCTCAATAATAGCATTCATCAGTTTTTCGGCCTCGGTCTTCAATTTATTTGCCAAATCAACAAGTCCCGCTACGAATGCTGCTTTTGCCTTAGCCAGTAAGTCATTTACTGCACCCATTGCGGCATCAAACACACCTGATAAACTCAATCCTGCTCCACCAATCAAAACATTCATTGCACCAAATGTAACTATGCCGCCGTGCAGGGTCATATCGCCCATGCGGGCAGCGGGCATTCCGCCAATAAGAACCGTAAATGCCCCTTGCATAATCATATCGGGCGGCCCAACGCAGGTACACATATTGGTCATGGTAGCAGCAGGCAGATTCCCGATAAGCACATTTGGCACACCTGGCCCAATTACAGGACCACCTACATGCGGCACCAATACCGTGACCATTGGGCAAGTGTGAAGGTCGGTTAAACGGGCGGCAGGCTGGCTCATAGTTAATTAATTTTGACTAATGCACCTTGAATATTGACTAACCCCGAACCTTTAACATCTACAATAGCTCCGCTTATTTTAGCATTTACTTTACCCTCAATTTCGGCGTTCACGTTGGCACTTATTTTAGCATTCATTGTGGCTTTTGCTTCAATATCTTGCATAGCCTTAGCCTTAATATTGCCCATCTTAGCATCAATCGTGACATCGCCTTTGGTGGCTTCAATGCTGAAATTATTACCCGCTTTCATTTTTATATCGTTGCCTGCTTCCAGCACAATATCGCCTGCGGTTTTTAGCATGATTACGCCATTTCCCTTGAACGAAATATGTAACGATGTACCTTTTTTATTGGCATTGGTAATATAAATTTCTTGGTCACCACCTTTGTCCTTGAACGCTATTTTATTGCCGCCCTTCGTCCGAATGACTTTTTGCAAATTATCGGTATTGGTGTATTTTGCTCCACCATTATCTTTGGGGTAAACACTGCCCAACACCACGGGAAAATCGCTGCTATTCTGTTCGTAGCCAATCACTACTTGGTCGCCTACTTCGGGTACCCAAAGCATACCCTTTGAGCCGCCTGTGTAGGGGGTTGTCATGCGGAGCCAGTTGCTTTTTGCTTCGTTGGCGTTGCTCCAATAGAATTTTACTTTTATTCGCCCCAAATTGAGCGGATCTTTATTGTCAATCACTTTGGCGAGTTCGGGTTGGGCGATTGGCAGTCTAATCTCATGGTTTCGTGGCGGGTGGCTGGCCGTCTGTGGTACAGCCTTAAACGTATTCTCATAATTGCCCTCTTGATCAACAGTGTGCGTGATTTCGATGATACGATACTTGCCAAAATCCTTGGCTACTCGCTTATAATTTTCCTTTAATTTCTGACCCTTTACCGTGATAATTGTACCCACGTTTAGGTTAGGTTGCTCACCTTTTCCTCTAAACGTAATCATATCGCTGGCATTGACGGCCTTGATATTTTTGATGGTGTCGTTTAGCTCGGTACTGCTTCTGATGTCTTTGAATGTGACCAAATGCGAATCTTGCTTAAACATTTTTTCGGACTCGTTGTGGGCAAATTGAGCAAAGGCTTCCATCGCAACGCTTTGCGAAGTCGAGCTTCCTGTATAGTCTTGTAATTTATAATAGTTATGGTGCAACATCTTGAACTTGGCGGGCCTTAGTGCAATCGACATATCGAAATTCTGCATTCCGTCAATCCAAAAATCCATAGTTTTGTTGGGTGGCGAACCTGCCACGAGTCCTTGACCGTCATAATAAAACCATTCACCGTATTCCTCGGCCACTCGATTCATGAACTCAAAATTGCTTTCGTCGTACTGGGCTTTGTAATCTAACTTATCTGATTTTTTGGGATTAATCGTTTTTTTGATTGGATACGGCTCTAAAACTTTATCAAAAATCTGTTTCAAACTCATACTCACAAATCCTCGTCGCTGAACACCATCTTCGAGCATGAACGTTGGACTAAAACCTTTTATCACATACGAGTTTACGAGTTCGCTGTTACTTTGGAGTGAAAGTTCGGTGATGATTCCCGAAAACTTAAAATCATCGGAAGTATCATCATGAAATTCACGAAAAACAGGTTCGTATTTAAAAGCAATTTTCTTTCCTATGAGTTCTTTATGGGCTTTTTGGAAAAAAATTTCGTCTTTGTCCTCAAACTCATTTATAGGCACAACCAACTCAAAACTATGGTGAGTAAAAATTGATTGATAGATATGAACACTCAAAAAGTTTTTGATTGTTCGCCCTTCCACCGTAATATCTGCTTTAATTAACTGTGCCATATTGCTAACTTAGAACTTAGAGTGAGAACGCTATTTTTATCAGAAATTATTCTATCAAAAACCCTACTTCTTCAAAGCATCAGTTGCTGACGAACTAACATCTTTGCTACCATCAGCCACCGACGAATTAACATCTTTACTACCATCAGCCACTGACGATGCGGCATCTTTGCTACCATCTTTGACCGATGAGGCAGCATCTTTACTACCATCAGCTACTGACGAAGTTGCGTCTTTGGTTTTATCGCTGGCGGCCGCAATACCATCTTTCGTAGCACTATCGGTAGCCGATGCAACCTTGCCCTTGTCAATACCCGTTGCGTCCGAAACAGCCCCTTGCCCTTCGTTTACGCCCGTTGCGATGGCACTATTTGTTGTATCTTTTGCCGAAGAAATACCATCTTTTGCCGCATCATTGGCCGACGAAACACCATCTTTTGCCGCATCATTGGCCGACGAAAGTCCATCTTTGGCGGTATCTTTTGCCGAAGAAATACCATCTTTGGCGGCATCACTTCCTGACTTAATGGCATCTTTACCTGCATCTTTTCCCGAAGAAATACCATCTTTTGCGGCATCGTTGAGGCCTTTTTCAGCCTCTTTGCCCATATCTTTTACCCCCAATTCATTGCTCACATCAGACACAACTCCACCCACGGCTTTGCTGGCTCCGCCCGCTAAACCCTCAGCTTTTTTGCCCGCGGCTCCGAGTCCACCCTCGGCTACACCTTTTGCGTCGGACGCTATGCCTTCGGCGGTTTTATTGGCATCAGCAATCAGGCCTTCACCAGTTTTGTTGGCATCGGCTATCAGACTATTGGCAGTACTATTGGCATCAGAGGCGATTCCTTGGGCGGTATCGCCAATATTTGACGCAATACCTTGCAAGCCCGCAATCGTACCTGTATCGCCTTTTGCGGCAGCGTCAGCACCTTTGGCAGCAGCATCAGCCCCCTTTGCGGCCGCACTTTCAGCACCTTTAGCGGCACCCTCAGCAGCGGCTGGGGCTGATTCCTGTAATGCTTGCCAATTAGTCGGAGCAACCGATTTGGGAGCAGTTGCTGCCCCCGAAGCTCCCACAGGAGCGGCGGGCATTGGTTTATCTTTTTCCGCCCAAAGGTTGTTGTGCTTTACACTACCGATAATCATGATTT
>JANNEN010000210.1:0-6492 GCA_031378715.1 Emticicia sp.
GGACAGAGGATTGGTTTGATTTACCAAATAGAATTGAAAGAATTGATGGTGACAAAATCAAACTTTTGGAAACCAAAATTTATGCCGTTAGCTGCGAAGGTTCGGCTGGATATAGTGAGGGTGTGGTGATAACTGTAACGGTAAAGCCACCAGTTCAAACACCAACGATTCAAGCTGAAAAATCTGTTATAATCAGAGGTGATTCATTAGAATTACTCGCCAATGGTTGCTCCGAAACTGAGTGGGTTTCTGACAAAAATCTTCAAATTACCGAAAAAATAAGCAAAATAGTAGTCAAACCAACCACTACAACCATTTTCTCTGCACGATGTTTGGTTGATGGTTGTTACAGTGACTATGCTCACTTCAAAGTTTTGGTTCGCCCAAGAAAGCCAATTATCAAAGCAAATTTTGATACACTTTGTATCGGTAATTCTACCACAATTACCGCCCAAAACTGCGAAGATGGGGGTATTTTGAAATGGTTAAATCACAACAATAATGCTAATTCGTTTGAAGTTTTTCCTCAAAAAGATGCGACTTACCAAGCGGTTTGCATCGGATTAGACACGCTAACTTCTGATACCACAGCAGTTAAAATCAAAGTTTATCAAACGCCAAAAACACCATTGATTACCGCATCAGATTTGATAATCATTGAAGGCGAAAAAACGACTTTGATGGCAACCAACTGTGAGGGAATAATTACTTGGAATACTGGTGCAACGGGCCAGACGTTGAAAGTTAGCCCAACTAAAAACACCATTTATTCGGCTACTTGTTCGGTTTGGCGTTGTGTTTCTGGAAAATCAGAAATTACTATCAAAGTTCGACCAAAACAGTTAGAAATTACCAATGGAAAGACTACGAGTTTTTCTGTAAATGATACCCTTTGTTTGCAAAAACAACTTACGCTTTCGGTGGCGAATACTTGTAATGGCACAATCGTTTGGAGCAATGGACAAAGCGGCAAAAGTATCACGGTTATAGGTATAAAAAATGAAGTGTATGAAGTTCTTTGTCAAAATGCCGACAATGAAAAATCCGATATTTCAACGGCGACTATTCTGGTTAAAGATTACAATATCACCGATGCGTTTGTTTATCCAAATCCTACTTCGAGCAAACTTTTTATTCAGTCAAAAGGCTGCATTGATGGCGTAATGCTACGATTATTCACACTCAGAGGCGAATTGATGTATGAAGGTGGCGGACAAGAGCGATACTTAGATAGCTTAGTTTTAGACCTTTTCAATCTACCAAGTGAGGAATATGTACTGCATATTATCGGCACTGACGGCACCAAAACCGTAACGCTCCGAAAGCGAGTTTTAAAAATCAACAAAGACTAATTTTCTTAAAAAACTTTTCATTCCCCCTTGCGTTTCACGCTATTTTAAGTGAAACGCAAGGGGATAAAACATAAAAAATATGAAAAATACGTTCCGCTTATTGGTTGGATTATCCATGCTATTCAACCTCCAAAGTATGGGTCAAGCCTATACGCCCATTAATACTCAACGCATTTTAGTTGGGGCATTTCCATTCCAAAATTTCACCTACGATGCCCGAAGTGCAGCATTGGGCGAGGCAGGAATTGCCATTTCTCCCGATGTCAATAGTGGCTTGATAAATCCTGCAAAGTTGGTTTTTCTAAATACATCCAAGGACAGTACAAAAAAGGTAAACCCGTATGGGATTTCATTGCATTATACACCTTATTACAGAAAACTCATTCGAGGAATGAATCTGTATGCTTTGAACACTTTTAAAGTAAAAAACGCTCATGCCTTTGGAATGACTGCTAAGTATCTTGATGCTGGCAGCGTTGAAATTCGTAATGAAAAAGGCATTTTTCAAAGAAATTTTGCTTCAAAGGAGTTTTCTATTGTAGGATTTTATACCAAACGATTGAAGCATAATAATAGCTTTTCCATTGGTTTGAAATATATTCATTCGGACTTATCGGCGACGATAAAACCAGTAAATGCCATTGCAGGTGATTTGTATTTCTTCCATAATGGAGGAAATGAAAAAAAACGATGGTTGAATTATGGAGCTTCATTGACAAATATTGGAGGTAAAATTTCCTACGGAGATTTTAAACAACGAACATTTCAACCAACTTTACTTAAGCTCGGTGCTGCACAAAATTTCATGCTTGGTAAAAAGCAAAATATCTTACTATTCACCATTGATGCCAATAAATTATTAGTGCCTACACCTTCAGTAAGAAATGCTAAAAATGAAGTTATTGCAGGTCGAAATGAAGAAAATATCTCAGGAATCGGTACAATTTTCAAATCATGGGGTACTGCTCCTGATGGATTTCGAGAAACTTTGAGAGAATTTACTTTTTCATTGGGTGCAGAATTTCAATTTCGAGCGGGCGGCGTTCCGCATTTCTACGCTCGTGCAGGTTACTACACCCAAAATAAGCGAAAGGGGGATATACACTATTTCACACTTGGTTTAGGGGGCAAATTCAAAGATTTTGGATTGGATTTTTCTTATTTGATTCCTTCCAAAAGGAACAATGTTATGTCAAATACCTTTCGAGTTTCGCTGAATTATTGTGCTTTCAAATAACATTACTTACGTGCTTTTCTATAATTCTGGTAGCCCTGCTTTTGTGGGGCTATTTTACAAAATCTAAAACAATGGAATTAACTGGAACAATAGTAAAAATCAAAAATATTGAGATTATTTCTTCAAAAATTGAAGGAGGTAAAGATTTTCAAAAAAGAGAATTTTGGTTAAAACTTAATGATGAGAAATACCCACAAACAATTAATTTAGAACTTCATGGCGAATCGGTGGCAGCACTTGATTATTTCACCGAAGGGCAAGAAATCAATGCCTCAATCAACCTAAAAGGTAGAATTGTTGATGAAAAATGTTTCAATACCCTGCAGGTTTGGAGAATAATGGAAGTGAAGAAATCTTAATTTCAAATATGGAAAAGCATAAAATCAATCATGGATTACTTGCAAAGTGGCTTGTTTTCATGCCTTTTCTACTTTTCATTGGCTTAGTTGGTGGTGCATTTGATGGGATTTTTAGGCTTTTTCGGCAGATGAAGCAAGATATTTTTGAAGTATAAATTCAATAAAGTACATGAATTACACCACGAATATCAGCCTTATTTTCAAAATTTGGTTTGATAACAAAAGAATAATTATCGGCAGGTACTTTTTTGCCACCAAATGTGCCGTTCCATTGCTCGGTATAGCCTTTTGAGTAAAATAATAGCTCGCCCCAACGGTTGTAAATGAAAACCTCCGCATCAGGGAACTTTTCAATATTAAAGATTTGCCAAGTTTCGTTCAAATTATCGTTGTTGGGCGAAAAGGCATTGGGGGTATAAATAACATCGGATGAAGACGTACAATTTGGTTTTATCTTTACTTCATATATGGGTGAAACAAGTTCACAAATGCCCGTTGAAACCTTGACAGTATAAACACCCAAATCACTTGTAGAATATTTGTGTAAATTTGCTCCTACCACTTGAATACTATTCTTAAGCCATTGATAAGTATAAGTTGGGTTTTGAACAGTTTCTAATGAAGCTGATCCACTTGGACAAATCTCGTAACCTGCTGTCGATGGTAAAACTGTTATTGTTGGCAGTGGATTAATCGTAATCGTAACTTTATCCTCCGTTTTTGCGTTTGCACAGTTCAATGCACCAGTTATTTTTGCCACATAATCCCCGCTTTTAGTTACTGAAATTGATTTATCCTTTTTAATCAAAATATTATTCAGGAACCAGTCAGCCGTTTGATTGGAGGATTCGAGTTGTATGACAACTATTTCGTTTTCACAAGCACTTGTTTTATCGGCTTTTATCTTCACATCCACTGCATTATCACTTTTGAATGCAACTTTAACTATATCAGACGTTTCTTCGGCTGTGCATACACTTTTATCACTTTTAATAACAGTATAATCACCATCTTTGCTGACGGTCAATGATTCTTTGTTTTCGGTAAGGATATTTTCACCGTCTTTCTGCCATTGAAAATTCCAGTTGAGATTACTATTGTCGGTTTTTAATAATCCGTTTGTTCCAGTACAAAAATCGACAGATGTAATCGGATTATTATTTGAAGTTACTAATGGCTTATCCAGCGTTGGGGGCGGACAATCGACAACATTTATCGCAAAATCTCTTAAATTTGAACCAATTTTTACACCATTCCTATATTCTTCGCATAAAATAGTAATACTATAAAAACCTGTTTCGGTTGGCGTAATTCTAATCTCACCAGTGTTTGCATTAATACTCAAAGCAGGGTTTCCGTGAATCATATCGTTTTTGCTGTATCCTGCTGCGTAGGGTACAAGTGGGCGAGTTGTTCGGGGTATTTCATCATAATAGTATGATACTCCTCCTGCTTTTGAAGTATAGCCTGCTATTGGGTCGGCCAAGGAGTAGCGTAACTCATCGCCATCAGCATCGACTGCTCCAAAATCAGCTTTGTAAGGTTTACCTTTGCACATATATTCTGCATCAGGGACAATGAATTTGGGGGCTGAACTCCTAATAATATTTACAGGAGAAAATTCAAGTATATCAGTGTAGGGGGCATCTTTTGAATTTATCATATTTTTCAAATCAACTCCTCGGCAACACCTATCAAAAACCACATAATATCCTTGTGGGTCATTATAAATTGCTGGGTCAAGAAATACATCTTGTGTCAGATAAGTTTGAAAAACTTTTATATCAAATTTTTCTAAACACTTTGGATTAACTGGTGATAAATACGCAGGTGCTGTGGGAGGGGCAATCATATAGAGTTGTAGCATTAGCTTATTATCTCGTTTTCTCCAAATGATAGCTATCTCCCACAATTGGGGTGCAGTAATAGGAAAAAATCGGGCATCAATATAGGTCGTAACCGAAAAGCGATAATTTTTTCCATTTAAGTTAATAGCATCCATTCCTAAATGAGCTCCAAGAAAGGCATCACCATAACAAACATTGCAAATGATAGTAAAAAATAAAAGCAAAAATTTTCGTAAAATGGAGTGATTCATGTCTATTGCTGTGTTTGATAAGAAGTATCACAGGCAAATATATAAAAAAAGCGAATATAAAAATGAAGAAGTAAAAAATGAAGTATTTGATAAAAGTACAAGTTGGAATGAACGGTTTATCGAACAGAGGCAAGAAATAATAAGGAATACAAATATTTTGGTGTCAAAAATCAAGCCAATTCTAATTATTACTCGGTTTAAATCACTGGATATTTATTATTCGGTAAAGAATTGATGCTTGCAAAAAAAATAAAATAAATTATTTGATTTCTACAATTCTTTCAAATACTATTGTCTTATAATTACCTACACTCCCTGAACTCGCCGCATTTATGAAGAAAAATTTACACTTTTGTTTTGCTACATTTGTTCTTTTTCTTACCGCAAATATTTTTGCTATTGATGTATTTGGTCGAGATATTGACCCAAAACTCCCTACTAAGCCAAAGTCAAATAACCATCCGTTGCCAAAACGTAAACCACTACCAGTTAAATTCGGTGTGGTTGCTGAAACGTATCCTGTAGTAAAAACCGTTCGGGAAGATGGAAAAGACAAAGAAGTTAAATATGTTGAGGATAATGCAGTAGTGGATTGTATTCGGTATGAAATAACTACCGACAAAAAACTTGTAAAAACTGGCGAAGAAACGGAGATAAAAGTCAGAATGGAGTTTGTTAGTCAGCTACCGTTGATGTGGAGAGATGAAGACTGCCAAAAGTTGGCTTTGAAAGTGGTTTTTCCAAAAGGCTTCGTACAAACTGGTGGTGATTATTATGATTTCATAAATGTAAGTTTTGATGAAAACAATAAAATTAAGGAACTAACGATCAAAGGTTTTTTTAGTAGTCCACAATCAAAAGCAGTATTTATGTTACTCAAAGGCCCCGTTGGCTCAAATTGGGAAACTATTTTTATCAAGAAAAGAGTTTTAAGCATTGATGTTAATGGGGAGGATTTAACTAAAAATTTGTCAAAAGATAACTTAAAAGAGAAAAATAAAGATAACGATTCAAATATTTGGCAATCAAAAGAAGGTGTTTTTCAATCATCAGTTGCGGCAATTTGCCCAACTCCAATTACTTCCGCAGTTAGTAGGTGTGGCACTGGAACAGTCGTTTTGACAGCCACTGGTTGTAGTGGAACTGGGGCAACTCTAACCTGGTACACCACCGCAACTGGTGCTACAGTAGCAGGTACTTCAACAACAACAACTTTTGTAAGGAATTTTACAACAACGGGTACATTTACTTATTCTGTTACGTGTAGTTCATCAACTTGTAGTCCAGTTAGTACCAGAAGCACCGCATTGATTACAATCGGTATTAATTCTACACCAACAGTCACGCAAAGCCCTGCTACAACTGTTGCAGCACCTGTTTGTGTAGGGAGTAATGTTACACTCACCGCTGATAATATTTCTGGGGCTGCCTATTCGTGGAGTGGGC
>JANNEN010000216.1:0-4554 GCA_031378715.1 Emticicia sp.
AGCATCTTTTACCAAATTTTCGCCCTTACAAGGCTTTTTGCGTAAGTCCTATTCTAATATCAAGATAGAAAAACACCCCGCTTTTCGTTTGCATAACTAATGTCCGATATTTTCTTATCACTTCCATTCTGTTTGGCGGCAGACGTTTCCTCCGTTTTAAAGCAAACTTGCTACACACCCATCAAAACCAGACGACCTTAATTTGAATTTTTTTTATTATTTTTAAATATATTTTAATTTTTATTATTAAATTGACGTTCGGAAAACAATTTTTTAATTAATTGAAGCATACTTTGAAAAATTTTATCTACATTTTACTCTTTGTTTTGCTTTCTTGTGTAAATATTTTCGCCCAAAAAGTAAAAATACGTACCACCGAGGGAATCATCGTGCTGCAACTTTACGGAGATAAAGCCCCGATTACGGTCAATAATTTTTTAAAATTGGTTGAATCCGATTTTTATAAAAATGGCTCTTTTTATCGGGTAGTTCGCACGGACAATCAAATACCCGAAAAACCTAAAATCGAAGTCATTCAGGGTGGTGCGGGCTTTGGTAGTGATAGTACTTATGCGGGAGTCCCCATCGAACTCGAAAGAACTTCGCTGACAGGAATAAAGCACGTCAATGGAGCTATTTCGATGGCTCGATTCAAGCCCAATAGTGCCACATCGGAATTTTTTATTTGTATAAACGACCAACCAACCCTCGACTTCGGTGGTGCCAGAAACCCTGATGGTCAAGGCTTTGCGGCCTTTGGCGTAGTGATAAAAGGAATGAAAGTAGTACGAAAAATCCAAAGCGGCAAAACCACCCTCATGCCGAGGCTTGACCTTCCACAAAAATTAATCGAACCCGTGAAAATCATAGAAATAAGCGTACTAAATTAGTTGTTCAACCTTCAAACACCACCAAATATGAAAAAAAGCCTTTACATTTTTGTTCTGCTCATGTTGCCTTTTCTGTCGTTTTCGCAGGAAAGAAACTTAACTGGAGTCATTACCTCCGAAAACAAAGAACCCTTGCCAGGGGTCAGTATCAAGTGGAAAAATCTGAATATTGGAGCGATTTCTGACGAAAAAGGGGCTTTTTCAATCAAAGTTCCGAAAGATGGCAGCGAGTTGGTGTTTAGTTATATCGGTTTCAAACCCCAAACCGTAAAACTTACCAACCAAACGAGCCTGTCTATCGTGATGGTTACCGATGAATCGGGGCTAAACGAAGTTATCGTAACGGCCAATGCCATTACTCGTGAGAAAAAAGAAATCGGTTATGCCGTGGCTACCATCAAAGGCGATGTGCTGCTACAAGCCCGTGACCCCAATGTGCTAAACTCAATGGCTGGGAAAATTGCGGGCGTGCGTATCACGCAGCAGTCGGGTACGGTTGGTGGCTCATCAAGAGTAATGATTCGGGGAGCAAATTCACTTTCGAGTGCAAGTGAGCCGCTTTTTGTGGTTGATGGCATTCCGATTTCCAACTCATCGTTCAATAATAGTGAAACTGATATTGTAACGGGCGGCGTTGATGTAGGGAACCGTGCAAGCGACCTTAACCCCGATGATATCGAAAGTATGACCGTTCTGAAAGGAGCAGCCGCATCAGCTTTGTACGGTTCACGTGGTCGAAATGGCGTTATTATCATTACGAGCAAGCGAGGCAATGCCAATCCAAACAAAAAAATGAACATTGCCGTCAATTCATCATACAGATTTGATGACGTGTTTAGGTTGCCGTCGGTTCAGAGTGAATACGCCCAAGGAAACTTGGGGGTTTACAACGCCCAGTCGGCGGGTGGTTGGGGGCCAAAGATAAGCTCCATGACCGATGTCGTGACCGATTACAAAGGAGAAAAATCGAAAGCCGTGGGCTACCCCGACAACTGGAAAAACTTTTATCAGAGAGGAAATACCTTCATCAATAGTATTTCGTTTGATGGGGCTACCGATAAAAGTGATTTCAGAATGAGCTTTACTAATTTGAATCAGACGGGTACGATACCCGATTCAAAATTTGCGAGGCAAACTTTTTCAATCAATGGCGGCAAAAATATTACAAACAAGCTAAACGTCAGGGCGTGGGTAAATTATGTACGCTCAACCAGCGAAGGTCGCCCCGCCCAAGGCTCAAACACGACCAATATTATTCCGACGATTCTTACAAACCTGCCCGCTACGATTGATATTAACGAACTTCGAGAAAACCTCTTCGCACCCGCCACGCAAGCAGTGCCACCAGGCTGGATTGGAAACTTGGCCCGAGCAATTGACTTGAATGGTGTGCAGAATAATCCTTATTATGTTTTAAAGTTTAATCAATTTACTAACGTAGTGGACAGGATTTATGGCGGTTCGAGCCTCGACTATAAAGTAACCGATTGGCTAAACCTCACGGGCAGGGTAGGAACGGATTTCTTTACCGAAAACCGAAGATTTGTAACCAGCAAAGGTACCAGAGGGCGTTTGAACGGACAATTTGACACCAATAATATTTATGAAAGAGAGCTACAAACGGACTTTTTAGCGACAATTTCTAAGCAGTTATCACCAAATTTTGGACTAAAAGCGATTTTGGGGCATCAATTTAACCAACGTACTGCCCGACGAGAGCGAGTGATTTCGGAGGGGTTAAATATTGATGGACTTTATACATTTGCAAATGCCCAATCGAATGTGGCTTCAAATTTTACCAGCCGAAAAGAAATCATTGGTACTTATGCCGATGTAAGTTTGGACTCATTACTGAGCGGTACAGTTTTTGAAATGGTCTAAAAAGTAAGGTTTAGTAGTAACTTTGTTAATTATTGACCAAAACAATTACTAAAATTACAGTCTTTACCCTACTTCTGAAACCACTTGAAGAAATTTTTTCTTCAATTTCGACAAAAATAGACCAAGAAAGTGGGTCTAAAAAATTATTTTTCAAAGATTTCACAGAAAAACTTCTTTTTGGAGTTGTTTATGGTGTAAGTTCTTTACGAAATTTGTCTTTAGAGTTACAAACAAATGAACTTTGTGGACGTTTAGGATTGACTTATACGCCTTTTTCAACTTTAAAAGACGGTTTCTCGCGATTTGATAGTTGCCATTTTCGTACTTTATTCGAAACAGTATTATCAAAAACAAAACTATTCAAAGTTCCAAACTTAGAAGAGTTAGGTCTATTTCAAGTCATTGATGGCAGTCTATTTCCGACCTTACTTCAAATGAATTGGACAAAATACCGAGAAAATAAAAATGCTTTTAAATTACACTTGAGTTTTAAGCGGTTCGATTTCTATGATTCAAACAAGCGTTGGTGTATAAATTTCTTTATACTTTTCTCTTCGAGAAATACAAGCAAAAATACGATGTACCAGCTTGTTGCAAACATTATTTATTACTAACATTTTATTCTTGCCTTCGGCAATTTTACGGTTATAATATTCTTTGATTTCTTGACAATGCTGAATAGCAGACATGGCAGCATTATGCATCAATGCCTTGACTTTTTTATTGGCTTTATTACTAACTTTTGCTTTTCCTTTATATTTTCCTGAGGATTGCTCAAAGGGAGCAAAGCCAGCATAGCAAGCAAATTTTTTAGGGTCGTTAATATCTTTGAACTCATTAGTAGTGATAAGTATTTCGGTGGCAATGACTTGACCGATACCCTTAACAGAATCAACAATATCAAACAACTCTTTTAACTGTGGGTCGGCATCAATAAGCCCGCTAATTTTTTTATCAACAGCATCAAGGTCTTTTTTGAGTGCATTTATTGAGGTTTGGCAAAGAGCTATTTCAGATTTTAAAAGTATTTTATCAACTAAGCCTTCGGCATCTGAAAATGGTGTTTTCAAGGTTTTAATTGTTTTTACTAAACGCTCACGTAAAGCCGTTAAACGGTCAATTTGGGTAATGATTTCACGTTTAGGTGTCCATAACTTGACATCTTCACGGTTTTTATAAGCATAAAGTCCGATTCTTTGAGAATCCACTTTATCATTTTTTTCACGAGAAACACCCATGCTGGACTTGATTTGGGTAGCTTGTTCAAGCCAAGTGTCAGCTTTGTTCAGGTGCAAATAATTCAATAAAGGGTTATTGTAAATTCCAGTATGCTCCATGCAAAAAAGGCATTTATCTATCGAAAAATCCTTATATTGTATTTTAACTTGTTTAATAAATTGTTCAATTCCCTTTTTATCATTGCTAACTTCTAAATGAAAAAGCACTTTGTTAGATTCAATTAAAGCAAAATCTAATTCATTTTTAGAAACATCAATTCCGATAAAATACTGATAATTTTTCATAATTTTAAGCGTTAAAATTTGTTTAACAGTAAAACCAGAAACTATACACATTCGATACTCTTGCATGGGTCTTGAACCCGAATTTCTATTTGAACCTTGTGTAAAGTAACCCGTAGAGCCTTGAATCGAACCATGGGTCTCAAACCCAGCCGCTGACGGTAAGGCACTCTCTACGGGTCTGGTTTTCTCTCATTTTGAGAGGTTTTCCAAGATACGAAAATTCTTGGAAAAATTATATCGTACAAATCTAAGAGCCGCTG
>JANNEN010000236.1:0-17214 GCA_031378715.1 Emticicia sp.
ATTTCAATTTTTCCGATTAAACCGAATAAATTCGGTTGCTGTAATAATCAACGGAATTTATATTTAAGTACCCGAATAAATTCGGTATTTTGAACTCTTTTTTAACTATCAATTACTTAATTCTTGTTGCACTAATAAATTACCGACCTTTTTTCGGGATAAATAATTTCATATAAATACTCATCTTTGGATATTGGTTGACTTAAATTCCAAGAAACATTATACATGAAACTTATCCAACTGCTCCTGCTCAGTTTACTGAACATTCATTGTTTTGCACAAATCACTACAAAAAAAATAGCTCCTTCGTTACTCCAAAAACTCGTTTCAGATGATGCTATAGTGGAGCAAGCACTGCAATTTGAAGATAAAAATGGAACTAATTACTTGGTTGCCGTTATGTTACAAAATCGTTCTGATGAATGGGAATCCAAGACACTTTTAGTAAAACATTTCATTAAAAAAAATAATAAGCCACTCATATTATTGCGACAAATCACCGAAAGCGAAGTACGCTGCGAACTCGACAATGAGCTAAAATTTGCAGATAAATCATTCATTATCAGTGATTTAGACAAAAATAGTTATGCCGAAATTAGTTTTGTTTACAAAACTGGCTGTCGTGGTGATGTGAGTCCGATAGTCATGAAATTAATCATCATTGAAAATGGAAACAAGGCTGCGATTAGGGGGAAAACGCAACCCCGTGGCTTTGATTTTAAGAAAGAAAAAAATGCAGATGCCGCATTTGTAAAATTACCAAAACTAATCCAAAACCAAGCAAATTCACTTTGGGAGAAATTTGTTTTAGAGTTTTGATTTTTTCCACTTTTATGTTTCAAAACTTACATTAAATTCCCCAAAAAACTACTCTTTTTCTGTACTAAAAAACACGTTTTTGCCGAAACAAAATACCTAAGATTATTTAATTATCTTGTCTTCCCTTGAAAATCCTGCATAAATTTAGTTATTTGCAGTTCAATTTTAACCTAAACTATTATGCAAAACAATCGTTCCCATCTTTACACCCTTATGACCGTTTGGTTTTTTTGGAGCTTTGTGGCAGCCTCCAACGGTATCTTGATTCCACTTTTTAAAGAAAAATTTGTACTCACCCAGACCCAAGCCCAATTAGTTGATTTTGCATTTTATGCGGCATACTTCATCGGTTCGGTGCTTTATCTCATCTTTTCACGCATCATGGGCGGTGATATTTTGAATAAAATTGGTTATAAAAATGGTATTGTTATCGGGCTTTTAATTTCGGCAGTCGGCACACTTTTATTTTATCCTGCCGCCCAAACAGCGTCATATAATTTATTATTAGGTGGTCTGTTTATTGTTGGACTCGGCTTTTCACTACAGCAAACAGCTACCCAACCATTTATGATTGCCCTCGGACCGCCCGAAACTGGTGCTCAACGAATCAATTTGGGCGGTGCCGTCAATAACCTCGGTGGTACAATCGGGCCAGCCTTGGTGTCGTATGCTATCTTTGGGTCTATCGCCAAAGATGCGGCCGCCAATGCTTCTATCGAAGATGTTAAAATACCGTATTTATGTTTAGGTGTATTATTTGCTTTGATGGCATTGTTTTTTTGGCGTTCTAAACTTCCCCGCATCAAAAACGATGAAGATGTACAGGTAAGTAATATAGTAATCGGCTTACCGATTGCCTTCTTGGTACTCTGCGTGGGCGTGGCGGTTGCATTTTCAATCGAAACTGCCATTATGTTTACGTTTGTGTTGATGGCAGTTTTAATGGTTGGGTATTTGGTATATTCGGTGGTGAGTAAGTCAGGCGAAATCAAAAATGCGGTATCTGTACTTAGCTATCCCCAAGCAATTTTAGGCATGACTGCAATATTTGTTTACGTGGGTGTGGAAGTAACCATTGGTTCAAATTTAGGTGAATATCTGAAAGAAACCGAGAAATTAGACTCTTCGCAAATCTCAAAGTACATATCATTGTTTTGGGGAAGCATGATGATTGGCCGTTGGACGGCTTCAATCGGAAACTTTAACCCCACCGAATCAATGAAAAAAATCTTGACTGCCGTTGTGCCATTCATTGCATTTGCTATTGTACTTATCGTAAACTCACTTTATAGTGGTGATGTAACTGACCTCCTACCCTACGCAGTTTGTATTGCAGTGATGGTTTTGGCGTATTTTGCCAGTCAAGAAAAACCCGTGCGTTTGCTACTAATATTCACAGCATTAGGTGCAATTATGACCATTGTCGGCGTGATGACAACGGGCAAAATTGCTTTATTTTCGTTGATTTCGGGAGGATTATTTTGCTCGGTACTTTGGCCCAGTATTTTCTCTTTGGGAACTGCGGGACTCGGAAAATTCACCAATCAAGGTTCAGCTTTTTTGATTATGATGATTTTGGGTGGCTCAATTATTCCAGTTGTTCAAGGTAAAATTGCGGACTCTTTCGGTATTCAGCAATCATATTTATTGGCGGCGGCTTGCTTTGTCTATCTCTTTGTTTTTGGAATTATCGTACAAGGGGTACTCCGCAAGCAAGGCATTGATTTTGATAAGGAAGTAGTAAAAGGTGGCGGAAAAGGACATTGATAATCAATAATTTCGGAATGACGATTTACAGTTTAATTTTACAATCCGCTGGCTATCAGTTGTTTGTGAATTTAACACTTATAAATCGTCATTTTTTTGTGGGTAAAAAAACGCCAACAGTGCTATTTTTTTTGTGAATATTGAAAAACAGGTATTTTTACGCATTGTCAATAGTAATTTAAAAACTATTTTTGCAGGACATCAATCTAAAATATAACTATGCAATTAGACCCAATTCCGAAGTATGACGAACCTATCAGCCCAGCGGCAGCCAATGGTTTTGTTCAGAATTATTTAAACAATGAGAAGTACAATCCTGCCGATTTTACAGCATTTTATTTTCACATTGATGAGCTGCAAAAAGTTATCAATGAAAATGAAGGCAGTAAATACATCAAGTTTACTTTGGGTATGAAATATATACTCAGCAAAGGCATCGAACCAAACGTATTATACGGCTGCGTGATGATGTCGAACGTAAAGACAATCGTAGATGATGCCGCACAATCGCAGGGCGACAACAATGACATCTATGATTACAGCCACCCAGTGCCACCGTATCCAACTGTTGAGTAGAATCCGTTTATCCTTAATGAGTGATACCCAGCGTATTGCTCATTAATTTCCTACACTACTTATGCTAAATACCTTCTTAATATGGCTACTCGATTATGTTCAGTATATTTTGATATTGCCGATTTCGGTTGCGATTTACAGACGAAAGTACCTGAAAGGCGAACTAAAATACGTTGTAGCTTTTGTGATATTGGGTACATTCTTTGAAATACTATCTCGCTCACTCTATTATTATTTCAAAGAAACCAATACGCTTCCCACTTTACATCTTTATACACTTTTGGAGTTTACGGTCGTAGGATTGTTTTATAATGCCTATTTTGGGGATTTTTTTAATAAAAAATTCGTCCCATTTACAATCATCGCATTCATAATCTTTGCCATAATTAATGCTTTTTTTATTCAAAACCTTTATGAATTCAATACCTATGCCAGTGGTATTGAGGGGATTTTGGTCATTGGGCTTTCGTTATTGTGCTTCTACAAAATGTTGATAGAGCTGGATACCCGCACACCAACAAAACAGCCAACATTTTGGATTAATTCGGGATTTTTGTTTTACTTTGCAGGAAACCTTTTTGTCTTTATTTTGAGTAATTTTATTAAAGGTGACAATTATTTACTTTCGCTTGCATGGGGTATGCACGCTTTTTTGATGTTGGTTTTACATATTTTTATTGGAATCGGTTTATGGCACAGTCACCGTCATTAGATTTGTACGTCTTGCTGTTTGGAGGCACAATTGCCATGCTATTATTGGCATCAGCTGTCATTGGATTTATACTTTTATACCAACGACGCATCATCAGACAAGATTTGGCGTTTAAAGAAGCCGAAGCCAAACACCAGCAAAGCCTCTACCAAGGCACCCTCGAAGCTATCGAAAACGAACGCAAAAGATTAGCCAGAGATTTGCACGACGAAGTGGGTGCTGCTCTCTCAGCATTGCGGCTTTTGGTGGGGCAAATGCAACAAAATCCAGTAGAAATAAAGGCATTAGTAGCCACCAGCGACAAGTGTAAAATACTGATAGACAGTACAATAGACAATGTTAGGCGAATATCGAACGATTTATTACCGCAAGGCTTAGAAGAGTTTGGACTGCCTTATGCGGTCGAAGGTTTGTGCGAAAAAACAATCGAAATTTCAAAAATTGACATTCGCCTGAAAGCCGAAAATGTAGCAGATATTGACACAAAAATCAGTATCATCGTCTATCGTTTGATTCAAGAATTACTCAACAATGCCGTCAAACATTCGGAAGCAACCACGATTGATTTGTTGTTAAAAAAAGAACAAAACGAATTGATTTTTGATTACACCGACAATGGTAAAGGCTTTGATTTTGCTGAGGCTTACGAAAAAAGGAGTTTGGGTTTAAAGAATATTGAAACTCGAACCAAAATGATTGACGGAACAACAAAGTTTGAAACCAAGCCCAACGAAGGCTTAAAATTAGAAGTGCGGATTCCGATTCATTAAAATTTCTCAAACTCACCATGAAAACTATAAACGTTGCCATTGCCGATGACCAGATGTTATTCCGCAAAGGAATGATTTCGATTGTCAATACATTCCCCAACATTCATATTTCGATTGAAGTTAACAATGGCAGAGAACTATTAGAAGCTATCGAGGCTGCCGAAATCAAACCAGATGTTATTTTACTCGACCTTTCAATGCCCGAACTTAACGGCGTAGAAACCACCAAAATTCTTCATCAGACTTATCCCGCAATCAAAATAATTATTTTGTCGGTTTATGGCGAAGACCGCTTCGTAACGCACCTCATGGAGTTGGGCGTAAATGCTTATTTATTCAAAAATGTTGAGCCACTCGAAGTAGAAAAGGCTATCTGGGCGGTGATGGAAAAAGATTTTTATTTCAACGAGGCATTTTTGGCTGCAATGAAAAACCGCCTAACGGGCAAAAAACCTCGCCTTTTGATTCAAGATGACATACCCTCTACCTTGACTCAACGAGAACTTGATGTATTAGATTTGATATGTAAGCAACACACGGCTCAAGAAATTGCCAATAAACTCTTCATCAGCGTTCGTACGGTTGATGGTCATCGTAATAATTTACTCGAAAAAACTGGTATGCGAAATACGGCGGGCTTAGTCGTGTTTTCAATCAAAAACAATCTACTCGACCCCAGTACACTGCTCTAAATCATTTCGGAAAGTCGGTCTTGGATTTTACTTCCTCAATTTGTAAAGTATGGCGTTTGCAATGAGCCGACATCAAAATAATTGTTTGGTACAAATCAATAGTACCCGTAGCAGGATGTTTCCAGTAATGGTGCAGTAAAGTATCGTTGGTGGATTGGATATACAAAATATTTTCTAAACGTTTTTTCTCGAAAGCCACCTTTACAGACGAAATATCATTAAATCTGCCCGTTGGTCTTATTTGCTCGGGAGCTTTTACTTTAATGAATCTGAAAGTTAAACGTCCAATAATTTTCTTTTCAGTCATTTTCAAAGATTTTGATTTTACTGAATCAGCTGGAAGTATTAGTTGTTTTTTAATGACATTAAAAAGAGCTTCTTCTGAAATAGCAATATGTTCAGCACATTCGAGAATACTCCATTTACTGGTTTTTGATTTGAAATTAAGTTGTGCTTCCGATAGGTTTTCGATAGACTTAAAAAAATCTTGTTTGGTTTTTTCTAAATATTCTGCGGCATATTTCCGATGCTTGACTGTAAGGGTTCCTTGTGCAGTTGATTTATCAAAAATCATCAAGGCGAAAGTTAAAAAAAATAGCTTTTTCATAAATAATTCGAGTTTATGTTGATTGAAACTATCTTCAATCATGCAAAGATGATACATTAATTTGTTACCGCAACTTACCAAATGTCAAGAAATTATACATTTTTTTTAATTTTATTTTTGTTGAAAATAGTTTTTCAAAACCACCTCCCCTACTTTTCCTTGTGGGGTGTATTTGTCTCGAAATTTATGTTTTTTCTCAGCTTCATTTTCTCGTTTCATGTCAGGAAACCACTTCCAAATAAAACACCCAGCCAGCCATTTTTCTTGCCAAATATCTTCAAAAAAAGCTCGGTAAGCATCGGCTTGAAGAGCGTCGTTATCGGGGTGTTTGGAGTATGACTCCCAGGGTTTTTGGGTAGTATAATCGGTACTTTGGTAGCCAATTTCGGTAAAAAGTATCGGTTTTTGGGTTTTTCTGCTGAATTTTTCGAGTGCTATTCGGTGCTTTATCCAACCTTTTTTGATTGTGGTGAGGTTTGGCGATTTTTCGTCAGTCAAAGGAAAATACCCATCAACGCCTACGAAATCCATCGCTTGCCAAAATGGCACTTTTTGGTAACTGTCCCAATTTTCGGCGTAGGTGAGTTTGCCTTTATAAATTAGCTTGATATCTTTGATGATTTTATGCCAAAAATCGGGTCTTTTTTCGATAAAATTCTCAAATTCGGTTGCGATACAATAAAGTTCAACGTGATTAGCCTCGGCAATTTTTGCAAATTCAAGCAAATATTCACCAAAAGTTTGTTCAAAAATTTCCCATTCAGCATCAGTTTTAAAATCCAAATCTCCCGTAAATGAACTGGTTTCACTCTGAATCCAGGCGTGGGGTTTGAGCATTACTTTCAAACCTTTCTCATGAGCCATTTTTACGCACGCCGTCAGTCCAACTGGCGATTCGCCCCACCAATGCCCGTCCGATGACTTGTTGTATTGAAAACTGGGATTGCCCGCCCGCACAAAACCATAAGGCGTAAGTGCTACCCACTCCGCATTGATATTTTTTACGAGATCAAACTCATTGGCTTCAATCGGGCGAGGAGGAGCCACAAAGCAAACCCCTTGTAGCTTGGTTTCGTTATAGACAAAGGATTTGTTTTGACAGCCCGCAAAACAAAAAAAGCATAAAAAGCTGCGAAGAAGAAGTTTGAACATTTTTGGTACAGGTTTTGAAGAGAATTAGTAAAATTGATAAAAACTCAATAGTTTTGCAAACAAATAATGATATTGTTCAAATGACTTTCGACGAATACTTGATTTCAAAGAAAATAGATGTCCATAAATTTCATGTAGCAGAACCCGTTCGCTTTGAAGAATGGAAGAATCTGTTTGCTCAAATGCACCCCGACAGTTTTACTCTTCACAAAAAATTCTTGATTAATCCAGTTCGTCGTAAATATTTGCTGACCAAATAAGAAAAATCTACTGCAATTTCGAGCTACCATTTCTTGATGTCTATTATTCCTCGCCGTTCGTCTATTCTTTTCTACCGATTGTAAAAACTATAAATCTTTTAATACCAGACCTTGTTTTGTAAGCATACAAAAAACTTAATTTTGTATTAAATCAAGATTAATGCTGCTATTAATTTCTCGTTCCTAACGTAATCAAATAAAGATTAACGACAACACTATGAAAAAAATATTTTTACTTTCAAGCATATTATCCATGCTCACTTACATCACTTTTGCCCAGATGCCAGGCGGCGGATTTGGTGGTGGCGGACGTAGTGGCGGTGGCTTTCCTGGTTCTGGACAGCAACAACCACAGGTACCCCAAGAAGAAATCCCCCGTGGGTCGGCCAAAATTAGTGGAAAACTCATTGATTCCACCACCAACAAAGCCGTTGAGTTTGCCTCCGTGGCGATTTATGATAAAAACAATAAGGTTGTTGATGGTGCAATGTCTGACATGAACGGCGTTTTTACGGTTAAAAATTTAGCGAAAGGTTCATATAAAATTGTTGCCTCTTTTATCGGCTATAAGAGTAAAACGATTGCCAAAGTAGATTTGCTAACCAATAAAGCTGAGGCAAATGTTGGTAACCTTATGATGGAAACCGATACTAAACTCTTGGGTGAAGTCACGGTAACGGCACAGGGTGCATTGATTGAAGACAAAGTTGATAGATTGGTTTATAATGCCGAAAAAGACATCACGAGCAAGGGCGGCACCGCCGAGGACGTACTTCGCAAAGTACCGATGCTAACCGTTGATTTGGACGGTAACGTGCAGATGCGTGGGAGTAGCAATATCAGGGTACTGATTAATAACAAACCGTCGAGTATTTTGGCCAGTAATGTAGCCGATGCCATCAAGCAGATTCCTGCCGATATGATTAAGTCGGTGGAGGTAATCACCTCACCATCAGCCAAGTACGATGCCGAAGGAACGGCTGGGATTATTAATATTATCACCAAGAAAAACAACTTACAAGGCCTCACGGGCTTTGTAAATACGGGTGCGGGCTGGCGAGGAGCAAATGCTTTTGGCAATATAAATCTACGAAAAAAGAAACTCGGAACATCATTGAATTTTGGTGCAAATAGCTCGTACAATACACCAAGCGATGGCTCAACGGTGCGTACCTCGTCGGTGAGAGGAGTAGAAACTACTTTCAAACAAACTGATAAAAATCAAGTTGAACGACTCTTTGCAAACAGCCAACTCTCGGTCGATTATGATATTAATACTAAAAATTCGTTGAGTTTAAGTGCCAGACTCGGCGTTGGAGATTTCAATACCGAAGGTTTACAATCAAGTTTATTGAAAACTATTTCGGGAACTATCTTACAGCAATTTGAACAAGATGCAACCAATAATCGAAAAAACAGAAGTTTAGATGTCGATTTCAACTACACCAGGACTTTTAAGGAACAGGGTCACGAGTTTGCACTTTTGGCTCAACACGGTAGAAATATAAGAATAACCGATTTTGTAAATTCACGTGCGGGTATTCCATTCAATAAAAGTGATAATAATGGTATTAACGGCGAAACAACGCTACAAGCCGACTATATTTATCCGTTCAAGAAAAATATTTTTGAAGTTGGGGCAAAATATATCATTCGTAATGTCACGAGTGAGTTTGATTTTTTAAATTATGATAGTAATTTGAGAGATTATGTGATTCAGCCAAACCGAACCAATAATTTTAATTATGACCAAGATGTAGCATCGGCCTACACAACATTTACGGTTGCTTTACCCAAGAAATGGGGCATAAAAGCGGGTATCCGCTACGAAAATACGCAAATTACGGCCAAATTTCAGAATTCGGATAAGTCCATTACGATTCCTGCCTACGATAATTTTATTCCAAGTTTGTCGATTTCAAAGGATTTTCCAAAAGGCCATAAAGTTAGGGTTAGCTATACGCAACGTATCCAACGACCGTCGCTCGAGTTCTTGAATCCGTTTGTAAATTATGCAGATCCGCTCAATATTTCGTTCGGAAATCCATTACTGAAACCCGAATTGAGCCATAGTTTTGAGCTGAATTACAGCACTTATTTCAAAGCAAATTCAATTAATGCTTCGGTTTTCAGACGCTTCACCGATAATAATATTACGAGTGTGCGGTCGGTTGATGAAAAAGGCATTGTCACCTCGACTTTTGACAATATTGGAAAAACTAATTTTTACGGTGGAAGTATTTTTGTAAACCTTCAACCGACCAAAAAACTTAGAATCGGTGGCGGTACAAACGTTACGAACAATCTGTTGAATGGCACAATCTTGATTCCGATCTTACAGACTGATAAATCTTTCAAAAACACCATTATACCTATCTCAAACAAAGGCTGGAATGCAAGTGTAAATTTCAATGCCTCCTATACTTTTAGTAAAGGCTGGGGTGCTCAAGCTTTTGGCTTCATGGGAAGCCGAACGATTCAGCTTCAAGGCTATCAAGGGGCGTTTAGGTTTTATAATATGGGCGTGAAGAAAGATTTTACTAACAAAAAAGGTAGTTTCAGCATTGGTTTAGACAATCCGTTTACGAGATCTCTCAAAATTATGAGTGAGTCAAGCGACCCGACTTTTGTGAACACCAATACACGAAATATCTATAACCGAGGTATCCGTTTTTCAGTTAATTATATGTTTGGCAAGATGGACTTCAACGGTGGCGGTTTGTTTAAATCTAAGAAAAAAGTGAGCAACGACGACGCCAAGGCGGGCGAGAGTGATGGCGGAGGGGCAGCCCAACAACCCGCTGCGGGTGGCGGTCGTCCGAGATAATTTATCCTTGTGTGCAATATCCTGTGAAAACCTCACGGCAGCGGCCGCTGTCGTGGGGTTCTGGGGGAAAAAAGTTTAATCACAGGTTTTTGCACGAGAGGAAATTATTTGTTTGTAATAGTCGTAAATATTGAATCTTCACAATCATAGACCAATGACTGATTTAAGTGGGTCATTGTCATTAGTTTAGATTATTTTCCGTAGTGTGGGGTTTAATTAAAATATATTCTGAAATATCATCATGTAGAAACTTCATTTTTTGAGGGGAAGGTTTTATTAGAAACTCAATTCGTAATATTCCCACAACCATCAATAAATGCCCTGAAAACCGAACCAGTATTTGCTACAAAACCAGGATTTAATTGGATAGATTTTCCTGCGTCAAAGGTTAGTTTTGCACCGCTACTCAGTACCAAGTTTTGCGTTGAATTAACGGTGTTTGTTGCTTGTTGATAAATTACACTGCCAGTGCCATAAGTCCCTGTAAAGTTGATATTGGGTGAGCAAGGTATTCCTATCAAAATTACAGCACTTCCTGTGCCTGTACCAACGCCACACGAACTTGAAATGCTCGAAATTGTGATCGTTTGGGCAGAAGTTATACTGGTTGTTACTATTAGGTTATTTTGTGCATTTGGAGAAACCCCATTCAAAGAAGTTCCGTTGCTAAAAGCAAAATTAAAAGGTGGTGTTCCACCCAATAACTCAACCGTTAGTGAAAAATTTGCTCCAGATGCCACGGTTTGAGCTTGATTTGGTAAGATATTGGCGGCAGTATTGCCAATCGCTAATTTGGTAGTTGAAGTTACCGTTCCCCCAGTTGCACAGCCATATGTAGATGGATAATTTACAGTTGCCGAATAAATACCACTATTGGCTGCCTGTAAATTTGTTATTGTTGGTGGGATTTGAACGGTACTACTAAAGCCATTTGGTCCTGTCCAAGAATATGTTGAACCAACACTAAAATTACCTCCATTGGCACCCATATTCAAAGTTATATTTCCACCTGGGCATTGAACTTTACTGGAAGAACCTACCGAAATAAATGCTGTCGGATTTTCTACAAAAATAAAAGAACTGCTTGTATAAGTGCCTGCACAAGTACCACTAATAGCTATACTCATGCTGTATGTGCCGTTGTTGGCTACTTGCATATTGGCAATTTGTGGTGATGTTGCTGTACTGCTAAAGCCATTCGATCCTGTCCAATTATACGAACTTATCGTTAAATTATTAGGATTGGTAATAGCAACAAATTCAATATTTGTTGCTGGGCAGAAAGCAGACGAGTTGTTTGTTTGCCCAACTCTCCGTGCTGAAAACGACACTGAAGGTGTGGTTATACTAATAGTTCGGGTAGCTGTTGCTGTACCACTACAAGCACCACCGAATGTAACAGTAACAGAATAAGTGCCTGCACTATTTGCTTGTAAATTGCTTAATAATGGAATGGCAGCGGTACTTGAATAACCATTTGGACCTACCCAACTGTAAGATACGACTGTGGGTGCGGGGTTTGTAAGATTGAAAGTCGTGAAAAGTTCCACATTAGTGCCTACACAAAAAGCGGTATTTGCCGTGTTTGTGCCTTGTAAACGACTAACTGCCGTAACGATTGGTACGCCAATAGTTAGGGTTAGTGTACTTGTTGCCGTTCCTGAAGTGGCACAACCAAAGGTAGAGGGGTAATTGACTGTGAGAGCATAAGTACCACTATTAATAGCTTGCAGGTTGGTAAGGCTTGGTGGCGTTTGAACGGTACTACTAAAACCATTTGGACCTGACCAGCTAAAAGTTGAACCAGCACCAAAAGTAGTTCCGTTCGCTGTTGAAGAGAGGGTTACGTTTCCACCTGGGCATTGTGTTGAACTCGCCGAGCCTAACGAAATATTTGCTCTTGGATTTTCTACAAAAATATAAGCGTTACTTGTGTAAGTGCCTGCACAAGTGCCATTTGCAACTGCACTAAGGCTATAAGTACCGTTATTTGCAACTTGCACATTAGCAATTTGAGGTATAGTTGCTGTACTGCTAAAACCATTCGGACCAGTCCAAGAATAAGAGCTAATGGTTATTGCTTCGCTTGAATTTATAACAGAAGTCAATTCGATGTTAGTGCTTGGACAAAAAGAGCTTGATGTGGAAGTTTGTCCGACCCTTCGGGCAGATGTTGACATTGTTGGGTTTGCTATTGTCAAACTTAATGTAGCCGAACTCGTGCCTAAACACGGACTTGCATAATTTACCGTAAGTGTATAGGTTCCAGCACTTGTAGCCAGAGCATTGTTTATTAATGGTACTGCCGCCGTGCTATTAAAACCATTTGGCCCTACCCAACTATAAGAGGCAATCTGAGCATAACTTGGACTCACCGAATTGACGTATAATTCAACGTTTGTTGCAGGGCAAAAAGTAGAGCTACTACTACTATTATTTCCTTGTTTTCTGGCAGCAAGAGTTATTGTTTTGCTAAATATTAAATTTGCCGTTGCTGTAATCGTGCCTGCTGTTCCGCAAGGCAAAAGATAGCCAACCGTAACTGTATAAATTCCTACACTGGCAGCTTGGGTATTTATCAAAACTGGATTTGCTAAAGCACTTGAAAAAGTATTTGGACCTTGCCATGCGTAGCTTGTATAAGTTATTTGACTCGACGAAGTACTTGCCGAAAGAATAAGATTGACCCCTAAGCATTGAGTACCACCATTATAACTTGAAGATTGTTCTTTAAAATTAATGGAAGCACTTGTTGGCAAAATATCACCAATGACAATATTACTTGTTGCGGTTACGGTTCCTGCACAATTTCCTCCTATTGTTGTGGTTAAGGTATAAGTTCCAACATCATTCGCCGAAACTGAGGCAAGCGTTACTTTTCGTTCAGTACTCGTAAAACCATTTGGGCCTGTCCAAGAATAGGTATCAGCATTTGTAGAATTTAATGGTTCAAAAGTAACAAGATTTCCTAAACAACTGATGAAAGCTGTACCATAATTGACTTGTTTATTGATGGTTACATTTGGTTTATTAAAATTCAAAGTTGTACTCGTGGTGGCAGTTCCTACACAGCCGTCGCTGTAAGTTACACTCAAAGAATACGTGCCAACATTTGCTGTACTTATATTATTGAGCGTAGGAGCAATATCTGTACTCGAAAAACTATTTGGTCCTGACCAAAGATAAGTACCTTGATAATAAGTTGCTGAATTTGGAATAACGACTAATTTCATATTACTTCCTGCACAAAAAGAGCGATTATCGCCTATTGGATCTATGTTTTCTTTAATAATATTGAAAGGTATTACAGTATTTGAAAATGTTAAGGTTGTTGTAAATGCAACAGTTGCAGGACATTCACCGCCCAATACCGCAGTTGCAACATAACTTCCTGTATTAGCAGTTGTCGCATTAATTATTCTTGGATTTACATCCGTTGAGGAAAAGCCATTTGGTCCTGTCCAATTGATGCTATTGATAATGCTACCTGTTGTTTGTGGAATCAGCTCAATAGTTGAACCTAAGCAATTAAAAGTTGTTGTAAAATTACTAAATTTCAAACGTCTTCCAGAGAATGATAAAGACGGTGTACTTGAAAGTGTCAGGTTTGTTGAAGCGGTGGCAGTACCTATACACCCACTTACAAAAGTGGCCGTAACAGTATAATCACCTTCGTTTGTAGCATTTATGTTGGCAATCGTAGGGTTTTTAAGATTACTGGTAAATCCATTTGGTCCAGTCCAAGCATAAGTTCCTATCGAATTATTAGAATTATTATTCAAGCCAGCATTTAAAGTAACATTATTGCCATTACAAATGGTGCTTGAGGAGGCAGAATTTAGCTTTGAAATACCAATACTCGGAGCCGTGTTTTGACCTATAACTATCGTACTTGTTGCAGTGGCAGTAGCTGAGGGGCTACAAGCATTGCCTGTGCCAGTAATGACTACCCTATAAAGCCCAACATTTGATGCCCCAAAATTAGTTATTTTTGGCGTAACAAGGGTACTACTAAAACCATTCGGACCAGTCCAACTATAAGTCATCGTTTGCATTAAATCGCCAGTAGTTGACGTTCTTAAATATACATTCGTGCCATCACAAAATGTATTTTGGGCAGTTGTAAAATCACTATTTGTCGCAATCGTTACACTCAAAACAGGAGAAGTAGTAACAGGGATTCTTGGCACAGTAATCGTTCGAGTGAAAACATCATTGCAGCCAGCACTCGTAATCGTACCTGTAAATGTATAATCACCTGCTAATGTTATGGGTGTACTCAATAGATTACTCGAAAAACCATTCGGTCCAGTCCAGCCGTAATTTGTAAAAGCAGAAGTTACAGACAAGAAAGCAGTTACAGATGCACTACAATTATTAATGGTCGAAAAAATAGAGGGCGAAGGCACATTGGGCGAAATAGTAGTGTAAGCAATGGCTGTGCCTGCACAACCGCCACTCATGAGTGCCGTAAGTTTATAGGTTTTTGTTTCTTGTAAATTGTTGATATTTAATGTGTTAGCGTTACTTGTAAAGTTATTTGGACCTTCCCACGAGTAGCTACTTACAGTTGCAGAAGCTGGTAATAAAACAGGCAGGATAGTAACATTTCCCCCAGCACAAACACTATTTGAAGACAAATTTAATTTTGCTAAACCAACCGTTACTTCATAATTTTTTTTGATAATACCAACACAAGAAGAATTATTAAAATTAACCGTTGCTTGATAAATTCCAGCATCTGCAGCACTCAAATTTAAAATCGTAGGATTTTTCAAATTACTTGTAAAACCATTAGGTCCTGTCCAAGCGTAGGTAACTCCAGCAATCAAATCCGTTGCTGCTTCGAGGGTCATATTATTGCCTACACAAAAATTGGAGGTTATTACCAAATTATCATTTTGCAAATAACTTTTTAGAAGGACGGAAGGAAGAATACTCAATAAAACTGTGGAAGTTGCCGTATGTGTACCTACATAAGTGCCTGAAAACGTGGCAGTTATGGTATAAGTTCCAGCCACAGCATTGGCATTTGCCCTTTGTGGGTTTTGAACATTACTCGTAAATCCATTTGGTCCGATCCAACTATATGCCACTGTTGTACCACCAGGAGGAACATCATGAGCAGCAGAAAGGCTCAAGGTGCTTCCAATACAAATAGGTGTATTGCTTGATGCAACCAGATTAGGAAATTGGGCAAAACCGAAGGTAGAAATTATTATAGAAATAAATAAGAGGATAGGCTTTTTCATTTTAGAAGCTATTAGATTATTAGATTGTGTAAATGTAAAACTAAAATCTAAATTTCAATTATATTCTTATTGAGTGGTAAAAAAGCATTAGAAACAAGGTGAAAAAATGAACGACTGCAACAGAAATTAAATGACTGATGGTTTAAAAAAAACACACTAAAAACCGAATTTATTCGAGTACTCAAAGTTAAAATCCTTTGATTACAATAGCAATCGAACGGTTTACCGTTGCGATTTTCTTAGTAAAACTTATCATACAAGTTTTGAACAACTTATGTATCTTCAATTCCTAAGCAAAAAAAAGGTAAGATGAATCTAAATATTTCACTCAATAAAATTTTGTCCCTAAAACTGCGTATTTAATACCGAATATTTGAGAATGCCGAAATATTTTTTTTAGTTTGTGTATAAAAAATTGAAATTAAACAGCATTCACCATGAAAAAATCCTTACTCTTCTTCACATTTTTTACGACCCTTACGTTCAAAATATTTGGACAATACACGAACCCGACATTTACGAGTAATTGTGGTTCGAGTATGTATCTCGAGAACTTTCAGATTGGCACCACAACCAATACTTTTGGTAGCGGTTGTACCAACGAGGCCGATAATCCTTACAGCACTTTAACGCCAGTAACTGCGGGCAGCACGTATGGTTTTACCGCAAAATTATACATACAACCAGGCAGCGATAATGGCGGAAATGGTGCAAACTTCAAGGTTTGGATAGATAAAGATCAAGATGGTAGCTTTGAAAGTATGGTTGTGGCTCAAACAAACATTAACAACAGTTCAACACTTTCAAATGGTTTTTATGAAGTAACGGGAACTTTTACCGTACCGAACGATGCCATTTCGGGTACTACTCGCCTGCGAATCTTGATCGCTTATGCCGAAGATGATTTCCAGGCTCAAACAATCAATGACGCATCGGATACCTACGTCAACGGTGAGTTTCACGATTATTTGTTGAATATTACAGCAACTTGTACAAGCCCAAATTCTCCTAATTATTTTGATAGAAGTGTTTGTGCTGGAAATAACGTAACCCTCAACGCTACCTGCACGGGAGGCAGTAGCCCAAAATGGTATGCTTCTGCTACTTCCACAACAGTACTGAATCCAGTTAATAATAATTTATCACTCACGAATGTAACAACCAGTGCCGTTTATTTTGTGGCGTGCCAAACTTCACCGAGTTGTACGAGTAGCCGTTTTCAACAAAACGTTACTGCCGTACCTATTCCTGTGGCACCTATAATAAGTAACCGA
Source organism: Emticicia sp. (assembly GCA_031378715.1). Classification (GTDB taxonomy): domain Bacteria; phylum Bacteroidota; class Bacteroidia; order Cytophagales; family Spirosomataceae; genus Emticicia. The sequence goes on from JANNEN010000236.1 coordinate 16,709, forward strand.
ACAATTTGTAGCGGCTCAACTACCCAACTAACTGCGAGTTGTGGCAGTGGAAGTGTAAAATGGTACGCATCAATCACTGGTTTCTTTTTAACGCCACTCGCCTCTGGGAACTACACCACACCTGCTCTGACAGCTACAACGTCTTACTTTGGGCAATGCGAAATTGACAATGAAAGTGTAATATGTAAGTCAGATTTTACCGAAATTGTTGTGACGGTAACTGCCAATCCAACCGCACCAACGGCAAGCGGCATTTCGATTTGTAGCGGCTCAACTGCCTCATTATCAGCCACTTGTACGAGCGGCACCGTTAAATGGTACGATAATCTTTCGGGGGGAACTTTATTAGCAACAAGCAATTTTACAACCCCAACCTTAACCGCAAACACTACTTATTTTGTGGCTTGCGAAAGTGGTAACGTCGAAACGCCGACCGCCTCAAATTGTGTGAGTAGTCGAACGGCTCAAACTGTTACGGTAAATGCCAATCCAACCGCACCAACGGC
>JANNEN010000237.1:0-4501 GCA_031378715.1 Emticicia sp.
GGCTACGGTTACGGCAATAGCGAGTTGATTGACGGACTCGCAAAAGATGGCTTGACTGATGCGTATGACACTAAACCAATGGGCTGTTTTGCCGACGCAACGGCCAACAAATGTAAGGTCAGTCGTGCCGAGCAAGATGCCTTTGCGGTGCAATCATACCAACGTTCGGCGGCAGCTTGGGCAAGCGGAATGTTTGCCGATGAGGTAGTTTCGGTAGAAATAACTGACAAAAAAGGTAATGTGAAGATTATTTCGGAAGATGAGGAATATAAAAATGTAAATTTCGATAAAATTCCAACCCTGCGACCAGTTTTTACCAAAGAAGGTAGCGTAACGGCGGCAAACGCATCAACGATTAACGATGGAGCGGCGGCTCTCGTTTTGGCTTCGGCCGAAATTGTTGAGAGAAATAGCCTAAAACCAATCGCAAAAATCATTGCTTATGCTGATGCCGAACACGAACCCGAATGGTTTACGACTGCACCAATAGTTGCGGCAGAAAAGGCATTAAAAAGAGCAGGTTTGAGTATTGAAGACATTGATTTTTTTGAAATAAATGAAGCCTTTGCCGTTGTTCCGATTACGTTTTGTGAAAATTTTAATATCAGCCAAGAAAAAGTAAATATTTTTGGTGGAGCAGTTTCATTGGGACACCCATTAGGCTGCTCGGGTGCAAGAATCGTGACAACGCTTATTAATATTTTGCATCAAAAAAACGCTAAATATGGTCTTGCCGCAATTTGTAACGGCGGCGGCGGAGCAAGTGCAATTATTATCGAGAGAGTTTGATAATCGAACCCCGAAAGCGTAAATCAACCTTTCGGGGTTTCTTTTTGCCCGAAAAGTCCTTTATTGTAGCATTTTATGCGATTTATGTGTATTTTTGACTCATCTAAACTAAAACCTTTATCAATGAAAAAAGTCTTAATTACAATTTTGAGCCTTTCGTATGGGCTGACTTTTGCTCAATCGGCTCTCAAACCCAAAATCAACGCAGGTGCTGATGCCATAGAACAAAAAGTAATCACCTGGCGACGTGATTTTCACCAAAATCCTGAACTGGGAAATATGGAAACTCGCACTGCCAAAATAGTTGCCGACCACCTGCGTTCGCTCGGAATTGAAGTGCAAGAACAAGTAGCCGTTACGGGTGTAGTTGGAATCTTGAAAGGCGGAAAACCTGGGCCAGTTGTTGCTCTGCGTGCCGATATGGACTGTTTGCCTGTTACTGAACGTGGCGATTTAGCTTTCAAATCAACGGCTTCAACAATTTATAATGGTCAAAAAACAGGACTCATGCACGCCTGCGGACACGACTCACACGTGGCTATTTTGATGGGCGTTGCCGAAGTATTGGCTTCTATGAAAAATGAAATAGCTGGTACTGTAAAATTCATGTTTCAGCCAGCCGAAGAGGGTGTTTATGACCCAAAACTAACAAAAAATGGCAAATTTGGTGCCGAATTGATGATTATAGAAGGCGTGATGGAAAACCCAAAAGTTGATGCGGTTTTTGGCTTGCACATCAGTTCGGTGACAGAAGTTGGTACAATCGGCTACCGCTCGGGTGCTACTATGGCGGCCGTTGATCAGCTCGGTATAAAGGTAAATGGTAAGCAAACCCACGGAGCCAATCCTTGGGGTGGAATCGACCCGATTGTAACGGCGGCTCAAATCGTGATGGGTTTACAGACAATCGTAAGTCGTAGTGTGAATATCACCGAAAACCCAGCCATTGTCACTGTTGGAGCGATTCACGGCGGAATTCGTCAAAATATTATCTCCGAAAACTTAGATATGATTGGTACGATTCGTACTTTTGGTACCGAACAGCGAGAATTGGTTCACCGTAGAATCAGGGAAGTAGCCACAAATATTGCTGAAAGTGCAGGAGCAAAAGCTGATGTAACCATCGATACGGGCTATCCAGTAACTTACAATGACCCCGCACTAACTGCAAAAATGATTGGTTCGCTCGAGAGTTTGGCAGGTAAAGAAAATGTACAAGTTCAACCCCCACAAACTGGTGCCGAGGATTTTAGTTTTTTCCAGCAAAAAGCCCCTGGCCTATTTGTGTTTTTGGGTGGAAAATCTAAAAATGTAAAAATTGGTTTCCCGCATCACACGCCCGATTTTTATATTGACGAGTCTGGCTTTACTTTGGGTGTGAAATCATTAGCCCACCTAACGGTCGATTATATGGAAATGAATGCTCCAAAAGCAGTTGATAACCAAGCAAGTGCGGTAGGAAATAAGAAAGTTAAAAAGAGTAAATAAAAGACAATAGTTTTCAGTCCACGGTCAATAGTCTTCAAAACCGTGGACTAAAAACTATTGACCATCGACTAAAATATGTCTGCTGAAATAATTGAACTATTCCCGAGTAACTTGGACGAACGAAAACTTCGTCAGGTAGTGGAATGTCTCAAAAACGGCGGAATAATTATTTATCCAACCGATACCGTTTATTCGATGGGGTGCGATATTTTCAGTACTAAAGCCGTAGAAAAACTATGTAAAATAAAAGGGATTAAGCTCCAACAGAATAATTTTTCGATAGTTTGCAACGATTTAAGTAATATTTCTACCTACGCAAAGGTTTCAAACAATACATTTAGGTTACTTAAAAGGGCTTTACCAGGCCCTTTTACTTTTATACTTCCTGCTACGAGCGACCTTCCAAAAACACTCCAAACAAAACGAAAAACCATCGGTATCAGAATACCCGACCATCAAATTCCCTTGAAAATCATTGAAATGCTGGGGAATCCAATCATAACAACTTCGGTCAAAGATGACATTGATGATATGCTGGAATACCCAAACGAAATTGAAGTAATTTATTCACAAAACTCCGAAAAAGTCGATATAATTATCGACGGCGGTTGGTGCGGAATTGAACCCTCGACGGTGGTTTTGGCGGTTGATGATGATTTTGAAGTAATTCGTGAAGGTATTGGCGATTTGAATGAATTTTTGTAGCCCAACTTTCCGAGTTGTGCAGGTGCGTACAATTCGGAGGATTGTATTACAAATCAATGCACTACATACGCTGCTACTTCTTCTACCTCAACCAACATTTCATCGTTGATGGAAGTTAAAGATACTTGTTTAATTTCATTGATTAGCATCGGGTCGTATTTCGCAGTTACCCGCACATAGTTTTCTGTCCAACCGTGCATATTTCCAGCCTCAATATCTTCTTCAAACAGCACCGAAAACTGATTTCCTATTTGGCTTTCGTAGAAAAAGCGTTTCTTTTTGTCCGATAAAATATGTAGCATCTTAGAGCGTTCGGCACGTTTGTTTTGTGGTACGCTTGGTTTTATTAATAGTGCCGTAGTATTTGGTCTTTCCGAATAAGTAAATACGTGCAAATAGCTGATATTCAATTCATTAAGAAAGTTGTAGGTTTCCAGAAACTCCGCTTCAGTTTCGCCAGGGTGCCCAACAATAACATCAACACCAATACAACAATCGGGCATTAATTGTTTGATTTTATTGACTCGCTCAACGTAAAGTTCACGCTTATAGCGGCGTTTCATTAATGCTAAAACTTTGCTCGAACCCGACTGCAAAGGAATATGAAAATGCGGCACAAACCGCTTCGACTGAGCCACAAATTCAATGATTTCGTCAGTCAAAAGATTAGGCTCAATACTCGAAATCCGAAATCGTTCAATGCCTTCAACTTCGTCTAAGGCTCTAATCAAATCAATAAAACCTTCATTTTTATTAACTCCCCCACTGGGGGCTGGGGAGCGAAAATCCCCAATATTTACACCCGTCAGTACGATTTCCTTCACCCCACTTTCAGCAATTTCTCTCGCTGCTTTTACTACATTCTCAATGGTATCGGAACGGCTTCTGCCACGTGCCAACGGAATAGTACAATAGGCACAAGGATAATCGCAACCATCTTGCACTTTCAAAAATGTACGAGTACGATCATTTAAAGAATATGAGGTATGATAATCTACCGCTTCCTCAATATTTGAGTTAAAAACTTGAGCTTTTTCAGTTTTCGCACGTGGTTCCTTCACAAAATCACCGAGTAAATCGAACAAACGGAATTTCTCAGACGCACCTAAAACCGCATCAACGCCTTCGATTTCGGCAATTTCTTGAGGTTTTAGTTGGGCATAACAACCAATAATCGCTACATAACCATCAGGATTTACACGATTGGCTTCTTTGACAATCTTTTTGCATTTTTTATCGGCATTTTCCGTTACGGAACAGGTATTTATAATAAAAATATCTGGGGTTTCGTTAAATTCAACCTTCTGAAAACCCCGACTTTCAAACATTCGTCCGATTGTTGAGGTTTCTGAATAATTTAATTTACAACCTAACGTATAAAATGCTACTTTTTTCATCTCTTAGTATAGCAAAACTCCATCTTGCTTTTACGGTATATTATTATTGCGGGTAAGCCAACTTGGAAATCGGACGTCAGTGACCGACCTTTGCCAAAGCGGTTCTGCATTCAAATATGCTA
>JANNEN010000276.1:0-7212 GCA_031378715.1 Emticicia sp.
AATACCCCCAGATTTTGGTAACCAAAAATATCCCCCAATGGCTTTCCTTCTTGAATCAAAAACGAACCACTTTCAAATTGTGTACCCTCTGCTAATTCTAACACTTTATTACGCAATAACGTAATATTAAAATTTGCCGACCATTCAAAATCTTTGGTACGATACGGCACCGTATTAATACTTATGTCAATTCCTTCGTTCTGAATCGACCCAATATTTTTTCTGATGCTTCTAAACCCTGTTTCCTTTGGTAATGGTACATTATAAAGCAAATCTTTTGTAATTTTTCTCCAAAAATCAACTTCTACATCAAGTCGGTTTTTAAACATCGAAGCGTTTACGCCCAAATTAGCAGACTTTGTACTTTCCCAACCCAAACTGGGGTTTGAAAGCTGCACAAGAGCAATACTATTGATACCATTATAATAGGCTCCTGGGCTGTAAAGTAGTTGCGAATTATAATCGCCAATGCGTTCGTTTCCGTTTGTACCATAGCTGGCTTTTATCAACAAATTACTCAACGTCGATTTCAAGCCTTTCATGAAATTTTCGCTACTAACTCTCCAACCAATCGAACCCGACGGGAACAAGCCATAACGTTTGTCTTCTCCAAAACGTGACGAACCATCTCTTCTGAGTGTACCATTTATCAAGTATCTTCCTTTGTAATCGTACGACAACGAAGTAAAATAACCCGTCAATGAGTGGGCTGATTTGCCCGTATTTGTGCCTGCAAGGTCAAGTTGAGCAACATTGTTGAAAGTTTCGATGTTATCTGAATTAAACGCAATGGCTCGCAAATCGGTTGCTTCGGCACTCCATCTTTGGGTTTGATTACCCAAAATGGCTGTGATATTATGAGATCCTTTTTTCTTGCGATACGTAAAAAAGTTTTCTTGTTGATAATCATAGCTCAAATCAAGTGACTCTGAACCATTGGCTGGGAGTGGAACCAGATTAACCACCGAGCGGACAATAGAAGGATCAAAATTATTAATTTTAGTCAAACGAAAATTTATTCCCAAAGTAGATTTGAAAGTAAACCCTGGTAAGATGTTTACTTGTAAATAACTCTGGGTCTGCATTCTGAAATTTCGGTTATCTCGGCGAGCTGCCGATGCCTCCGCAATCGGATTTTGGCGACCAGCGATTTCGGGCGAAAAACTACCATCTGGCTCAAAAAGTGGGAAGTACGGAATACGAGCAATGAGGTGTTCAAAAACTGCACCTTCGTTCAGACCTTTTTTGAGTTCATAACTCAAATTGAGGGTTGTACCAGCCGAAATCCTTTTCTTTACATCAGCATCGACTTTCAAACGGGTGCTAAATCGCTGGTAAGAGGTATTGATGATTGTGCCCTGCTCATCTAAAATACTGTTGTTCCAATAAAAATTCAATCCTTTTTTTCCTCCCGAAAGCCCCAAATTTAATTGATTTCGGCTCGATGGTCTGTACAAAAACTTTTGAACATCGGGCGAATATTGATACAATTCACTCAGCGTATCTTGCACAGTGAGCGAATTTGGGTCACGTCCCGCCCTGACATTTTCGTAGATAAAACGCTGTTTGGTGTTAGCTAATGGCAAATTACTGGCTAATTTATTGATTACATGGCTGTAATCAATATTGAGTTTCAAATCATCAGTTTTGCCCGATTTTGTGGTGATTATCACGACACCATTAGCTGATTTTGAACCATAAATTGCCGCCGAAGCTCCATCTTTCAAGATTTCCATTGAAGCAATATCATTCGGGTTCAAGTTATTGATGTCTTCCAATTGCTGCCCATCAACAATATACAAGGGATTTGAACCTCCCTCAAAAGTAGATACACCTCTGATTCGAATCGAGCTACCCTCGCCAGGTCCGCCCAACGAATTGATTTGTACACCAGCTAATCGCCCTTGTATGGCATCAAAAGCATTAACGGGAGTTGTCTGAATTATGTCTTTCTCTTTGATTGACCCAACCGAACCCAAAATATCTTTGCGGTTGGTGGTGGCATAACCCACTACTACGACCTCATTGAGCAGTTTTTCGTCGGTTTTCAAGATAACATCTATTTTACTTTGATTGCCTACGACTACTTCCTGAGTTAGGTAACCAATAAAAGTAAAAACCAAAATCGACTTACCATTTGGAGCCGAAATGTTATACTTCCCGTTGGCATCGGACGACGTACCTGTACTCGTTCCTTTGACTTGCACCGTCACACCAACCATCGGATTTCCGTCTTCTTCGGTAACTGTACCTACAACATTTTTTGCAAATTCTTTGGCCGCAACATTAAGATTAAGACTTGAAGAATTATTGATCAGCCCTAACTCTTTCTTGAAAAGCACCATTTGATTTGTCCCTGAAAACTCATAATTAATTTTCAAAGGGGGCAGTATTTGCTTCAAAATATCCTTTAACTGCTCATTTTTGGCACTAATGGTAACTTTTTGAGCTACATCAATTTCTTTTGGGTTAAAAACAAATTTGACTGACGATGATTTTTCTATCTTTACAAGCACCGTTTTCAAAGGCTGATTTGAAAACTCAATCGACATTTTTTGTTCCAAAATTTCTTGCCCCGTGGCCGTTAGGGCAGATACTTTTGTTGTAACTGTTAAAATGAAAAGCAGTTGAAAAGAAATTTTACTTAATGCAACTAACAGCTTTTTTTGGTAAACTTTTATCATAGTTGATATTTATTTAGAGATAACAAAACTTGACGAACGGTATTTTTTAATTGGGATAAAATTATCGGCATCCTTTGCTATGAATGATTATTTGAGCATCGACAATCTCGTAAGTGGCATGTGTAACCTTACAGATCAAATCTACTTTGTCGTAAAGAGATGATTCTTCAAGGTTCGCCGAGAGATAGCATTGCTCCATATTCTTAGCATCGTAGATGATTGTTGTACCATAGGTTTTTTCGATCAACGAAAAAACCTTCGAAATCGGAATCTCATCGAAAATAAACGATTCTTTTGGCAACTCAATTACTTCTTCTGGCTTCTCAACCAAGGTTTTGATGAGTCGTTGTTCTGATTTTGAGAAAAAAACCTGTTGGTTCGGTGTCAAAACCACCCCTGCCGTCATTGTAACTTTTTGGTTATTTACCTTTTCAAGGTCTTTTTTGGTATAAACCGACACTTTTCCAGTTTTTACTTGAACCGAAATATCTTTTGTGCCGTCAGAAGCATTTATCATAAAACTCGTACCCAAAACCTGAGTAGAAATATAATCGGTATAGACCCAAAAAGATTTGTTTGGGTCGGGGGTAATTTTAAAAAAAGCCTGCCCAGTGAGGTAAACCGCACGTTTTTTATTTGAGAAATGCTCTGAATATCTGATTTTACTGGCAGGATAAAGGGTTACTACGCTATTGTCGGCCAATACAATATTTTGAATAGATTGCGTAGCATTGATGGTTTCGATATAATTATCGGTTAGCATATCGGTCACCAGCTGGGCAGACTGTGAGGTTGGATTTTTATCTTTTTGATTCAAATAAACTAAAAAAGCAAAACCAAATAGTAAGGTAATCGAAGCAGCAGCCCTAAACGATGTTAATTTCCAAAAACTAAGTTTTGTACTTCTGCTTTGCTCAATAATATCAGAAGTAATGCTTTCAATTTCGGTTAATGAAGCGACCGTTTCCTCGCCCCGCAAAGCAAGCAAAAACGATTTGGCGAGATGTGTATTCTTTTGTTGGCTTGGGTTTTCGGTTACGAATTGCTCCCAATAAACCGAGTCGGCGGGTTGGTTTTCATACACCCAATTCCGAAAATTTTCATCTTTACTGAAATCCTCAAATGTGTAACTTCGGTAGTCTTTTTTCATTATCGACTTGCTTTTTTTAATAAAGATAGCAAATCAAGGGGTTAGATACTGTTTTTGAGGAGATTATTTTTTGAAATTTATAGCTTTTTTTTTGAAAAAATAAATTAATGAACATATCAGAATGATGCTACCAATTGAGGCCCAAATATGCCAAAAATCCGAAGTAATCGCCAAACTATCGCCAATGAGTACCATGCCTGACCACGCATTGGGCGTGGCGTTTTGTTTGGAAGCGATAAAGGCAATTTTGGCTTGTTGCAAGGCTTCATCTTTGGGCAATCCTTTATTCAAGTATTCATAAAAAAACTCGGTGAGCGTGTAGGTATCGGCATCTTCGATGCTCCAAAGGGAGGTAATCGTTGCGGGAATACCCACCATCGAAAACCCACGTGCTAAACTTAAAACTCCCTCGCCTTTGGCTACTTTTCCGACCCCTGTTTTACAGGCAGAAAGCACTAAAAGATCGGTTTTGAACTGCTCTTCCATGCTCAATTCCGAAACTTTGAGCATAGAATCGGCAAAATAAATGCGTGGCTCGGTTTCGTTGCTATCGGCAAAAGCGTGCGAATAAATCTGCACGATTTGGTAGTTTTTGGCATGCGTCAAAAATGCCTTTTTACTTCCCTCTTGCTCAACAAGCGTACTGCTCCAAAAATAGTTTTTGGCAATCTTTTCAAGCGACTCGACCGAGCCTTTGAGTGGACTCATCTTTTGTGTAAAATTGACTGGTGCAATGCCCAAAAACTTATTTTGAGGCAAAAAAGTAGTTTTTTGAGCATTTTTCAATAAAAACTGAGCCGAATAGGTATAAGAAACAATAAAATCATTCAATAAATAATTGGGCTTTGTAGCTGATTTGCTCAATGCCTCGAATGGAATAAATTCCCCATCTTGCGAAATAATCAATCGTCCTTTTTGAAGATTTAATGGCTCAATAAGGCTTTTATAAATTGCCGAACCTGCCAACAAAAACTGGTTCAATTCTGACTTGGTATTGATGTTTTTCGAGCAGAAATCAAGTAATTGTTGCGAAGCGGACGACTGATAAGTAAGTTTTTTTATCGAAACCGAATTTGCCGACACCACGATTGCATAAGTGGCGGCATCGCCCATAAAATACTCAACGGCTTGCCCTTTGATGCCTGCTAAATAAGTTTGAAAACGCTTCAAAGTAACCGTTGTCGTATCGTATTTGATTTGATAATAAGCAGGATTTTTTGTTTCAAGCGATTTGATAAAATTATCTTGTTTTTCTTGCAAATCAAGTAGTTGATTGCTCAATTTATTCTTTTCTTTTACACTACTCTCTTTTTCAATGGAAATATTTAGGGACGAAATTTGCCGTAAAAAATCTTTTTCTTGTTGCAAATCACTTTCCGATAATTTTTGTTTCGCACCGAGTTCGTTGAGTTTATCATTAAGCAAAACCGACCTGCTTTTCTCAAAGAAATAAAACGCTTTTTCATAATCTTTGAGCAAATAACAAGTTTCGATGGCAGCTTCGTAGATTGAGCGGGTTTTTTGTCGCCAAAAATACTTTGACTGCGTACCAGTATGCTCCTGCCGCATGTAATCAATGAGTTCGTCGGTTACTTCGTAGGTTTTGAGGGCATTTATTAGGTGGTTTTTATGGTTTTTGTTAGATTTATTGTCAGTAAAGGTGTTTGCAATAGTCAAAGACAGTTTTGCTTTTGAGCTATATAAGTCGAAGATAGCATCTTTAAAAAACGATTTTTTGGGATTACCCACATACCGAGTTGCATCGTTGTATGATTTGAGAGCTTGACTAAACTTTTTTTGTTCGGCTAAAACAATACCAATATTAGTTAGAACTGTAACCTTGTCCACTTTTTCTTTCACTAATAATGCTGCCGAATGAAGGTATTTGAGGGATTTTGAATAATCTTTTGATTTCAAATACATAAGTCCAATTGCTTCATGAACTTTCCCAACTTCTGGGGGGTAAAATAGGTCAATCGACACTTTTTCGGCTTTTAAATAGCTTTCTAATGCGGCATTATACTTCCCTTTTTTACTCAAAATTTCGCCTTTAAACGAATAGTATGAACCTAAGTCATAGTCAGTTCTTGATATTTCATTAATAAGGTCGTTCGCATCAGAAATACTATTTTCAGCTTTTTCTAAGTTTCCTAATTCAGAAAAAGCAATCGCTTTAACCCACATATTTTGAGCCGTAAATCTAACATCTTTTGCTTTTGACCCATACGCTATTCCAAGTTCAGATTTAGCAATTGCCTTATAATAATCGCCTAATTTTAAAAATAGTTTAGCTTCATCTTTGTAGGCAATTGCTGCCCGAGAATAGAAAAAAGACTGTTTATCAATTTGCACAATTGATTTGTCAAGATATTCTAATGCCCTTTCTTTGTTGCCTATTGTTAAATAATTTTGACCAAGAAAATAGTAGGTATTGATCAAAAGTTTTGAATGTTTAGGAATAATAGATTTTTCCAGCAAATGCTTGGCTACCAACATGTATTTAATGGCATTTGATAAATCTTGTCTTTCTAAATCAAATATCCGAGATAACTTATAGTTTAAAAGTGCATAAATTGTGTCAGTATCAAGAACACAATTTACGCACTTTTTATTTAATTCAGATAGTTTAGAAAATGTATTGTTATCACTTTTGTCTTTTTGAATTTTTTGAAACTCATATCTAATCAACTCAACTTTTGGGCATTGGGAATGTCCAAAGTTAAGCGTTGAGAATAAAAGAATTGCAATTATTAGGTTAGTTTTCACAATTCTAAATAATTCCCCCCCTTTATACTATTCATTAAGAATTTACCCGTTTTTACCTTTGATAAAGACAGAAAAGTTTTTTTATTATAATCTTTGCTTTCTAAGTTGAGTGTAATAAGATATTTGAAAAATTCACTCAGAGCATATTTATTATTTTTTAATGGAATTCCTAAATCAATATATTTATTTGAGTCAGGCGAATTTGAGGTGCTTGAATTATTTTTATTTAATGCAACAACAGTGAAGATATTATCTAAGTCTTCACCCAGCGATGCAGGAAGTACAGTATTTTCTTGATAACTAACGTCTGTCACAAGAAAAATATTTGTTTTTGCCAAATACCCTAAGGCTACCTGAAACAAATATTCAGTTGATTTATCTTGAATAAAATTGTATTGATTAAAAATAACCTTTTGTTTGTTTTTTTCTGCTCCATAAAATGAATCAAGCAAATTGAACAAGCGGATATTTCCATTTTCTAATGTTTTTGACACCAAAGTTATGCCTTCATTTCCACAAGGAGGGCAACACTTTTTGGGACAATCTGCCGCCGAAAGTCCATTTTTGAGATTTAAAAACTCTTGTGCAACTGGGTCTAAGCCAGAACATTTT
>JANNEN010000346.1:0-1511 GCA_031378715.1 Emticicia sp.
GATGGTTTCCATGATGAGTTTTTGGTAAGAGCTAATATCTTTAGCGATAACTTTAAGCAGGAAATCACATGACCCCGTCACGTGGTGGCACTCAATGATTTCAGGAACTTTCGCAATTTTATCAACAAATGCCTCGGTCACCGACTTGCGATGCCCCGAAAGCGATACCTGTACGAAAGTCATTACGCCAAGGCCAACTTTTTCTCGATCTATTTGAGCGTGATAACTCTTTATTATACCCGAAACTTCTAATTTTTTTACCCGTTCGAGGGTCGGTGCGGGCGATAAGCCTATTTCTTTTGAGAGTTGAGCGTTTGTAATTTTACCATTACTTTGAAGAATTTCCAGCAGACTATGGTCAATCTGGTCAAGTTTGTTTATACTCATTGGGAGTAAGAATTTATTGGAAGTGCAAAATATTATTTGGCACAAAGTTACTGTTTTTTTAAATAATTCAATTATTTATTCTGAAATATTATCAAAAAAGAAAACTTTTTTTGGAAAAATCTAAAAAAACAGAACCCAACGATTTTCAAAACCTTCACCGTTTTGATACCTTATTGAACGAAATACTGCGTTGTCGGCTACACTTATGCCTAAAATCATCGGCCACAACTTTGGCGGCGTGTTTGGTTGATCGGCCTTGCACTCGCTCACGCCACATTCGCCACGAAGAGGGCTTCATCTCTCGCCGCATGAGTTCGATTACTTCCTGTTCTTTGAGTCCGAACTGTACTTCGATGGCATCAAAAGTGGTGCGATCTTCCCACGCCATTTGTACTATTCGGTCTTTGTCCTCGTCAAGGAGTGCCTTATATTTTTCTTTTGAGTTCATTGAGGAGGATGTACGAAAAAATATTTGTTATGATAGACTTCTTGTAAAAAAGCAATAAAACGATTTGCCAAAGGAAATTAAAGGAATTGAAAATAAATAACCTTAGCGACGGTCGCTTGCTCAATTTGATTAGACTTGCTCTAAGTTAATTATCAGCAAATTACGAAAAAATAGTTAGTTTTACATTGGAAAAACAAATTAATTGGACAAGAAATAAGACTAAAAATGAAAAAAAACATCTTCCTCTTTGCTATTTGCCTATTTATTTTAGGTCATAGCCTTCAAGCACAAAAAGAAAAATTCAACGTACTTTTTATCGCCGTCGATGATTTAAAACCCTACATCAATAGTTTTGGATACAAGGCGGTTAAAACGCCAAATATTGATAAACTGGCTAAATATTCAACTATCTTCAATGGCAATTATTGCCAACAGGCTGTTTGTGCACCTACGCGTGCCAGCCTTTTATCGGGTTTAAGACCTGATAAAACCAAGGTCTGGGATTTGAAAACGCAAATGAGAGATATGAATCCTGACATCACAACGCTCCCCCAATATTTCAAAGCCAATGGCTATATAACATCGGCGATGGGCAAAGTATTTGACCCTCGAAGTGTCGATAAAGGTCACGATGCCGTAAGTTGGTCTGTACCTTATAAAAGTAAATTCAAGTTGG
>JANNEN010000350.1:0-1592 GCA_031378715.1 Emticicia sp.
GAATTCCTACGCGAAAAGCAGCGACCCATCGGGCAAACCGCGCTCCATGATGCACCTCATGTTCTGTGCGGGTGGTGGCAAGTCGGTGCCCGACGCAGCCGCCGTGAAATCGGTGGAAATGTCGATGTCACACGCATCGTCCCTGATGGCGCAGCGGCAGTGGGTGTTTGATCTGCCGAAGGACGCCAAGGAGTTTGCCTTCAAGACACTGTCAGGCAGCCTCAAGCCAGGCGGTCGTTTTGTCGGACAGGCAACAGGCGCCAAAACCAGCGACGGTCTCAAATATTCATGGGACGTGCGTTTCGACATAGCTGTGCCGACCGCTGAGGCGGCAGCTGGGCCGAGTTGTGGCGGTTAGCAACTCTGCGGTTGACGCATGTACTTCACCGTAAATGCATATCGTAAATACTAACATCACCCGCGATGTGATAATCTGCGTCAGTGAAAGTCGTTCTTGATACTGATGTGATCGTCGCCGCAATGCGCAGCCCAACGGGCGCATCTGCCGCTTTGTTGCTGGCCGCGCTTGAAGGGCACGTTGTGCTGGCGGCGAATGTGGCTCTGGTAATTGAGTACGAAGCGACGTGTTCGCGCGCCGAGCACGTTAACGCCGCCGGGTTGAGCGTGGCACAGGTTAGTGTGTTTCTCGATGCGGTGGCGGATTTGATCGTGCCTGTTGAAACACACTATCTCTGGCGTCCACAGTTACGTGATCCGGGCGATGAAATGGTTCTGGAGGCCGCAGTGAACGGTCAGGCGCAGGCCATCGTTACTTTCAATTTGCGCGACTACGGTGTCGCGCCCAACAAGTTCGGCGTTGATGTCATGCTGCCACGAGACGCCCTCCGTAAAGTGCAGCGAAACAAAGGATGATCCATGAGTGAAACCGCAACTTACCCGCTTCGCCTACCGCGTTCCATCAAGGCCGCCGTCGAAAAAATGGCACTGTCAGAAGGCATCAGCATGAATCAGTTCGTAGCCACCGCAGTGGCCGAAAAATTGGCTGTGTTGAACACCGCCAACTACTTTGCGGAACGCAAGGGGCGAGCTGATCTGGCCGCGTTCAAACGTATCCTCACGCGCAAAGGCGGTGTCGCGCCGCGCGAGGGTGATGAGCGGTGAAAGTGCGAAATAGATCGCTGCGGATCGTGGGCATCAAAGCTGAGGCCGTGAAGTGCATTTGAAAGAGGATACGTCTCCTCTTGAAGCAGCTAAGCCAATACTCAAGTGGGCCGGTGGCAAACGAGCACTACTGTCGGACATTCGACCACTCGTATCCGGTCATCGACGCTATATTGAGCCGTTCGTTGGAGGCGGTGCAGTGTTCTTCGACCTCAGTCCACCCATCTCAATCTTGGGCGATCTCAATCCCGAGTTGATAAATTGCTATCAAGTAACGCGCGCACAACCCGATGAATTAATTAGGAAGCTGAAAACGCTAAAAAATTCTGAAGATCGGTACTACGAAATTAGGGCGTCGCGTCCCCGTTCTGATGTTGCAAGAGCAGCACGACTAATTTACCTTTGTACGCTCTCTTTCAACAGTATTTATCGCGTCAACAGGGAAGGCGCATTCAATGTGCCATACGGAC
>JANNEN010000353.1:0-1505 GCA_031378715.1 Emticicia sp.
CATGAGTTATATCCCATTTATGAGAACATCGTTCAAAATGAGTTAAAAAAGTTAAAAACGGTATATGGTCGCCCTTATGAAATTTTGAGGTTAAAAACCGACCGATACGAAGGTGAGCAATTAGCAGCTTATTCCAATTCCATCATTGTCAATAAAACCATTTACGTTCCGCTGTTCCAAATTAAAGCCGATCGTGTTGCCTTGCAAACCTGGCGAAAGGCAATGCCTGGTTATACCGTAAAAGGTTTTGAGTTTGCCTTGAAGGACGAGCCGTTCCTTGCCCCTGGCATGAAAGAACAATATTCATCGGGCTATGGCTGGAAAAGTGGCGATGCCTTGCATTGCCGTACCCGAGCAGTTTGGGATAATGAAATGCTTTTTATCAGTGTCAAAAGAGTAGATAAGGTGGTGGCCACAAAACATCGGAACATCGTTTACACCACCATCATCGATTATAGCAAAAAAGGATTGGTAAAAGACAAAACTCAATTGTTTTGGAGGTCTGAGGGAGAAACGAATTGGAGAAGTGCTGCGCTCAGCCCAAGCGAAAATCCAAACCATTTTTTCTACGAAATCCCTTATCATCAAAAAGGAGCGAATATTGAGTATTACATCGCTGCCGAATCAAAATCGGGCAGAAAGGAAACACAGCCACGGACAGCCCCTGTGGGAACCTATCATTTTAAAATAGAATAGATGGTTTGAATTTGGGAAAAGGGGAAATCAAGAACCTGCGCTTATTGCATGGACGGTGGGATAAAGTCAACTAAGTGATGAGAAAACGGCACCTAATCTGCGGAATCTATGCATTTACACCTACATTCCGCAGATCAAAGATCAATAATCTGCGGAATCTGTGTATTTTTACCCACATTCCGCAGATTAAAAAGAAAATATGATCGGACGCAAAAAAGAAATGGAGGTTTTGGCTAACGTTTATGCTTCTAAAAAGCCTGAATTAGTAGCCGTTTTTGGCAGAAGACGGGTAGGGAAAACGTATTTGATTGGGTCGTTTTTTGAAGGGAAAATTGACTTTGAGTTGACGGGTTTGAAAGATGGTACGAAAGAACAGCAATTGAGGAACTTTGCATACAGCCTCAAAGATGCTCAAAAATCAGCGACATTACCGCCACCGCCGATTGATTGGTTGGAAGCGTTTCACCAATTGAAAACACATCTTGAATCCTTGGGCAATCCCGAAAAACGAAAAGTTATTTTCATTGACGAAGTGCCTTGGATGGCAAGTGGAAAATCCGATTTTTTGACGGGCTTTAGTTATTTTTGGAACAGTTATGCGGCAAAAACGAATATCGTTGTGGTGATTTGTGGCTCAGCTACGGCCTGGATGATTCAAAAAATCATCAATGACAAAGGTGGTTTGCACAACCGGGTCACCTGCCGTATTCACCTGCAACCTTTTACATTGGCAGAAACTGAAGCCTATTTTTTAGAAAAGCACATCGTTTTTGACCGTTACCAATTGCTCTTGATTTATATGACGATGG
>JANNEN010000360.1:0-10126 GCA_031378715.1 Emticicia sp.
GGGGTTGGGGACGGTCGGCCGCAGCCGTGAGGTTAAAATCGGCAAAGTTTCGTACACTTTTATTTTTTCGAGTGGCAAAGTTCGGTATTTTTTTTTAAACCTGTACGGTTTTTTCAAACCTTATAGGTTTGGGTTTATAAATTTGGAAATTTCCCTTCTTTTTTGGTTTTTTTGATGATGTTAAAAACCTCTTTTCTGCCTTTCAAAGAGATTTTTCGAGAAATGGCAACGGCCGAAGTAAAATAAGCGATTTTGGTAAAACCTTCACTTTGCCCGAAAAAATCCTTTTGGTTATTTAGTTCGTTCAGCGGAATGGGCATCGGACTAATATAATTTAGTTCGGTTCGGTAGTCAATGTAGCGTTGAATACTGTCTTGTGTAGCCACAAAACGGTAGTCAAGCATCAAGGCCAGCCCTTCATCAAACCACGTTGGAATCTCTCGTTTGGTTGTCCACCAGCCGAGCTTTGTCATTAGTTCATCATGGCACATTTCGTGGGCGAGTACATCAACATTAAGGCCTTCTTGGTTTAGGATTATCCACGAGCCGAGGGGCGTTCCGACACTAAAACCTGCTCCTTCGGTGGTTTTGGCGTAGTTTTGATAGGTTTTTGAGTTTTTACAAAAGATAATTTTGGCATTTCCTTCGTGAGTTCCCCAAAAAGATTTGAGTCGGTTTTGGGCTTTTTCGATATAATTTATCAGCGAATCTTGTTGTTTCTTGTTCGTGCTTTTTTCCACGAAAACGCCTTTTTTTATTTCTTGAAAATCATCAAAAGCAACAAAGTAACAGCGAATGAACTGGGGAAATAGTCCCATGAATATAAGAACGAAAACGATGAGAATTATGGCGATATATTTTAGGTATTTCATTTTTTAGGGACGTTATACAGGTTTTATTTACCACAGAGGAAGCGGAGGTTTACCACAGAGCAAACAGAACAGTAAATATATTGAAAAAACCCTCCGCTAACGCTGTGGTATTTCCTCTGTTGGCTCTGTGGTAAAAAGATTATCTCAGCTTCACACTTAACAAAACCAGTATCGGCGAAGTTATGTTATTAAATGATTATGGCGTAACTTTGAGCAATAATTAATCACCAAAAAAATCACTTACTGATATGTACCAAATTATCCAGCCGATTCACTCATACCTTGCTTTTGCGGCACTATTTCTTTTGGCATTTGCCGCCATCAATGGCATTATTGGCTCAACGAGCGAAAAAAGTTTTGATGCAAACCATGCAAAAGTAAACAAATTTGCCCTTATCTCGACGCACACGATGTTGCTTTTGGGAATAATTTTGTTGTTTGTTTCGCCAGGAGCTCAAGCAGCTTTCGGTGATATGAAACTAACCATGAAAGACAGCATTTTGAGAAAGGCTTACATCGAACACCCAACGACTAATATTATTGCCGTTGTGCTAATTACTATCGGCAATGCCCGTGTGAAGCGTGCCGTTGGTAATGGTCGTAAATTCAAGCAAACCGCCATTTTCTTTGGATTAGGTTTGTTGTTGATTTTGAGTCGAATGCCGTGGAGTACTTGGTTGAGTTGATATTTTTCTACCACTAAGGCACTAAGATATACTAAGTTTTTGCCCACTTTTACAGGAAGTAAATCATAATCAGCTTCAAACTTTGAAAATTGCTGACACAAAAAGTTATTTCTAAAATACCACCATGTTAAGACCATATCTCGGAAATATCGGACATATTTCTGTAATCATTTCCTTTGTAGCCGCCTTAGTTTCGACTTTTGCGTATTGGCAGGCTACCCGTCCCGCAATTTTGAACAATAAACAAGACACCGACCAATGGTTGCGGTTTGCCCGTGGGGCTTTTTATACCCACACCGTAGCTATTTTGTTGATTTGTGGGTCACTTTTGGGCATTATCTTCAATCACTATTTCGAGTATCATTACGCCTGGGATAACTCGTCAATGAGTTTGCCGCTGGGTTATGCTATTTCGTGTTTTTGGCAAGACCAAGAGGGTAGTTTTCTGCTCTGGATGTTCTGGAACGTAGTTTTGGGCGTTTTGCTCATCAACACAACCCTCCGCAAAGCCCGAAATGCGAGCATCGAAGCTCCAACGATGACAATTTTTGCCTTGATACAATTATTCCTTTCGTCAATGATTTTGGGCGTGGTGATTTGGGGAGATTTCAAAATTGGCAGTTCGCCGTTTTTGACTTTGCAGGAATCAATGCCCAACATTCCGATTTGGAAAACCAACCCAAATTTTGTTCCGAAAGACGGCAACGGACTCAACCCTTTGCTCCAAAACTATTGGATGGTGATTCACCCCCCAACCCTATTTTTGGGTTTTGGTATGACCCTCGTGCCGTTTGCGTTTTGTTTGGCAGGGCTTTGGAAAAAACAATACACCGAATGGATAAAGCCCGCTTTGCCGTGGACTTTGGCTGCCGCAGTTATATTGGGTGTAGGTATTATGATGGGCGGAATTTGGGCTTACGAAACCCTCAACTTTGGCGGCTACTGGAACTGGGACCCCGTCGAAAATGCCGTTTATGTGCCGTGGTTAGTGCTGGTTGGTAGCTTTCACACGATGCTTTTGGCTCGCAAAAGTAGCACGGCCTTGAAATACACCATTATTTTGGTCATTGCTCAGTTTGTGCTGATTGTCTATTCAACGTTTTTGGCTCGTAGTGGAATCTTGGGCAATGCCTCGGTTCACTCCTTCACGGATTTGGGGCTTTCGGGACAATTACTCATCTATTTGCTCACTTTTATTATATTTTCGGTTGTTTTGGCAGTTATTCGCTGGAAAAATCTCCCGCAAGACGAAGCCGAAATTTCGACTTATTCCCGTGAATTTTGGGTTTTTTCGGGCGTTTTGATGCTTTGTTTGGCAGCTTTTCAAGTAATCGTTACGACTTCGATTCCTGTTTACAATAAAATTGCCGAAATCTTCGGTGGTAAACTCAACATGGCTCCGCCCGCCAATCAGATAGCTCACTTTACCCAGTTTCAGTTATGGTTTTTTGTTTTCATCACGGCACTTTCGGGCGTTGCTCAGTTTTTTTGGTGGAAACGTATCCAGAAAGATAGCCTTACAAAATTAGTTAATCCGTTGATATTCAGTCTTTTGGCTTCCGCACTTATCATAACTTTTGCCAAAGTAAACGACTGGAAGTATATTATCTTGCTCACGGCGGCCATGTTTAGCATTTCGGCAAATGGTACAATTTTGCTCGATATTCTGAAAGGTAAATTTAAGGTAGCGGGCGGAGCAATTACCCATATTGGCGTGGCGATAATGCTCATCGGGATCATGTTTTCGTCGGGCTACTCGAAGGTGGTTTCGCTCAATTATTCGGGGGCAAAAATTTTTGCTAACGAAAGTGACAACAAAGAAAATGCCTTGCTTTGGCTTAACCGCCCGACCGACCTAAACGAGTTTTCGTTTACGTACAAAGGGCAATTTGTTGATGTCCGAAATGTGCCAGGGTATATCGAAAAGAAATACATTTTGCCCGTCCCAGGTAGCAACTATAAGGGTGTTGCGGGTGCTGATGTCGTTGATGGTGATAAAGTTTTCTACAAACGAGGCGATACGCTCGAATTTGAAGGCGAAAACACGTACTATCAAATCGAATACACCGATAAGTCGGGCAGAAAATTCAATATGTATCCCCGCACCCAAAACAACGAAAAAATGGGAAGGGTCGATTCGCCCGATATTAAAAAATTCTGGAACAAAGATATTTACGCCTTCGTTTCGGGGCCGCCCGTGGCCGAAGACGAGCGAGATTGGAGCAAACCCGAGGAGTTTTCGGTTGCCGTTGGGGATACTTTTTTTGTGAATGACTACGTGGCAATTCTCGAAAACGTGGAAGGTGTAAAAGAAGTTGATGGTATGGCATTGGCCGAAGGCGATGCCGCCGCTCGGGCATCGGTGCGGGTTTTGGACAGAGATGTGTCAGTTACGATGAAGCCCGTTTTTGCGATTCGCAACCGTGAGATTTGGAGCAAACCCGAAATAAACAACCAAATGGGATTACGCCTCCAACTAACCAAAATCGACCCAGTTTCGGGCAAGTTTTCGTTTTCAGCAAGCAAAGGTCAGCGGGAGTTTTTGGTGATGAAAGCCACCGAAAAACCTCACATAAACCTACTCTGGATAGGTTTTGCCATGATTACGGTAGGGATTACGCTGGCGGCCGTGCGGCGTTTTCGGATTGTGGGAGCAGAGTGATTTTTGTGGAACGAATATTCTGTTCGTTCGTAAATCAGATAAAAGATGAAAATATTGGCGTTAGTTTTATGTCTATTTTCGGCAAAAGTATTTGGCACTTCGGATAGCTTGAAGTACGAAAAACTAATTTGGCAGTTACCGATTTCGGGAGGAGCAAGTTTTGGGAAAAACGATTTGACGTACAAAAATGGTGGAATGCTTGCTCTGAACGCAGGCATTTCTGCTGAAAGGAAGGGGTTTCTGTACGGCATTGATTATTTCTACACAGAATTTGGTGACGCAAAGCATTTTGACAAAAAAATTAGCTCATTCTCTGGCAAAACATTTACACCAAAGCACACCATAGAAGCCATATCTTTTAATTTCGGCAAGCACATTGGAGCTTACACAAAAGGCAGATTTAATGTAAATCTAACTGGTGGTTTGGGCATATTAAAATATGAATATCCTAACATTTCAAGAAATAACGCTCCTTTTCAGCTATTCCCCAACCAAAAGTACGTAATAGATAGCTATTCCACTAATCGGGTAATTTCGCTCAGTGGAAAATGCAAAGGTTACTTCAATAATCGGGGTTTAGTTAGAGGCTTTGCGGAGGTAAGTGCTTTTGTAAGTTCTCGAATAAATTTCTATTCTATCGGCTTGGGGCTTGAATTGAATACATCAAGATAGATAAATGTGCTGACTATCAGTACTTTACCTAAAAATGAACTGATATGGCTCTAACAAATCACTTCGTTGGGTTGCAACAAAAAAGGTCATTCCAAACGTTGGAATGACCTTTTCTGTTTTAACAATATTTATATCAATTTTTCGATTCTTCAGTCCTAAAATCTTTGGCAATTACCTGTCCTTTTTCTACTTTTATGGCATTTTCGGCGTATTTTTTAGCCTCGTCGGTGCGACCAACTTTATATAATAACTGCGAATAGGTTTTCATTGCAATCGGATTTTCGGAAATTCTTAACGATTTACTAAGCCATTTCAAAGGTAATTTCAACTGCTCTTTATCGGTAATATTTTGGGCAAACCGCCAACCGTAAAGCCTCAATTGATAGGCAATTTCTTCATTATAGCCATTCAGAATATCATCGTGGAGCATCGTCCACTCTTCGGGCGTAAATTTTAGTTTATCTTCGTACTTTTTGTATTCAGCTATTGATTGGTTCGTCAAGGCTTCGGCATCAATGGCATCTATTTGATTCAGATATGCTGTGATTTCCTGAGAATATTTACTCCAATCTTTTGTGATTTCATAAAAATCAATCTTATAACTTGACATCACCATTTGCTTGTTGTGCAATGGCGTACTTTTTTCGTACCAAAACGCAGGAATAGCCGCCACTGCAACATTCATAAGGTTTTCGTTTTTGCTCAAAATCGCCTGATTAAACGAGCGGTCAATGATGCGTCCAACTCGCTGCCGAATCCCATTAGCGTTTTCTTCGGTGAATGTTTTGAGCTTTTCCGATTGGGCCACCAACAACTCAAAAAGCTGGTCATCAGCCGTCTTATTTGTTTCAAAAAGATACTCACACAAAAGCAACACATTCTGTTCCGTGGAAATACTCGTTTTATCTAAGCCCGCAATATAGCCCCGCACTGCTTTGTCGAGTTCTCTAATATTCTTTTCTTTTTCTTTCGTACTACCAATATTGATAGCCTGCAAACGACGGAGCGAATACAAATAAAACATCTCAGGACTTTGCTCTCCTTTACGAAATTGCTTGTCAAGGTAATCAAGCGAAAGAAAATTATCGCTTACCTTTAAGGCTCGATTAGCATCGGCCAACAAATCTTTTGGATTTGCCGCAAAGTGCGATTTATAGATGAGTTCGCCATCGGAAGTAAAGAAAAAATACGCCGACGATGTGCCATAATATTTAAAATCACTGTTAGCTGATTTATCTCGGAGCGATTCTGAGTTGATTTTCAAGCTAACAAAATTTTCGTTGAAAAATGTTCCGACTTCTGCCGAAGGAAAGACATTTTGATTCATCCATCGGCTATTTCCTCCGTAGTTTTCGTAGGATATAAATACTAATTTATTTTGCTGTTTAGCCAGTTTTTGGGTGTTTTCAAATGTTCCTCTAATAAAATCTATTCCTCGTTCGCTTTGAGCAAATAAATCAAACGAAAAGCATAGAAAAGCGAGTAAGATCAACTTTTTCATAGCACAAATTTGATTGATGATGTTATGGGTTTATTCCGAATGATTCTTGAATGTATCCGTTGAATCACTTTCATACAGTTATCGCCAAAAAGTATGCCACAATGGAACATTGGTAAAAGTTTTATGGGAAAAAGATTTTTTTGGAATACAGTAAGTGATGTTTAATGATAAATGTTGAATGTTGAATGGTGTAAAATACTTATAATGAGTAAGTTAACTAAATTTAAAATGTCGATTATTTCCATTCAACTACTTAAAGAAATAGTACAGTTAAATATCAAAAAAACACAATCCAATGAAGGGTAACAAACTTTTTCAACAAAAAAACCTTTTTCAATCATCGAAAAAGGTTTTTTTATTATACCTATGAATTTACAAAAAATAATATTTCGACTAAATATAAATCAAATTACATTTACATCAAAAACGCCCGTCAGAATTTTACTATTTCGCTTGATTTGTAGCCAGATTCGGTAGTTACCCGTCTTCGGAAAAGCGTACGGAAAGTTCACTTCGCCGCCGTGGTGTCCGCTTGATTCATGCTTCATATCACCCATCAAAAACTTATCACGGTCGGCTTCGGTCATGGTCTGGATTTTCGCCATAATATTATCAACGCTATCTCTAAATCGCTTCGGGCTGGTCAAATTTGGGCGTTGAGTTACGGTTTCGTCAATACGTTTTTGCATCACCTGCACGGCCGTTGTCGAAAAAGTACCGTTTGGGTGCAAATGTATATAAACCGAGCCATCGTCTTTGATGACGGCGGCGTGTCCCATCATGCCTAAGTACGTCTGCAATTCAGCAGGTTTTCCGTCGGGAGCAAGCACCGAAAATTTTAGGTTATAGACCTTCCCCGCCATCAGTTTTTGGTTGGGTTTTGCTTCCCAAACAATGCTCGAACCATCTTGCAGCGGGGTTTTTACGCCCGCAACGCCACAAATCGTAATGCCAGCATCTTGCAGGTTTGCCTTTGTGTTGAGGGCATTCGTGACCACAAAGGTATCGTCCGAGTCAGCTTGCCCCTCCCCAACCCTCTCCGAAGGGGAGGGAGTTAAAGCTCTCTCATTTTGGGTGGGGGCGGCTATCTCCACCGTATCAGCAATAGTATTTTGCAGCCCATGATACCGCAGCACATCGGCATAAACTAAGTATTTTCCTGCGGGCAAGTTGGGTAGCGGTGCTATAAATGTCATACTATCTTTCCGTACGGGGTGCAGGTGAGCGAAAGCGTCCATCGTGCCTGCTTTGACCAAAAACATGTGCATCAGTTTTCCGTGGTCGGGAATAATAAAACTCGTTGGACGGTTATCAATCGAAGCCGAATCAATCTTAAAATTCAAAATTCGTTGCCCTTCCTTGCCCATACTAATGGTTGATGTGGCCGTATAAGGCTTGTACATAAACTGCTTATAATCAGCCGTTTCGGCGTTCCACCACGCATTTCCACCAAATAAAAGTACACCACAAAAAGTTGCACCAATCGTTGAGCCAATCATTCGGCGTTGCTTGGTGCGTTGGTCGAGCGATTGCCCTTCTTTGAGCAAACTATCGCCCGTACTGGCTCCAATAATAGTTGTCATTACGGCAACTAAAAGCAGGGCTAAACCCGACAAAATCCAACCCAATGAACTCGGCAGGGTGCGTTGGGCAGTAGAAAGTGCCGCAATCGGAATTAGTACTTCACCTTTGCCCCTTGCTCCTTCAATCATTATTTTGACGCTGGCGGCTCCACTTTCCATGAGCCAAATTTGTCCATCGTAGCTACCCGATGCCGACAAAATCCCTTCGTCGGAGCGTGGCGAGCCTTCATCACCTGTAAAGTAATAAATCGGACTCATACGGACACTCGTAATGTCTTTGCCATCAACCATAACCGAAATTTTGGCAGTGCCAGGAATCACGTCGGGCGGCTCCACATATACTTGTACTTGATAATTTCCTGCTTTACCTTCCTGCACTACGCCCGCACTACCGATGTGGGCGAAAGCCGAAACTGACACAAAAAGTATTAATATTGCTTGAAAAAAAGCGTTTTTTATTTTCTCGAATATCATTGATTACAAAATTTTATAGCTGTTTTTAGAAATTATTTCCTTGCGGGCGATAAAACCGAAAATTCATTTTGCTTTTGACTGAATAAATTCAGCCGCTATGATAATGAATAGATTTTCAGTTTCAGTATCCGAATAAATTCGGTTTTTGAAATTTATAAAATACCATCCAAAAAGAAATAGAAAGAAACGAACGATTTTCACTCATTCACAAACGAGCGGCAAACCACTTCACCCATTAGATTTACCGCTGTACTTTCTTCATCCAATTTCCCCAAGCAAGACCAATTCTTGACGAAATTATACTAAAAATAAGTGCCACCAATAAGCCTTTTGTCCAATCAAAGGCAGTGGCATCATTACGGTATTTAAAACGAAACTCCCAGTCAGAATCACTCTGAAATGACCACGAATAACTACCCCAAAACCAGTTTCGGGCTGCGGGCGATTCGTGAAGAAAAGTACCAAAGGGGTAATGAACCAAAAAGACAGCAACGAACGTAAATCCTAAAATCAAGGCTAATATCCAATCGTTTTTTGCCGAAAATTTATCTCTCAACCAGTCCATAGCTAAGGCCGGAATAAATAAGAGTAGCGGAAAACCAAGGGTTTGGTAAGTCGTGATTTGATTATGAATCGGCCCCAACAGCGGCTCGGCAGGAAACAAGCGTATGGTGGCATTGACCGCCCAATCAAACACCAAGAATATCAGACAAATATAAGTTATGCCCCACTTTTTGCCCGATGCCCGCCCCGTAGCAAGTAAAATAAACGGAAATGCTACTCCTGCCACTTGATAAAACGAGGGGCGGTGCATTGCCCAACGCCCCAACGAGTCAGTAAGAAACGTAAAGATTGAAGTAATAAAAAAAGCGGCCGTCAAGATAAACATCCATTGCAGACGGGTGGTACGTTTCTCGCTTTCTTGGGTTGAGAGTCCCGCTATTTTGTCCTTTCTATTCAAAAACGCCAATGTACCAATCATTGCACCCATCTGCACACTGAGCAAGCCCAAGAGCAGAATCGTATGTGGCGGTGAAAGTATCTGTACATCAAGCCCGTAGGTATTGTGCCACCAATCGTCGAAGGGAGCTGACGTAAGCGAAGCAATACCGCCCCAAATACAAAAAAGCCCGCCCAAAGAGCTATAAAAAATACCCCAAAAATTGACCATTTTCCCTTTTTCAAGTTTGCTTCCCCAAAAAGAGGTTTTTAATACCTGAAAACCCGAAAAAAGCCCCGCAAATGCCGCTCCTGCGTAGGTCACTACGTGGGGTGCTGAAAAAAGTCCATCACGCCCGATGCTCATGTGCCAGGCGATGTCCCACAAAACGCCTAAAATTACGCACATCGAAGCGATAACGCTGATGTAAACGTAAAGCGGAATAGCTAAGAGGATTTTACTCGTAGCGGTGTAGGTTTTTTCGTCAGTAATCGGTTGATTAATAGCTGTTTCCATAGAAAATTATTACGTTTGTAAGATAAATTGGAACGAAATTGGTTGATGAGTATATTGAATCCCTTTTGTTGCGAATAATGTAGTGCAACAAGAATTAAGTAATTGATAGTTAAAAAAGAGTTCAAAATACCGAATTTATTCGGGTACTTAAATATAAATTCCGTTGATTATTACAGCAACCGAATTTATTCGGGTTAATCGGAAAAATTGAAATTACTAA
>JANNEN010000399.1:0-3876 GCA_031378715.1 Emticicia sp.
TGATAAAAGGTCGCTCCCATAAAATCATGATTCCTAATGATACCAAACCAATGATTAATGCTCCTTCATTGAAAAGCTCGGTAACACGTAATAGTTCAGTGAAAGTATTTTCGCCATCTTTTTGAAAAAAACCTTCATCGCCTTCAAAATCCAAGTCAATCCCCATTGCGTGCGGAATTTGCTTCAAGATAATGATAATTCCGATAGCTGTAAGCATACCTTTAATAACCGACGAAGGAAAATAATAGCCAATAATACCCGCTTTCATGAAACCCAATATTACCTGAAAAATTCCTGCCAATACAACCGCCAAAAGGAAGGAATCGTAGGCACCAATTTCAGTAATGGCGTTCAGTACGATTACTGTAAGCCCTGCCGCAGGCCCACTAACACCGAGTTGAGAACCGCTCAACGAGCCAACCACAACCCCTCCGACTATTCCAGCAATTACGCCCGAAATCAAGGGAGCTCCCGAAGCTAAGGCAACGCCCAAACAAAGGGGCAACGCAACCAAGAAAACTACTAAACCCGATGGAATATCAGATTTGATGTGTTTGAGATTAAAGTATTTCATAAGCGGACTTGAAGAATTTAGGACACAGCAGCAATAACTTAAATATTGAAATCTGTATAAAGAAATCTAATAGCAAAAATAAGAAAAATAAATAAACTACTGTACAATCGAACAGAATTGTAATCAAGAAAGTTTCGGGTAAAAGACTTGATGCTGCTAAAGTTGTCTTCATAAAATTTCGTTAGCTAAGTTTTCGGAGAGCGTTGGGGCGAGTGCTACGCCCATACCATTCATGCGGACACTTAGCGAAAGCTTGTCACTAATACATTTACTGACAGGAGTTTTTGATTCATCAAAAGCCATGATTCCACTCCATCGCTGGTCGATTTTTATGTTTTTGTGGTGCGGAATAATACGTGCGTAAAGCAGTTTTTCGAGGGTGTCTTGTACTAAATCAGTTAAGCCAAATTCATCGGTATTTTCAGCATCAAAATCAAGGTTTCGGCCGCCACCGAAAAGTACCCGATTTTGGTAATTTCGGAAATAATAATAGCCTTTGTCAAAGTGAAACGTACCTTTCCAATTTAGCCCTTCTAGTGGCTCGGTAATCAAGACTTGACCACGACCTGGGTACAAATCAATATCGGGCAAAAGTTTTTTGGTGAAGGCATTGGTAGTCAGGCACAGATGGGCGGCCTTGAAGGTCAAATCATTTTCGGCGAACACATTTACGGAGTCATTTTCGATGGCATAATCAGTGACATTTACACCAAAAAAAATCTTCACTTTCAAGGCCAAAAGTGCTTCCTGTAAGGTATTGACGAGTTTTCCGCTGTGAATTGAGCCTTCGGCAGTATTTGAAATGGCGTGAGTGAAACCTTGAAATCCTGCTGATTTTGTAATTAGATTATCTTCAAAAAAATGATTTTCTTTACGAACTATTGCCCGTAATTCATGGTTTAATGAATCAATTTTTGATTTTGTTTCTTCAAAAATAACTACATCATTGAATAATTCAGTGCCTCCACAAGCATCAAAATCAATGATTGAGCCAAAGTTTTTGTTGATGATATTGATACCTTTGAAGCGTTGCTCGGCCCAAAAAAGTGCGGCATCGAGCCCCATAGTTTCGATGTTTTCGAGGAGTTCGGTGGGACTACCAAAACACGCAAAACCCGCATTTTTGGTACTTGCTCCCGTAGGAAAAATACCCGAATCAAGGATACAGATTTCGATATTTGGTTTTTTTTTCTTTAAAAAATACGCCAGCCAAAGCCCCGAAAACCCTGCACCAATAATAATAATATCGTATTTTTTGAAGAATACATCTTTTTCCCAAAAACTTAGCATAATTTTGAATTTATTTGATGCAAATTTATGCTTTTTTGGGTGAATTTGTATGATTATATTTCGCCCACGGTATCGTCCGTGGGAAAATTGTCGTCTGGGGGACACGGACAACGGGACGATATAACATTAATCGTTTGTGGTGACACAGACAATGGCACAAAATGGATATAGAAAAACTCATTGAGGCAAGTAATATTACCAAAACGATAGAAACGACTGATATTCAGTCGTTTATCTTGAAAAATAAAAAAAAATATGCCGCAGATTTACTCAACTTAATTGCCGACCAGTACATTGCTCGACAAAAAGCAAGGCATAAATTACCTACTTGGTACGCTAATGAGAATGTTCTTTACCCTCCGCCTCTATCGGTTGAACAGGCTTCGTCCGAAACCACGGCAAACTACAAAGCACAAGTTTTTGGTGATTTTTTGGAGGAGAAATTTTCAAAAAAATGTATTGACCTCACGGGTGGCATGGGGCTTGATACGTACGCACTCGCCAAGGTTTTTGATGAAGTGGTTTATGTCGAACAAAATCCAGTTTTAGCCCAAATAGCGAAGCATAATTTTGAAGTTTTAGGTCAGAAAAACATTGAAGTTTTGAACCAAGATTCCGTCTTACTCAATCATTCATATACGCAATCATTCACACATTTTTACCTCGATCCACACCGCCGTGATGAAGCCAAAAATAAAGTATTCAAAATCGAAGATTGCGAACCTAACTTACTGTCTATCAAGGACTTATTGAGTAATTATATGGTAAAATTCTCACCGATGCTTGATATAAAATTGGCATTAGAGCAATTAGAGACCATTGCGGAGGTGCATATCGTTGCTATTGAAAATGAAGTAAAAGAGCTATTATTTTTAAGTAAAAAAGATACTAAAAAAGCAAAAATAGTGTGCGTAAACTTTTTAGCAAATCAGCAAAAACAATGCTTTGAGTTTGACTATGCAAGCGAAACCGATGCAAAAATTAACTACGCAAAACCGAGTAATTTTATCTACGAACCCAATGCCGCCATCATGAAAGCTGGGGGATTTAGAAGTATCGCCGAGCGATTTGGCATCGGTAAAATAGCTCCTAATAGCCACCTTTACACTTCTGAGAATCTCGTAGAAAATTTCCCAGGGCGAAGTTTTAGCTGTGTGATAATGTGCAAGTTCGATAAAAAAGAAATTTTGCAATATTTACCCAACAAAAAAGCAAATATTAGTACCCGAAATTTCCCGATGAAGCCCGAAGAAATAAAAAAGAAATTAGGCTTGCAAGACGGCGGAGAATACTATTTATTTGCGACTGAAAACTACGAGAGGCGGAAGATTGTATTGATTTGCAAGAAAGTACTTGGCGTTTTTAACTGATTAATTTTGCCCAAGATATTACGAAAATAAGTTTTAACCGTCACAAAAAACAAAAACGATTATTTATGAAAAAAGTATTCATTACAGCTTTATTTTTGGCCCTCAATGTGGTCGGCTTTGCACAAACAATTTTGAGCGGCTCGGAAGTTTTTGGCAAAGACCGCAAAGAGGGTTTTTACATGACGCTCAACATCGAAAAGAAATTTATTGAGAAAGATTGGTCGCTTTTTATCTCAAAATACGGTGGCGTGGCACAAAGTCGAGAGGTTTTTAATATTGCCTCGGCGAGTATTCCGAGCATCACGGGCGACCCCATTAACTTGATGACGAAGGTGATGTCCGAACAAAAAACGAAGGTCAAGGTTTTTGCATCGTTTGATATTGGAGGTAACATGGTGACCGAAAGTAGCAAGGCTTTTTCGGGTGTAGAGCAACTCCTAAAAGATTTTTATGCTTTTGCGATGCAAAATGAAGACGTACGTTTGGCAGAAAGAGATGCCGAAGAATCACAGAAAAACTTGGATCGAGTAAATAAAGCTGCCGACCGACTCACCCGTGACATTGAGCGAAACAAGCGTGAAAAAGAAAAACTTTTGAAAGAGATAGAGGAAAACAAAGTCGATCTGGAAAAACTTTTGAAAG
>JANNEN010000415.1:0-6231 GCA_031378715.1 Emticicia sp.
TTCTTATTTATAAATTACCTAATCTCCAAATTTTCAAATTAATTATATGCTCATCAATCGCCCACGCAGAAACCGAAAGAGTGCCGCAATCCGAGATTTGGTGCAAGAAACTACCCTTTCGGTCAATGATTTTATTTTTCCGATGTTTGTCATGGAAGGTTCGGGCATCAAGAGTGAAATAAAATCAATGCCTAATATTTTCCGCTTTTCGTTGGATACTTTACTGGAAGAAATCAAGGAAGTGTCCGACTTGGGCATTAGGTCAATTTGCCTTTTCCCGAATTATCCCGAAATAAAAAAAGATAGGTTCGCTACCGAAAGTACTAACCCTAATACGCTGTATATCAGGGCTTTAAGTGAAATAAAAAATAAATTTCCCGAAATTGCTCTAATGACCGACGTAGCCATGGATCCGTACAGCAGCGACGGACACGACGGTTTTGTGGAAAACGGCGAAATTTTGAACGACAAAACTCTTGATATTTTGGGCAAAATGGCTCTCGCTCAAGCCCGTGCGGGGGCGGATATTCTCGGGCCATCGGACATGATGGACGGACGCATCGGGCATATCCGTGGTGTGCTTGACGATGAAGGTTTTACGAATGTCAGCATCATGTCGTATTCGGTCAAGTATGCGAGTGCCTTTTATGGGCCGTTCCGTGATGCCTTGGACTCTGCTCCGAAATTTGGTGATAAGAAAACCTACCAAATGAACCCCGCTAATGTGCGTGAAGCCCTCATCGAAGGGCAACTTGATGCAGCCGAAGGAGCAGATTTTTTGATGGTAAAACCCGCTTTTTCGTACCTTGACGTTATCAAAACGATGGCCGATAATTTCGATTTACCGATTGCGGCCTATAATGTTTCGGGCGAATATGCCATGGTAAAAGCCGCCGCCCAAAATGGCTGGCTCGACGGCGACAAAGCCATGCTCGAAATGCTACTGAGCATCAAGCGGGCAGGGGCAAAAATTATTTTGAGTTACTTTGCAAAAGAATTTGCGGTATTAAAAGCATGAGTGCGAAATTTCCGCTATTTTTGACTAAAACTTAATTAAAATGCACTTTAAGGACATTGAAATAAATAATTTTAGAGGATTTGACCACCTAAAAATCGAAAATTTTGGGCAGATAAACTTATTTGTAGGGAAAAATAATTCGGGAAAAACGAGTGTATTGGAAGCATTTGCATTTCTTTCAACTCCCCATAATATACAGATAGCCTCTTCTATTAATGAATGGGTTAGAGATTTTTCAGTTAAAAAAATATCAGATTACCTTAATTTTTTTCATAACCAAAATATTGAAAATGAGCCAACGATAAACGCATCTTTAGTGAATAAGATTATCTCTCAAAAAAGAGTTCTAAAGTTGTCTATTTCAGGCGTACTATCATTTGACTTAGGAGGATTTCCTACCAATTCCACATTTAATGCAAAATATAAGATTGATAAGGAATCTTTTGAGTTAAAAACTATTTTTGAAAATGGTGCAGTACCTAAATATGAGTCAAACCTAAAAAAAGAAACGATTATCAATAATCAACTAATTGCAGGTAAACAGCCATTTCAAAATCTTCATTTTTTTGTAGGAAGATTACGAGAAATCAAAAATACAAACCAATTAGTTACTGTTTTAAAAAAAATAGAACCTCGATTACTTGATATTGAAGTCGTTGATGATAAGGTACTACTAAATTTAGATGGTATAGATAAGTTACTTCCTATTAATTTTAACGGAGATGGTATCCAGAAAATAGCTACAATAATAGCTTCTATTTTTTGGATAAAAGATGGCGTTTTGTTTATTGATGAAATAGAAAATGGCTTGCACTATACTGCCCATAAGACTCTTTGGAAAGGAATTATTGATGCTTGTAAAGTATCAAATGTACAAATTTTTGCCACCACTCATAGCCTTGAAAGCCTGAAATGCCTTAATGAAGTATTACAAGAAAATGAATATATTAATTTTCAAGAAAAAGTAAGGTGCTATGATTTAGTAAAGACTAAATTAAAAGGTTTTCAAGCATATAAATATAATTATGAAGGGTTTAGTCATGCCCTCGAAATGGAAACAGAAATCAGATAAACAAATGGAGAATATTTTGATTTTTGCTGAGGGTAAAGCAGACATTAAATTTGTGAAAGATTATATTTCAGAAATATATAAGATACCAATAAACGAAAAATCATTCATTGAAACTGGTGGTTATACGGCACTTTTTAAGCCTGACAACATAATTCAGATGCAAAGAAATGGGAACGAAGGTGGAAAGAACTTAGTTATTTTTGATACCGATGATGATTTTGAATCAAGGGCTGATTATTTAATCAAAGGTAAAAGTGAATACAAAATTGATTTTGACTTATTTTTACTCCCAAATAATGCAGATTTTGGCAATTTAGAAACCCTTTTGCTGAAAATAGTCAATTACAAAAACCATGATTTTTATTTCAATTGTTTTGATGATTTTATCACATGTCTTATCAAAGGTATTTCTCCAGAAAAAATTAAAGCGTTTGAAATTCCTGATTTAAAAGCAAAAGTCTTTACTTACTTAAGCTTTTTCAAACAAGATGCCAAAGAAGACAAACGAAATTATCAAAATACTATCTTTTGGAATCTTAATCATGAAGCTACCAAACCACTTAAATCTTTCTTGGATAAGTACATTACCAAATTATGACCCTACTAATCCTAAACGCCCTCGTGGTAAACGAAGGAAAAATCACGCCCGCCGATGTTTTCATCAAAGATGGATTCATTGAGAAAATCGGCAATAATCTTTCGCATCTCCGCACCAAAAAAGTGATTGATGCTACGGGAAAACACCTTTTCCCTGGGGTAATCGACGACCAAGTGCATTTTCGTGAGCCAGGCCTTACGCACAAGGCAACCATCGCCACCGAAGCACGAGCGGCCGTGGCGGGTGGCACGACCAGCTTTATGGAAATGCCCAATACCGTACCTAATGCCCTCACACAAGCACTTTTGGAAGATAAATACCAAATTGCAGCACAAACATCGTTGGCAAATTACTCGTTTTTTATGGGAGCGTCAAACGATAATTATGATGAAGCCATGCGAACGGACATAAAAAACGTATGCGGTTTGAAAATTTTTATGGGAAGTTCAACGGGCAATATGTTGGTTGATGACAAAGGAGTGTTGGAGAAAATATTTGCTAATTTCCCCTCACTAATTGCCACCCACTGCGAAGATGAAGCCACAGTAAAGGCAAATTTGGAATACTATAAAGAAAAATACGAAAAAAAAGAAGCCCCCATCGGGGGTTTGGGGGCTATTCACCCGCTAATTCGTAACGAAGAGGCATGCTATAAATCGTCTTCAATGGCTGTAGAATTAGCCAAAAAACACGGTACAAGATTACATATTCTACATATTTCAACGGCTGACGAAATTCCGCTATTCAGCCCCCCTGTTGGTATTCCCCCTCTGGGGGTCAGGGGGCTTATCACCTCGGAAGTTTGTGTGCATCATCTTTGGTTTGATGCCGATGACTACGCCCGATTAGGCAATCAAATAAAATGCAATCCTGCCATCAAGCACGGACACCGTGAAAAATTATTGCAAGCCCTACTCGATGATCATTTTGACGTGGTAGCCACCGATCACGCCCCGCATACGTGGGACGAAAAACAGCAATCTTACTGGCAAGCTCCATCTGGACTGCCACTGGTGCAACATTCGCTCAATGTGATGCTCGAATTTTATCAACAAGGCAAGATTTCGCTCGAAAAAATTGCCCAAAAAATGGCTCATTCCGTAGCCGATTGTTTTGAAATCGACCGCCGAGGCTATATTCGTGAGGGATACTGGGCTGATTTGACCTTGGTAGATCTAAACCAAACTACGCTCGTGACGAAAGAAAGCCTCCACGCCAAATGTGCTTGGTCGCCGTTTGAGGGTACGGAGTTTCAGTCAAAAATCACGCATACGATTGTATCGGGCAATGTGGTATTTGCCAACGGAAAGTTTGATGAAAGTACAAGAGGAAAACGTTTGAGTTTCGCTCGATAAAGATGACTAAACTTTAATACTCCCCCAGTTTTCGCCCGTACGGATTCGATGCAGCTGCATTTCGGTAACGCCAAATTCTTTGGCAAGAATCTTATATCGGGTTTTGCGGTTAGGGTCGAGCAATATTTTTTTGAGTCGCATAACAGTCGTGGCCGTGAGTTTTTGCATACCTCGTTTACTCGTATTATTGGGGTCTTTTTGTTTTTGACGAGCTTCGATGAAATGCGGGCTTTTCACCATGTGGGCAACCATTTCTTCTTTATTGGCCCATTTTAAGTTTTGTATATGGTCATCGGCTTTGTCCCGATTGAGGTGAAGTACATAAGTTTGATCAAGACGAGGCCTGCCAAGGAAATACTGAGCTACGAGCCTGTAATAGAAAAAAAAGTAGGTAGTTGCTTTTCCATCGGTACGTACTTTGTAGCGAAAAATCCGATAGCCCTGTTGAAGGCTTCCTCTCAGTTCTCGACCATCTTCAAATCGTTCGGTGAAACTTATTAACCGACCAAGATTTGAAATTGCGTAACGAAATTGAAGAGATTTATCAATCTCGATTTCTCGAAATTCTTCTCGTGCATGAATACTAATCATTATTTAATTTTCTGTTTAATGTTGTGAATATACGCCAAAAACGTCAAAAAAGATATTAGTGTTTGATTTTGGATGTATATTTTACTGAAAATTTGCCATCAAATCGTGTAATTTTTCACGGTATCAATAAAACATTTGACTTTATCGGGGTGCGTATCGGGGTAAACGCCGTGACCGAGGTTGGCAATGTATTTTTGCCCACCGAAATTTTTAATCATCTTTTTTGTGTGCTTTTCAATTTCTTTGAATGATCCATAAAGCACGCACGGGTCGAGATTCCCTTGGAGCGTTTGGTGCGGAATCATTCGGCGAGTTTCGCTGATGTCCATATTCCAGTCTAAACCGATGACCTCACATTTTAGTTTTGTCATTTCTTTTCGGGCAAAAAAACCGCCTTTTGCAAACACCGTTACGGGTACTTCGCTGACGGCATCGCAGATTTGGGCAATGTACGGCAACGAAAACTTGCGGTATTGCTCGGGTGAAAGTATTCCCGCCCACGAATCAAAAATCTGTACCATATCAGCACCGTGTTTGGCTTGGGCTTTTAGGTAAGCGATGGTGGTATCGGTTATTTTTTGGAGTAACTGATGGGCCAACTCTGGCTCGGAATAAAGCATTCGTTTGGCTACTGAAAAGGTTTTTGAGCCTTTCCCCTCGACCATATAACAAAGTATCGTAAACGGCCCACCCGCAAAACCGATGAGCGGCACTCGTCCATCTAATTCTTTTTTTACAATATCAATCGCTTTCAGTACGTACGCTAACTCTTTTTCAGGATTGGCAACACGCAAGGCATCAATATCTTTTTTGGTCTGAATGACTTTTGGGAAAAACGGACCCTTTGCTTCGAGCATCTCGTAGGGTAAACCCATGGCTTCGGGTACGACCAAAATATCTGAGAAAATAATAGCGGCATCAACCCCCAAAATATCAACGGGCTGAATCGTAACCTCAGCGGCCAGTTCAGGCGTAGTAGCAAGTTTTATGAAACTACCCGCTTTTTCTCGCACGGCACGGTACTGGGGTAATATTCTTCCAGCCTGACGCATCGTCCAGACGGGTACTCGTTCCACACGCTCACCTTTGGCGGCACGCAATAGTAAATCATTTTTGAGTTTCATGTTGCAAAGATACGCCTCAGCTTTTTTGATTGCTAAGTTTAGTTACGGAATTTCTTGAAAGAAGTCTTCTAATTCTACTTTGGCACTTTGAGCATTATGCCGTTAGGCATGAAATATCGGTAGTAACAATGATAGAAAACTGTCCAGAGTTCCGTAGGAACGGTACATTATTTTGAATATTTCGTTCCTACGGAACTTTATTTCTCTGAGAAAACTACTTTTTCTACCGATATTTCATGCCTAACGGCATTAAAAATAATAAAGATTTCAGCGTGCCAAAGTAGAACTAAGTACTGGGACAAAAATAAACGAGTTTTATTTTTAACTTTGTTCTATGGGACGAAAATGTAAACATATTATTTTGACATACGAAGAAAAAAAAAGTTTAGAACAAGGATACAAGCAAGGTTCTAACCATATATTTCGTCGTCATTGTGAAGCCATCTTATTGAATGCTTCTGGTAAAACTATTG
>JANNEN010000430.1:0-31266 GCA_031378715.1 Emticicia sp.
GTGTAGCCCGTTTTGTTGAGAGCTTCCATGATTACTTCGGGAAACTTCGTCACGGCGGTTTTGAACACCAACTGCCCGTTCATGTTGGGGTAATAAGTCTTGTTTTCGAGAAGATTTTCATACACAAAAATCTCGCCGTATTCTACATCAGGAAAGCCAAATTGCTCGGCTCCCAAATGATACCCGCCGTGGCTTCCTGGGCTAATTAGTGCCAATTCTTCGGCGTGCGTACCGTCGGAATGTAGGTGGGTTGTCAAGATTCCCTTGCCTTCTTCGGTGGTTGGTTGCAACAAAACAGCCCCCGCTCCATCGCCAAAAAGCACGGCCACATTGCGGCCACGGGTGCTGAAATCAAGCCCCATCGAGTGCATTTCGGCTCCAACTACGAGTACGTTTTTGTACATTCCGCCTTTGATAAATTGATCGGCCACTGACAGGGCATAAATAAAGCCCGAACACTGATTTCGAATATCCAAAGCTCCCATTTCTTTGTGCGAAATGCCCAATTCTCGCTGCAAAAGCACCCCACAACCAGGAAAATAATAGTCGGGACTCAGCGTAGCAAAAACAATAAAATCTATTTCTTCGGGCTTGATTGCTGCCCGTTCGCAGGCGATTTTTGCGGCATTGGCTGCCATGGTGGTTGGGGTTTCTAAGCCCTTGATGCCGTAGCGGCGTTCTCTGATTCCTGAGCGTTCCTGAATCCACTCATCGGTGGTGTCCATGACTTTCATTAGGTCGGCGTTGGTGACAATTTTCTCGGGAACGTAGAAGCCAATCCCTGCGATTTTTGAGTGTAACATACTTTTATAAGTTTTTAGAATCTTGGTGCGAATTTACAAGAAAAACTTTTGATTGTACAATATTATCTTAGAAATACAATATCTATTCATTGAAAGGGTGCACGAAACTTTGCAGATTTCCCACGGCAGAGGCTGACCTTACCCACTGGTAAAGGGGCTTTCTACCCCCTTGAAAAGCCCCCCTCTCTCCTGTGGAGAGGGGCTGGGTCGGACCGCCGATACGGGTGAGGTTATTTCTGCAAAGTTTCGTACACCCTTATTTTTCGTTACTTGATGTATTTTTCAAATGGTTTGACAAATTTGGTAATCATATCGTTTGCTCGTTTTTTCGCTTGTGTTACAAAGTGTTTCAAATAAGCAACTGCCCAATCTTCTCTACTTCCTTCAAATTCTTGGTCTAAATCACAAACGTGGAATTGTAACTGCATCGCTGCTGCCCAGTTAATGTAAAGATTGCTTGGATTGCATTTGAATAAACTTGCAAAGTGAGCATCTTTACAAACTAACCTTTCTTTGTCCGAAGCGTCGGTCGTTAATTCCCAATCAATCTCAAAATAGTTAATCGAAAAATTATCAAACTCTTTGTTGTCAATCATTTTAGCACAAACTTGGGCTAATTTGAAGGCTGAAATGATGTTTGGAGACTGTGCTGACTTAGACAAATTCCGAGTTTTTATGTCAATAATTTCATAGAAATTATCTTTCACAACCAAAATATCTGCGGTGTCATTTTGTTTTTCGTCAAATGGATTTTCACTACTCCATTTGTTCGTAACTTCTTTTCCTCTTGCCAATAAAAAGTGTACGGAAGGCGATTTAAACAACTTTTCTCTTGCTTCATAGCCAATTACATCTGAGTTTTGAGTGTATAAGTCGTTCAGATATTCGTATTGTCGAAACGTATTTTTAGGAAACTGCTTTTTGATTTCATCATAAACGTGCTTGTCAAAAGGTTCGCCCGCAGCGTGACCCGACAATGTTCCTGAAAGCGGTTTAGGTACTGATGTCCCCTTAACTTTCTTTATGAGTTCGGTATCATTTACGTTCATTTGTTAAGTCGGACTGCCGATGCAGCTAAAAAGTGAATTAAATAGTTCGTTGATTTTGTTTAGTTCGACTTCTTGCTTTGTTTCAAGAAATTGTTTGGTTGCATTTGTTATGCTTTCGTGTAATGTAACTTCTTCATTGTTTGCCCAATCAATTACTCTGAATGGAATACTTGCGATTGGTTTTTCGGAAAATTCAACGATATTTCCTTTCACAATTCCGTTACATTTTAGCCAATCAAAAACAACAGGATTGTTTAAATATGCCAAAAAATACTCAATACTTTCTTTTACATGAGGTTTTTTAAATATGGCAGTTACGTCTTGGGTAGGAAAAATGCCTTTGTCCACAAGTGCAAAACGGAAATAATTTTTATTCGATATTCGCTCTTTGCATGGCACAAATATTCTTTTATCTTGATTGTTGAATAAATTAAAGTTTCTCAAAAATACCCATTCCCAATAATTTATTTTTCTGTTATATTGGTATCTGTTGCCCAAATCTTCTTTATATTTCTGAAAATGCGTATAAAAATTTGGGTACTCTTCTAAAAATGTAGTTTCTTCAAGTCCTTCATTGATAAAAATATATTTTGTAATACTTTCAGCAAAAAATGGCTTCAAATTTTTTGCTTT
Organism: Emticicia sp.; assembly: GCA_031378715.1. Lineage (GTDB taxonomy): Bacteria > Bacteroidota > Bacteroidia > Cytophagales > Spirosomataceae > Emticicia. The sequence continues at coordinate 2,486 of JANNEN010000430.1, forward strand.
TACAACGTTCAGCGTTGCCTTTTTTTCAACCTCATTTAAAGTATGTCCGTTTATCGGAACGCCGACCGCTTGGAATGCCTTATCTAAACCACTAACCAAACCATTGCCAATATCACAAAATTCTCCAATGGTGTGAAATTGCGGTTTGCCGCCCACCTGTTTTTCTTCGTTGAATAAATTTAGCAAAGGGTTTTGCGGGCGGCGTTCCGCATTTTTCTTCAAACAATTATTCTCTAAAATACTTAACTCTTCTCGTACCTCGTCTGACTGCAAAAGCCATCTTTCATTGGTTTTGAATTGAGTTACTTGTAAATATTCAGCATCTTTTAGTTCAACTTGAATTTTTAGTTTTTGTAACGTTTCGACAGTCAATTTTTGGTTAGCATAAAATTTAGCCACTTTAATTTTGTCCGACTTCTGTTTGCTTTTTACAAACTTGAAAATCACAATCGAAACGGTTACTTTGTCAAAAATTGGGGTTTCGTTGAAATGATAAATTTCTTCAAAATACCCATTCGCAACCATATAATTGCGAAGCGAAATTGAATGAGTTGTATTCATCCAATATTCAGGACAAATGAAAATTAATTGTCCATTTTCATTCAACAATTCAATAGATTTGAGAATGAAAATATATAAATAGTCGCAAAGGCTGTTGAAATATTTGTTCCAAATTGGGTTTGAAGATAATTCTTGCTTTAAATCATCTTCTAAATTTTTCCAACGGATATAAGGCGGATTACCTATAATTAAGTCAAATTTTGTAGAAATTTTTGCCGAAATGAAACTTTCGTAACGAACATTTGAAAAGTCTTGTGCCAATTCTTTATCTATCTCAAAAGCCGTTAAATTGTCAAATCCCTTGTCGTGTAATAACTTTAAAAAAACACCTTCTCCACAAGACGGCTCTAATATGCTTGAATTTGCCGAAATGTCCGCCAATTCAATCATAAAGTTAGCGACTACTTCTGGTGTGAAATATTGCCCAAATTTATTTTTTGTGATACTTTTTATTGCTACTTCCATTCAAATTTATTTTTCCACAAAGTTACATTTTTTGTTCGAGCTTGATGTCAAATTGTTGAGTTTTTAGTCCAACGGTCTTTCGGGTTAGGGTTGCTACAAAATGGCACACAATACCGAATTTGAGTTAGATTGAGTAATAGATTTGAATAAAAAATCAACCAATAAACTTTCAAAATTGTCATTTTTTACTAATTTTACAAAAAAAACAACCACATTCACCATGAAGAAACTTGCACTATATCTCGCCCTTGCTGCATCATTATTTGCTTTTACTTTTGAAGAAGATTTAATCGAAAAAATCGCTGCAAAATTCAACCGTTACAACGACCAACTGCCCCAAGAAAAAGCCTATCTACACCTTGATAAACCCTACTACACGGCGGGCGAAACTATCTGGTTCAAGGCCTATTTGGTTGAAGCCAATACCCTTTATCCCGACACGGTTAGCGTGCCGCTTTACGTCGAACTCATTGATAATCAGCGAGGTAAGCTCATCGACAAGCGAATATTGAAACTCAACGGGGGCAGTGCTTACGCTGATTTTCAACTGCCCGATACGCTAAAAGCGGGATATTATCGCCTGCGGGCTTACACCAACTGGATGTTGAACTTTGATGAAAACTTGGTTTTTATGAAAGACTTTCAGGTTTTTCAAACTACCAAAAATCAAGAGCCAACGAAGCTAAACGCCCAAGAAATTGACTTTCGATTTTTTCCCGAGGGGGGCAATTTGGTAGAAGGAATCGAAAACCGATTGGCCTACAAAGCAGTCGATGCTCTCGGCAATGGCTTAGACGTGACGGGTATCGTATTGAGCGATAAGGGCGATACCGTGATGAGTTTTGAGAGCGAACATTTAGGTTTGGGGGCGTTTAGTTTCAAGCCCGAAGTGGGCGAAAAATACACGGCTAAAATCAAGTATCGTAATATTTTTGAGAAAGAAATCATTTTCCCCGAAGCCAGAAAAGAAGGTTTCAGTTTGAGGGTCGATCCATTGGCCGACAAGGATAATATTTTGGTGCTGGTTATGCACAATTTTGCTAATTACGTTGGGCAAATTGGCATCGTTGGGCAAGCACGAGGCACCATCTGCTACGCTGCCAAAGCCACCCCGACCAAGAAGATGGTTCTGATAAAAATCCCAAAAAGTAAGTTTCCGCAGGGGGTTTCGCAGTTTACGGTTTTTGATGAAAAAGGCACTCCGCTGTGCGAACGAATAGTTTATCTAAAAAAAGATAATCAACTGAATATCAGCATTTTACCCAACAAGAAAAAGTATTTACCCCGTGAAAAAGTAACGATTGATATTGAAGCAAAAGACCAAGCGGGCAAGCCAATCGTGGGCGATTTTTCGGTAGCGGTGTCCGATTCTAAACAAGTACTGGAAGAGCCAAACGCCGAAAATATTCAGACTTATTTACTCCTTAGCTCCGACGTAAAAGGAAAGATTGAGCAACCTGCTTACTATTTTTCAAAAGAAAATCTCGAAGCCGATCGCCACCTTGATATATTGATGCTAACGCAGGGCTGGCGACGTTTTAAATGGGCCGAAGTGCTGAAAGATACCCTAACAACGCCCAAGTTTTTTATGGAGCGAGGCATCAGTTTGTCGGGCGAAGTTAGCCGTCAAAATGGTAAACTTTTCGAGAAACCCATCAACCTAACTTTTCTGTTTTCGCTGAAAGACAGTACCCGACTTTTTGGTATGGGAATGGCTGAAAAAAACGGCTCGTTTATAGTCAATGATCTCAATTTTGTTGATTCGGCTCGGGTTTTGGTGCAAGCCATTGCGGGGAGTGCTAATCGCAACACCAAGATATTTATTAACAAAACGGCTTCCCCAAAAATTCAGATAATTGCCGTTCCGTTTAATGCCGTGACATTTGACGAAAAAGACCTCGCCGACTACCTCAAACGCACCAAAGAAGCCTTAGATTTGGAGCGACTCTTGCGTTTTAACAAAGCTACAATGCTTCAAGAAGTCAAGGTGACAGCCAAAAAATACGTGGAGCGTGACTCACGGGTGAATTATACCAATGCCAGCAAGTCGCTGACCGTTGATCAAAGTATGGGTAGCTACATGAACGTACTTGACCTCATCAGGGGGCGTTTTGCGGGCGTGCAGGTTTCGGGTAGTGCCATGGATCCGACCGTTACGATTAGGGGCATAAGTTCGCTTTCGGGGTCGTCCGAGCCAACTTTTTTGTTGGACGGTATGCAAACCGACAAATCAGCTATCTTGATGCTATCGGTGATGGACGTAGAAAAAATTGATATTCTGACGGGTGCCGATGCGGGTATTGTCAGCATGGGCGGCGGTAACGGCGTGATTTCGGTTTTGACCAAAAGAGGCAACGCCAACTATGATTACGGGCAAGATAAATCGCTTGGTATTGAATCCGTTGCCATTGCGGGGTATTATCCGACCCGTGAGTTTTATGCCCCAAAGTATGATGAGAAGATTCCTGAGCATATTCAGCCAAATTATGGTTCGACTATTTTTTGGTCGCCCAAAGTAAAAACTGATGCCCAGGGCAAAGCACAAATCACGTTTTTTAATACCGACTCCCAAAGTAAAGTAAACATTAGCTTGGAAGGGTTTTCGGTTGGGGGCGGGCCGATTGTGGCTAAAAGTACTTATGAGATTGTGCGGTAAAACCACTGTCACGCAGAACAATTTTAACTACTAAGGAACTAAGGTACACTAAGCCTGTTTAAATTTTTTTTCTAAAAATAGGTTAAAGTCACACGCAAAGACCGCAAAGTTTTTCGCAAAGAACGCAGAGAATTTTTCATTTTTTCTCTGCGTTCTTTGCGGTGTTCTTTTTGCGTACTTTGCGTGTAAAATAATTAAGTTTAAACTGGTTCACCAAAGGTTTTAGTGTTTGTTTAGTGTACCGAAGTGGGATTATTTCCTATTTAAAATCGTCTTCGTCATCATCACCAAAATTCATCTTATTGGGGTCGAACATACTATCCAATAAATCCTTGAATTGCAGACCTGTGTCTAAGTTTTGCTTGCTGATTAATGAATATTCGGCCAAGCCGTGCAGGGCAAATTCCATCATAAAAAGTTTGTTGTCTTCGCTCAATCGCCCGTGGTAATTTTCCACTAATTCGTCTAAGCCTTCGATGGTTTTTAGTCTGGCACGGTACTCTCGGTCGGTTAGGTCGTTGGTGAAATCAATGACGTTGCCTTCACCAAACCACGTTGATACTTGCTGGAATGGATTTTTGCCCGATTTCTTTTTCTTGACGGCTTCGGGGTTCGGGAAATATTTCAAAAACTCGGTTCGCATCGCTTTTCCGATGAGGCTTTGAGCTACATAAACGGGCCCTTCGACTTCTCCTTCATAAACCAATTCTATCTTGCCATTGATGGCCGCAATCGCTCCGTAAACATCTGATACTCGGGCGGTTACGTTTTTTTCACCATTGACCAATGAGCGTCTTTCGGCCGAACTCAACAGGTTTTCGTAAGCCGAAATCGTCATGCGAGCCGACACGCCACTTTTGGCATCAACGTATTCGCTTTGGCGGGCTTCAACGGCGATTTGCTCCACCAAATCTTTCAGTACATCATTGACCACAATTTTTTTCTGACCATCTTTTATCACTGCTTCTTGCTCCGTAATCTTGCGTCCGACTTCGATTGACTTCGGGTAGTGCGTCACGATTTGGCTATCAATACGGTCTTTTAGGGGGGTCACGATACTCCCTCGATTGGTATAATCTTCGGGGTTTGCCGTGAATACAAACTGAATATCAAGCGGCATTCGGAGTTTGAAACCACGAATCTGAATATCACCTTCTTGCAAAATATTAAACAACGAAACTTGGATACGGGCCTGCAAATCGGGCAATTCATTAATAACAAAAATACAACGGTGCGAGCGTGGAATCATGCCAAAGTGAATCACTCGTTCGTCGGAATAAGGCAAACGTAGCGTTGCGGCTTTGATCGGATCAACCTCGCCGATGAGGTCAGCAATCGATACATCGGGCGTGGCGAGTTTTTCGTTGTAACGCTCGCTGCGGGGCAGCCATTCGATTGGCGTTGCGTCGCCGTGTTCGGCAATAAGGTCTTTGGCGTAGCGTGAGAGCGGTTCGAGCGGGTCATCGTTGAGTTCTGAACCCGCCACGATTGGCACGTATTCGTCTAACAAATTGACCATTAGGCGAGCAATACGGGTTTTTGCTTGTCCACGAAGCCCCAATAAATTGATATGGTGCATTGAGAGAATCGCCTTTTCTACGTCAGGAATGACCGTATCCTCGAAGCCCCAAATACCAGGAAAAGCCGACTCTTTGTTTTTGAGTTTTTCAACCAAATTATCACGCAATTCTTGTTTGATAGATTTTGGGCGGTAGCCGCTTGCTTTTAGCTCACCGAGGGTTTTTGATTTTAAAATATTTTTATCGAAAGACATGGAGATATTTACGATTTACAATTTACGGTTTACGAACGTTGTTCGACTCTGTTGATAGAATAACGGTTTTCATGTAGAAATGGTTTGAGGGTTTGTACGACAATTTTCTGAATTGTTTTTGAGTGCGGCACAATTTGGAAAATTGTGCTACAAAATCAGCGATTCAAAATGAGTTAGATTATTGTCAAAAATCGTAAATTTTGCGGAAAAGCCTTCGGCAATTTGTCCAACCTGATGCTCAATTCCTAATGCTTTGGCGGGGCGAATAGTTGCCATTTTGACGGCTTCTTCGAGCGAAATACCTACCTGCTGCACGGCGTTTCGTACACAATCGGCCATCGAAACGGCTGCCCCTGCGAGGTTGCCTTCGGAGTTGCGGTATTGTCCATTTTCGAGGTAGGCATCAAATTCTTCCCACTGAAAATGTGTTACTTTTTCACCCACAAAAAGGGCATCTGAAATCAAGAAAAGTTTGTCTTTTTTGAGTTTGTAAGCAATCCGAGCGGCGGCATAATCGCAATGAAAACCATCTAAAATGATGGGGGCATAAATATTCGCATTATCAAACGTTGCACCCACCACGCCAAGCTCACGATGCCCCATTTGGGTCATGGCGTTGTAGAGATGTGTACACAGCGTAATGCCTTGATTATAAGCAGTTTGTGCTTGCTTGAAAGTAGCATTTGAATGTCCGAGTGAGATTTTTATGCCACTTTCGAGCAGCATTTCGAGCTGTTCGGGCGTGAAATTTTCGGCGGCAATGGTCATTAATTTGATAATGCCTTTACCGTATTTGATGATTTCTTCCAGCTCACTATTGCTTGGTTTTTTGATGTATTGAGCCAAGTGAGCTCCACGTTTGGCAAGGTTCAAAAACGGCCCTTCGAGGTGCATTCCGAGTACGCCCGATGTCGGATTTTTTGCCAAATAACTACGGGTAGCTTCAATGCCTTTCAGGATATTTTCGAGGGGAGAAGTGATAAGCGTGGGCAACACGTGGGTAGTGCCAAGTTTTAGGCTTGATTCGTAAATATCGCTGATGGTTTGCTCGGTGGCGTGTTGGGTAAAATGGTATTGCTCGCCACCGTTGATATGCACATCAACAAATCCTGCTGAAATGTGTTTACCCGCTAAATCAATAATTGTCACGTTAGGGTCAGACGTACCGTCAGACCGTATGCCGTCAGACTGCCGTATTACGCCATTTTCGACCGTAACTGTTTGATTTTCAAGCACTTCCGTTCCTGTATGAACGGTGGCGTTTGTTATAATGGTTTGCATAAAAAAACTTGCTCAGAATTAGTGAGCAAGTTAAGGTTTTTTGCTGGGTTTTTTTTTGCAGCCGCCAAACTCCGTCCGAAATACCGTTCCGTTATCCCCACTTGGGATATTTTCTACTATTTTTTTAGGTTAATAAAATCCAGCACCAAGCCGATTTTTCGGCGGGAAACCTGCACTTTTCGGCCATTTCGTAGTTCTATGGTAGTTTTTCGGCCTTCTTGCTCACAGCTTACGATGGAGTCGGGGTTGAGCAAAAACGATTTGTGTACCCGCAGAAATCCCGCCATTCGACTATCGGTGGCGTATTTTTTGAGGGTAAACGATGATACGATTTTCTTTCCATCGTTCAGATGAAAAATCGTGTAATTTACATCAGCTTCGAGATACGTAATCTCATTGTTTTGGGGAGTTTTCAAGGCAATCATTTCAGTTATCAATTATCAATTAGCAATCGGGCGGCGTTCCGCTATCAATTATCAATCGGGCGGCGTTCCGCTATCAATTATCAATTATTAATTATCAATGAACAGTCGAGTAGTATTCCTGTTGATTCTCAGCTTGCCTTACACCAACTGCCAACGGTGAGCAAAATTGACGATGCTGGCTACGTTGCGGGCGTTGAGTTTTTTGGTGATATTCTTGCGGTAAGTATCAACTGTAAACTCGCTGACGCAGAGCTTGGTGGCTATCTCGACCGAGAGAAATTCGAGGGCAATGAGCCTGATTACTTCTACCTCACGGGGCGTAAGCGAGTAGCGGGTGACCAGTTCCTGCTGAAAAGTAGTGTTGATGTGTAAAAACGATTGCGGGGCTGGTTTTTTTGTTTTGACTTTTTCATGCACTCGAAAAATACTATCAAAAAACTGGTACTGCGTAGTTGATTTTGAAGCAAAACCATCGACTTGCTTTTCGATTTTGCGTAAGCAACTGGGCGATATAGCATCGTGAAGAACGAGGATTTTTTTGGCATAAATTTCTCGGATTTGCGTGTCGAATTTGACATTACCCTGAAAGAAAAAATTGGCATCAACCACCAACACATCGCACGACACTTGGCGGAGTTGGTGGAGGGTTTCGTGGGCGTTGCGGGCCGTACCGACCACCTCAAAATCATCAGATTTAGCAAGCATCAGCGATAGCCCCTCCACAAACAGAAAGTAACTATCGGCAAGGAGGAGTTTGATTTTGGGTTTCATGGTAAGCATCGGTTTTGGCTGATTGAGATTATACCACAAAGTTCGGATTTAGAGAAGTACCCCACAATACTGTCTGGACAGTAGATTATCTACTGTCTGGACAGTAGATAATTGCATTATTTCAAGAAATTTGCTATATTGAGCCACCAAAACCACTTTCCATGAAAAACCTCGCTTGTTGCTTTATACTTTTACTGTGTCCGTATTTTGCTTTCAGTCAGCCGAACCCCAAGCTCGATAGTTTGAAAAAAGTATTAAAGAAACTCCCGAAGGAGGGGGTTTCTTTTGGGGGGGATACAATGCGGGTGAAGGTGCTTTGTGAGATGGGGGAGCTACTAATATCAAAAGATACATCAGTATTAATTTTTACTAAGGCGATAGATATTTCCCGAACTATTGATTGGACTTATGGTTTGATTTTATCTCAAAATCTTTACGGAAAAAAATTAAAGAAACAGAATAATTTTTTTAGAGCGGAGGAACTCTTCTTTAAATCTTTGACCTTATCCAATAAAAATAATTTTATTGTGCAGAAAGCATATTCACTCCAAAACATTGGTGATATTTATAGTATTTCAAAAAAGCCTAATATTGCTTTGGGGTATTATCGGGAAGCATTAAAAACGTATCAATCAATCAACAATAAAAATGGCGTTCTTTTGTGCTATAATAACATGGGTATTGCTTACACCAGGCTTAATGATTTTGTAAAAGCAATAGATACTCATAATTACTGCTTGGATTTAAGTAGAAAGTACATTAATAAGCATTTTACGGGCTTGTCGTATCATAATATTGCAAATATAAACAGACTGCAACAGAATTATGAAACAGCAAAAGTAAGTTATGAGAAAGCAATAGAAATTTATTTATTAATTGGGGAAACAGAACTTGAGCAGCTTGCATCTGCCTATACAGGTTTAGCTGAAATATTTTTAAACCAAAAAAATAGGGTACTTGCCAAGAAACTTGCTTTTTTGGCTATCAACACAAATAATTCAGCTCTTACATCAACTTTTATTAAAGCAAGCGATGTATTACTAAAAATATACAAAGAAGATGGTGATTATTTGAATGCGTATCTTATTAGTGAGAAGATTAGAGTTCAGCAAGATAGTTTGAATAATATTGAGAATGAAAGACGCCTTGCAAGTGCGAAGTTTGAATACGACCTCAATCTAAAATCAGATGAGTTAAATCTTCAAAAAGAACGGCAAAAGTGGTATTTATGGGGCGGATTCGCTGTATTGTTATTTTCATTGGTTGTTATTAGAGGTAATATTGTTTTGAATAAAAAGAGCAAATTAATTGAAACCCAAAATAGTGAAATAGAAACTCTAAATTCATCCTTAGAAAAGAAAGTGGAAGATAGAACAGGAGAGTTGAAAGATGCAAACAGAGAATTAGTAAGAAAAAACAGAGAAATAATTGAAGCCTTGTTCAAGGGTAAAAAAATTGAAAGGGAGAGAGTGGCCAGTGAACTCCATGATAATTTAGGGAGTACTTTATCGGCATTAAAATGGCGTTTGGAAGCTTTGAATATGGATAATTTAAACCCAAAAGAGCAAAAGTTGTATAAAAGTATTCAAGATATGATGAATGACGCTTACTCCGAAGTTAGGCTAATTTCTCATAACCTCATGCCAACACAACTTCAAGAAAAAGGATTGATTTGTGCTTTGCAAAACTTTGTAAATGAAATTAGTTCTAATAGTAAATTTCTGATTGCTTTTGAGAGCAATTTAGATGATTCGATTCTTGACGATAAAATTTCACTCGAAATTTACAGTATTTGTATGGAACTCCTCAATAATATTTTGAAACACTCAAAAGGATCAGAGGCCAAACTCAGTATTTTAACCAAAAATAATAACTTGATAATTGAAGCCCTTGATAATGGTATTGGTATAAAGACAAATAGAATAGAAAACTCTTCAATGGGGCTAAACAATATTACAGCAAGGGTAAAAACTCTCAATGGTAAATTCGAGATTGAAAATCCATATTCGGGTGGCACAAAGATTAAAGTCATTTTTGATTATGAATTATTAGAAAATTTTAGAGATGGCGTTGTAGAATCATGAAGTTGAAGTAAGAAATATCCGACACCCGCAATACCATCATAAAGTCCAGGATTATAAAAATCATGTCCAAATTGGGCAGGCGGAAAGTGTCCAAAGTTAAGGTAGTTTTCAATAATATAATCTGCTATTTTTTGAGGTTCATCAAATCTAAAAGTATCATTCAAGTATCCTTTTCTAACCAATTCTTGCATCAAAAATACTATATCTAAAAGCCCCAAGATTCCATATTTATATTCTTTAGTATCCTCGTCAAATGTCATAAAATTGCAAATATTACTGTCCTTTTTATTGATAAATACATAATTCAAACTAAAATATTTTAGTAAAGTATTTATTGCTAACGCAGATTCAACTTTCATTTCCCCCCCTCTGGTAATCAAAAACTCCAAAATCTCTAATCGGTATTCAAGTATTTGTATATTTTTCGTAGTACTCAATTTATCAATATTTTGGTTTTCCAAAATAAGTTGTGTTTCAAGCAATTTATGGTATTTATCAGGATTCTCAAGATGACTTTTATACGTTAGTTTTACTAAGCAAAATAATATTTTAGTAGTATTTTTAGCTCCTTTTTCTTGGGCGTAAATTAAACACCTTCTGAGTTGCTGCTTTATATCAGAGTCAAGATTTTTTAAAAATAACTCACACTTTAGAATACCAATAATTATATCAATTTCGGCATCAATGAGCAGATAATTTGATTTTTTTAGATAGAATTTTATTTTTTCAATTAAAACTCGGGTAATTTCAGTTGTTTTGGTATTAATTTCTTTTCTTAGGTTTTCATTCATATCAATTAAGCTACTTATGTATGAAAGTGATGCGTAAATCCCAGATAGACCTGTGTGAAAACCTTTGCTCTTGTATAAGTTGATTTTGCAACCCAACAAACTTCTTATGATACCATCACGCATTTCAATAAAAAAACTATCTGGAATATAGACACATAGCTGGGCATAAAACTTCGCAATTCCTGCCAGTCCATCAAACAGATTATCATCACAAGTACCTACTCGAATATCTTTATTTTTAAAAGTAGCTTTTACCCAAGTGCATTTATCCCCCTTCGTATCCCAGATTGCTTGATTAGCTAACTGATTAGCAATTGCCTCGGCATGATTTAACTTAGACCTATCAAGTTTCCAACTCTTTATGGGGTCTTGTGAAGAATCAATTTTTTTAAATGATAAGTTTTTGGGTAGAATTGATTTAGGTTTTAGATGAAAATTCTCGAAATCATATTCTTTATTAATAATGCCTATAACTTCTTGGGTATCAGGTAGTTTTTTGTTTGCAGTAATAAAGTCAATTACGATGCTCGTAACATAATTGACTCTTGATTGCCCAAAGCTATCGTTATTATTAGAGTCGGAGGGTTCTTCTGCGAATCCTATTCCTGGCCACAGTTCATGGCTAAACATGGGCGTTTCAGGCCTAAGCCATAGGCTGTAAGGAGAAAAGTTTAAAAAATCAATTATTTTTAATGCTCGCAGAAGTCCTCGCTTTTCAACGTAAAGCACAATGCTATCGGCTCTACAATATTTTATTTGCTTATAGAAAAGTTTAAAGTAAAAACTTACTTTCGCTTCATTCATTTTTAAAAGCAACTCATAAACAAATTTTAGTAGTTTTTCGTAAGATAATATCTGAGCATTTACGTTAAAATAAAACCTCACCACATCATCTACATCATTTGGGTATGTTTTTCCGTAAAAATATACCCAATCCGAATCTTTTTTAAACTGAAAGCCTGAGTTTTCAAAGATATTTATGAGCGAGCCTTTCTTTAATTCTTGGTAGGGTTTATTGAGTGTAATCCCATTGCGATTAAATCTTTTCGTTACGAAACCTTTGTGTGCTTGAATTACATCACTGTTTTTTACTACTTTATCTACAATCCAATTTTCGTTGAGTGCGGCAGGGTTTACACGCTTACTAATTTCCCAAAGTTCTTCCGCAAAAACAGCATCTTGCGATTGATTTAGGGTTTCTTTTAATTCGGCTTTGAAAGTATATAAATTTTGATACCAATAGCTTCCTATTTTGGCTATTAATTCTTCTCTTTTTTCAGTAATTGATGCCTTTTCTTGCAATTTTTCACCGTAATTTATTGAATCCGTAGTCGAATCGAATTTTATATTTGCCAATAAAATTTCGAGGTTTTTCTCATTAATTTGATATTGGGTTAATGGCTGAATCATAAACTTTCAAATGCTTTGTTTAAACTCGAAACTACTTTTGCTTTTTCATCGTTGAAACTGCCCTCGGTTACGCTCCTCAACATTCGCTTTAACTTGGCCAATAAAATGTATTTTTCAAGCAAAGTTTTATCATTAGTCGCAACTACCTTTGCTTTCAGATTATTGATAAAACCATCAAACTCTTGCCCAGGAAATGAGTATTCAATATCGCTAATTAACCAAGCAAAATCCCAAATAGGCGTACCAAACTGGGCAAATTCATAATCTAAGAAATAAAAAACTCCATCGGTGAAAATAATATTTCTTAAAGAAAAATCACCGTGAATGAGTAGCTTGTAGCCATCTTCTTTACCCCATTTTTGAGTTTCATCTTTAATAAATTGTTTGAATTTATCTCCGACAATCAACCAAAATTGCTGTAAAAATGAACTACTGACTTTTGGCTCAGGTATTGAAACAGGAAAAGCTAAATTTAGACCCGAAATTTCAATGCTCAGTATCGGATAATTATGCAGTTCCTTTATTTTAGAAAATATCGTTTCGCTTACAAAATTCATGTCTAAGCCGCTTCTCTGCCCAGCTTTTTGTTGAATATCTTTCAAAACCGAATAAAAATTCATGCCATTGACATACTTCCTAACGTAAATTAGCTTTTCTTCATCAATAGATATTTTTAAATTTCCTATGCAGTTTTTGGAAGGGTTTAGAACAAGTTTTTTTTCAAAAACACAAGTCAGATAAGCATCTTTTATGAGTGCTATTTTTTGGTCTTCCGCAATTTTGTAGGCTTGCTTAATTACCCTTCCATCATTTAGTATATTCTCTTTTTCATCTTTAAACCGAACCAAAAATGTACTATTCAATGATTCCGCAAGCCGAGCTTCAATGAGATTATTAAAAACCCTGCCCTCGTCAATAAAACCATTAGAATAAAGATAATATATTACGTTTTGCAGTGTAAGTATCATATCTTAATTTTTCAGCCGATGATTATACCATTGTCGATGGGTCTTTGAGTAGATGCACCCGAGCATACTGGAGGTAAAACCTGCGATGCAGCATAGGCATCGTTACCATCAACTGTAGCTATCATTTCCCTAATACTCTGGCTTTCTGGGGTAAATATATAATTATCATTTTTTACATAAGTAACACGCTTAACTCCTGCGTCTTTAGAAATACAAAGGTTTACTATTTTAATATTATTTTCGTTGCTTGCTACCAAGGTCTCAATAGCGGTCCAGGAGCCATTTGTGATGTAAACAAAGTGAGTACTTGATGGCTTATTGGCTTGTGGGTCAATATATTTTTCAATAAATCCTTTGATTGGATTATTAGCAGAAGGTTCTCGCTCTTGTTGTGGGGCAAAAGTCAGTCTTAGCCATTTGTCGCCAGTATTAAATGCTGGATTTTGTTCCTCTACGGCAGTAAGGTCAAAAAGTGCTACACCTTTAAGTTGTACGTGAGTACCTGCATCAATCAAAGCTCTGATAGCAGCCTTTGTAGTGAAAACCTTCTTTTTCTTGTTAATTGCGTTTACTTTGTTTACAAATCCCATAATATTTATTGAGTTTTAAAAAGTTGATAATCAATTACTTATCTAAGCCGTGTTTCATTGCCCACCGCATCAGGCCGAGGGCGGTTTTTACGTTTAGCTTTTTCATGAGGTTGCGGCGGTGGGTTTCTACGGTCGTAGAACTAACCATAATCCTGTCGGCAATCTCACTGTTGCTGAGGTCTTTTATCACTAATTGCATTACCTCAATTTCTCGTGGCGTGAGCGATGGGTTTTCGCCGACATCGTCCCGACCGTTGGGCGTATTCAGATTCGGCATCTGTGCCAGTCGCATGATTACTTCTTGGCTGTAATATTTCTGTCCGATCGCCACCAATTTTATTGCTCGTTCGAGTTCTTTTCGCTCGGCACGCTTCATAATATACCCATCAACACCCGCCACCAAGGCCTCTTTTATCACCGCTGGCTCTTCCGACATCGTTAAGAGCATCACCCGCACATTAGGGTATTTTTCCCGCACCCGAATAGTCGTTTCGATGCCATTCATAAGCGGCATTTGGAGGTCGGTCAGCACCACATCAACGGCGTTGGTTTCTAAGAAAGTCAGTACTTGCCAGCCATTATTAGCTGTGCCTATAACCTCGATGCCGTCCATGGTATCAATCAAAATACTCAAACTTTCGGCCACAATTACGTGGTCGTCGGCAATCAAAACTTTTATCATCAGTGGCTCGGTGTACGGCTTAATTTATAGGGAGTGTTTCAGTTTTTTGTGTACTATGTCAATGGCATTTTCGCAAATAAAACATAGTAAAGCCGTGCGAAAATGGGTGTGTAGATTAGTTTTCGGGTTATGGTTTGTGTGGGGCAAAGTACAAAATTTAATTTGCTTGATTTTGCTTCAATGCGATGCGATACTAAAAATTAATTTTTCTAAAAACAAATATTTCGTATTTTATTATTTGTTTGCACAAATGTAGTAGTTGATTATTCATCAAAAAATACCTACTTGTAGTGAGTTTTTGGTAAAGTCTATAAATCTTGTCTTTGAAAACCAAAATCGACTTGATGCCGTGTTTTGCTTGTTTTCTCGGTTTCCTTTATTATCTTTGGTATTCGTCAATAAAAACCAAAGAAAATTATGCTGAGTCGTGTTGCTAATTCCATTTATTGGATAAATCGCTACATTGAGCGAGCCGAAAACTACGCCCGTTTTGTGAGTGTCAATCTCAACCTTACGCTCGATGCCCCTGGGATTCTGACCGAACAGTGGGAGCCGCTACTCATCGCCACGGCCGACGATTTTGGTTTTTTTGAACACCACGCCGTGGCCAACCGTGATACCGTAATCGACTACATGACGTTCGATAAGCGTAACCCCAACTCGATTTATAGCTGCCTCGCCAATGCCCGTGAAAACGCCCGCACCATTCGGGAGAGCATCACCAAAGAAATGTGGGAGCATATCAATATGTTTTACTTGAAAATTTCGGCAACGCAATCAACCAAAAACTGGGAAGTAGAGCAACTGCAACAGTTTTTTGACGAAATAAAAGACGGCTGTCAGTTGTTTTTTGGTATCATTGACTCGACCGTGACCCGCAACGAGGGCTTTCATTTTGGGCGTTTGGGGCGTTTCTTGGAGCGTGCCGACAAAACCTCCCGTTTTCTGGACGTGCGGTATTTCACCCTTCTGCCCGACGATCAAGCCATTGGCTCGCCGCAGGAACTCCTTATTTGGACTTCCGTACTCAAATCGGGGAGTGCCTTTAATATGTATCGACAGCAATATCGGGTCATTAGTCCTTCGCACATTGTTCAGTTTTTGGTGCTTGATAAAAATTTTCCTCGCTCAATATTCTATTGTATTCGCCAAGCCGAACTATCTTTGTACCAAATCTCGGGGCGGGAACTAACCAATGGCTACTCAAATTCGGCTGAAAAAGAAATTACCCGCCTGCGGCATGAGATAGAATTTACGGAAGTGGGCGATATTTTCAAGAAAGCCCTCCACCCGTACTTAGACGAATTTCAAATAAAAAACAACTCCGCCGCCAAAGAAATTTTTAATACCTATTTCGACACAAAACCCGTGGAGGCTTGAACAATGTCGTTTAATTAAGCGAATTGGCGATTAATGATTAAGGATTTTCAGATTATTGATAGGCATTTTACAATAAAATTGATGTTTTTTTCGCTTCTAAAATCATCAATTTCAAATCCTTAATCTTTATTAATTATTATCTTAACGGCGGTTGTATTTTCCTTAGTAAACCTTAGTACCTTATCGGACAGCCGAAGCGGTGGTAACACCTAACCTCCAACCCTAACACCTAACACTATGTCAATCAAGAGTCGATTAATTATCATGAATTTTCTCCAATTTTTTATTTGGGCTTGTTGGCTCATTACCATTGGGGCGTACTGGTTTCAAAACAAAAAGTGGTCGGGAGCGGAGTTTGGAGCTATCTTTTCGACGATGGGCATTGCTTCGCTTTTCATGCCAACGCTGGCGGGTATTATTGCCGATAAATATATCAATGCCGAAAAACTCTACGCAATTCTGCACCTTTTGGGGGCAGTGGTGTTGGTTTATATTCCCGAAGTCGATAATCCGAGTGATTTCTTTTGGGCGATTCTGCTTTGCGTCATGTGCTATATGCCCACGCTGGCACTCTCCAACTCGATTGCCTACACGATTCTGAAAAATAATAACACAACCGATTTGGTGAAAGATTTTCCACCCATAAGGGTTTGGGGAACGGTGGGTTTTGTGGTGGCTTTGTGGGTAATTAGTCTAACGCACAACGAAACCTCGGCCAACCAGTTTTACATTGCTGCTGGTGCCGCCGTGGTGTTGGCGGTCTATTCGCTGACTCTGCCCAAATGTCCGCCCTTGGCGGGTACTCCCGACAAAAGAAGTATTGTCGAGATAATGGGTTTAGATGCTTTTAAGCTATTTAAAGACTCGAAAATTGCCATTTTCTTCATTTTTGCGATGTTTTTGGGGGCATCTTTACAGCTAACCAACGCTTACGGAGATACATTCCTGCATGATTTTGCTGCGATTGCTATCTACAAAGGCTCAATTGCCGTAAAATATCCCGCAATCATCATGTCGATTTCGCAGATTTCGGAAACACTCTTTATCTTGGCGATTCCGTTCTTTCTGAAACGTTTCGGTATCAAGCAAGTAATGCTTATCAGTATGGTTGCGTGGGTGTTGCGTTTCGGACTCTTTGCCTACGGAAACCCAGGCGATGGACTTTGGATGATTATCACTTCGTGCATCGTCTATGGAATGGCGTTTGATTTCTTTAATATTTCGGGGTCGCTTTTCATCGAAACTTATACCAGTCCCAAAACTCGGTCGAGTGCTCAGGGGCTATTTATGATGATGGTCAATGGTTTTGGGGCAGTTTCGGGAAGTTTGATTAGTGGTTTCGTGATTCAGCAATATTTTACCTTGCCCGACGGCACAAAAACTTGGAATGGTATTTGGCTAACCTTTGCCGCTTATTCATCGGTGGTAGCCGTACTTTTTGCCATACTTTTCAGACACAAACACGAGAAGGCATGAGTGAATGATAGAATGAGTGAATGAATGAATGAATGAATGAATGAATGAATGAATGATAGAATGAATGAAATAGTTAGAAATATTTAATCGACAAATTTATAATACGTAAAGTGTTGATAATCAGTATTTTGTGCCATTGAGGACTGTCGTCTTTTAGCTATTACTTAATTCATTCATTCATTCATTCATTCATTCTATCATTCATTCTATCATTCATTCATTCATTCATTCTATCATTCATTCATTCTATCATTCTATCATTCATTCATTCATTCTATCATTCATTCATTCATTCATTCTATCATTCATTCATTCATTCATTCATTCTATCATTCATTCATTCATTCTATCATTCATTCATTCATTCTATCATTCATTCATTCACTCATTCTATCATTCAAAATTAATTCTCCGACCTGTAATACATCGTTGAGCTGTTTTCTTTTCTCAAAATCTGCTTTGCCATTGCTTGTAGGCTTTCGGGCGTGACGGCCGCTATCTTCTCGGTATCATTATTACACCAGTCGGCGTTGCCCGCATTAGCCGCAAAAGCTAAGTTCATGGCTCGGTTGAGCAGCTCAACCTCCGAAAACGCCATCGTTGATTCCGACTGATTTTTTACTTTCTGCAACTCACTTACTTCGAGCGTATTGTTTACCAAATCCGCCACAATTTCCTCAATGGCAGCATCGGCATCTTCGAGGCTTACACCTTCGTTGAGGTTCCCTTGAATCATCAGCAAACCTGGGTCGAGTGAAGCCGTTACGTAGCCCGATACATTATTGAAAAGCTGCTTTTCTTTCACGAGTTTGGTATAAAGCCTTGATGATTTTCCACGCCCCAAAATATCACTCAGTAAATCGGCATTATAAAAATCTTCGTCAAACCGCCCAGGGGTATGATATGCCTTATAAATAGCATTGAGCGGTACTTTTGCCGAAGTTTCCAAGAATTTTGGGGCAGTTTGTGGCTTTTCTTTTGGCAGATTTCGGACGTATTTCTCACCCGCAGGAATCGGCTCAAACCACTTCGCACAAAGTTCTTTTATTTGCTCCAAATTTACATCGCCCGCCACTACTAAAATCGCATTATTGGGCAGATAATATTTATAGAAAAACGCCTTTACGTCGGCCATTGTGGCTTCTTCGATATGGCTGATTTCTTTGCCAATCGTGGCCCAACGGTAGGGGTGTTGCTCATAAATCAACGGACGGAGTTTGAGCCAAACATCGCCGTAGGGTTGATTCAGATAACGTTGCTTAAACTCTTCTATGACCACTTTTCGCTGCACTTCGAGTACCTTCGGGTCGAACGACAGGCTCATCATTCGGTCGGATTCGAGCCAAAAAGCCGTTTCGATGTTTTGGGCGGGCAGTGTAATATAATAATTCGTGATGTCGGGCGAAGTAAAAGCGTTGTTTTCACCACCCACATTTTGGAGGGGTTCGTCGTAGGCAGGAATGTTTTGAGAGCCGCCAAACATCAAATGTTCAAATAAATGGGCAAAACCCGTTTTGCTTTCATCTTCGTCACGTGAGCCAACATTATAAAGAATATTAAAGGCCGCCATGGGCGTTGTGTGGTCTTCGTGGACGTAAACTTCTAAACCGTTCGGTAACGTAAAGTGCTGGTAATTAATCATTTATGTTGGTGTTGATGGTTTTGTGTTAGTATCAGAGCAAAGTTACGTTGTTTCTAAATGCCTATTGCTCAGAATGAGAAACTTTTATTTATCAGGGTTCAAGTTTCAATCAATACTGTTTTTATCAATATTTACTTCTTTCAAAATACCAAAGAATGTTCCTTTTTTCAAGTCTTTGTCATGAACAGGTATAGTTTCATTTGTTTCGGCATTGTAAAAAATATGATGGCTTCCTCTCGTGCGTTTCAGAAGATAACCGTTTTCTTCCAAAATTTTGATGAGTCGTTTAACTGATAAATTCATTTCCAAGCCATTTCGGTTTCAAGCCGCATATTGTATTCTAAGGTGTAAGTGTCGTCAGTTGGAATTGGTTGTCCTTCATTAATCAAAACTTCCAGACAACCTTCAATGGCATCTTTTGCCATCGTTAAAGCCCCTTCTACGGTTTCACCATAGGTTATGCAACCCTTAATTGCAGGAACTTTTGCAGTATAACCTACCTCTTCTTCGGGAATCAAGATGACTCTATAATTTAGTATTCTCATTTGCTTTAATATTTCCCCAAATTTCAATAATATTATTATATGAACAAAACTTTCGCTCAATTATCACTCTCTTTTCGTACATCAATGACCCGCTGCAACCACGATCTTTTTTCGGCGATTTCAGCATCTTTATCAGCCTTAGTGGCTTGATAATCAAGTAGTTGGGTCAAGTCGGGTTGCCCAGCGTCAATCCAAGCCGTAAGCCAAAAATCGCCCACCATTTTTATTGAAGCCCGCATTTGCCGCTCTACTTGGTTTTTGAGCATTGCGTGGTAGCGAGTCGAAAATTCTTTGGAATAAGTACGAACTGTTACGCCATTTCGTTCATCAAAACCAAACTTTCGGTCTTCCGAAAACTCAGCTGTGAGCGTTCGTTCAAAAATCAAAACCGAGTCCAAAGCAGCGTGGGCGTTCATCACGGCCTGCCATGCTCGCTTTTGAGGTGTTTTGATGTATTCTGCTTGTCCAATAAAAAAATCGTAATTATCCGAGAATAGTTCTGGCAAACGACTCTCCCAAAAACCATGTATTCCTAATTGATTCGTGAGTTGTCCGTTGTAATTTCGGGTGGTGTGGAGCGGCACGTTGGCATCGGCAATATAATGCCCAATGTCGGCCGAGAGTATCAAGATTTTACGTACATCTTTCTTGCGGAAAGCCTCCGTGAGTTGATATTTCATAAAATTGATGTGCCACGGTACGATTCCATGCTTGTTGAGGGTGTCTTCGCTGATTTTTTCGGTTACGTCTTTCCACGAGTAAGTGGGCAAAACTTTCTGCAACGAATCACTGTAATTGTCTAAATCTATGAAATGTCGGGGGGCTTCTTCCTTCACGGCGTAGCGGCGTTGGTCGGGATTTACGGCATTTTCGGTCACGAAATCAATGTGTTTTTTATAAAACCGAAACATTTCGGGCGGCAACGTAAAAACCGCCAAACGATTGATTCGCTGATGCCCAAAAAAGCCCCACAAGAACGGAGGCTCAGATTTCCAAGAGGACATTCCGAAACTAACTATAATTATTCCAAAATAAAGCAGCCCTTTTATGGCAATATTTTTCATTTTTTTTAAAAAACCATTTTTCAACATAATTTTTGCCATTTTACCCTTTATTTTTTCTCAAAATAATATTTTTTTTTCATAAAATCTAAGAAACTCCATTTCTACACCAATAATTCAATAAAAAGACATTTTTATTTCCACAAGTCCCAATTTCTTTACAATGATTTTTGTTAATCATATATTTTCTTGGAAAAATACTAAAAAATGAATCCTAAAATCACAAAAACTTACTTTTTCTACAAAAAAGTCAATTTTGCAAAAACATCAAAAAACCAAATATTATTTGGTGAAAATATAATTTTACAAATACAATGAAATATATTCTTGAAATAATGCAACAAAATTAGATAAATGGTGTTATATTTGCATCATGTTACAAAATATTATTCGGAAACAAAAGATGAGTCAGACACAGAAAAAGTCGTTATTAGGATATATGATGCCCGTGATGGCATTGGGAGTTTTTGCATTTTTGATGGTTGCGTACGGTTCGGCCTACACACCCCAAAAAGCCCAAAAACAGCGTATCGTGTGTTTTAAATTCAAGCAAGGAACTTCGATAGCATCAATCAAGCAACACATGATGGGCTTTCAGGATTTGAAGCGTGAGTTGCCCGAAATTGCAAGCTATTCGGCAGGAGCAACTTTCAATGAAAGTAACTCAAAAGCCGAATACGACGTGATGCACTACCTAACGTTCAGAACCGATGCCGAAGTAGAAAAATTTCGTCAAAGCACTGAATATCAGACATTTGCGAAATTAAACGAAGCAAATTGGGAGAAAGTTTTGGTCATTAATTCGGAGATAAAATAGTATTAGTTAATAGTTTTTAGTCGATGGTCAATAGTTTTGCGTCAGTAGAAGTTCAAAATCTACGGACAATAAACTACCGAACATCGACTTTTTTTTATCGTCAATCGACCATCGTCAATCGACCATTGACTTTTTCACAAAAATATTTTCAAACTAAGTTTTTTATTTAATAAAAAATCCTTAATTTTGCACTCCAATTTTAGCATAGACAAATTATTATATAAATACAATGGCAAATCACAAGTCAGCATTAAAGCGTATCAGAGCAAACGAAACTAAGCGTTTGAGAAACCGTTATCAGCACAAAACTACCCGTACTTTGGTAAGAAGATTACGTGGTTTGAGCGACAAAACAGCCGCAGGTGAATTATTCAAAACAGCCGCTTCGGCTTTGGATAAATTAGCTCGCAAGAACGTTATTCATAAAAATAAAGCCGCAAACTTGAAATCAGGTTTAGCAAAGCATATCGCTAAATTAGCGGCATAATTCGGCACGGATTCAATATTTTGCTCATGGAAACCAGTTTCTCCGTGAGCATTTTTTGTTTGGAAGTCAATGGTCGATTGTCAGCAGTCGATAGAAACTAAATTAGCTACCTGTAAGTAATCCACGGTCAATAGTCGATAAGTCCACAGTAAGATAATATGCTAATAATCAGTTATTTAGTCGTTTTTAAAATTGTTGATTATATTTGTCCCATTACTTAATATTTCAAAAACTATCGACTGTCGTCCCTTGACCATCGACTATTTTTATGATTAGCAACATTCTTTCGTGGGCAGAAGAAGACCGACCTCGTGAAAAACTCATGCTGAAAGGCAAAGCGGCCTTGTCCGATGCTGAATTGATTGCGATTTTGATTGGTTCGGGTTCACGAGATTTGTCGGCCGTTGATTTATCAAAGCTCATTTTGCAGAGCGTCAATAATAACCTCAACGAATTGGCAAAGTTGAGCATCAATGACCTAATGAAATTTAAGGGAATCGGCGAGGCAAAAGCGATTTCGATTGCCGCAGCCTTAGAACTCGGTCGGCGAAGGAAGGACAGCGAAGTACTGAAAAAAAATAAAGTTGGCTCGTCGTTCGATGCCTACGATGCCATACGGCCACATTTGATGGATTTGCAACACGAACAGTTTTGGATTTTATTGCTTAACCGTGCCAACGAAATCATCAGACCAACCCAAATAAGTATCGGTGGTGTAGCTGGCACAGTAGCTGACCCCAAGATGATTTTTAAGGCGGCTCTCGAATATTTGGCTTCGTCAATAATTTTAGTGCATAACCACCCATCAGGAAATCTGACACCGAGTCAAGCCGACAAAGATTTAACAAAAAAAGTAAAAGAAGCGGGCAAAATGCTTGATATTCCAGTACTTGATCACCTAATTTTTAGTGATAATGGTTATTTCAGCTTCGCCGATGAGGGGATATTTTGAGTAGGCAGTTTTCGCAGTTAGCTTTTGAATAAAATCACGACGATTGATTAAAGCAGAAGATTGCTACTAAAAAAAATAAGTAAAAAAACATAACAGTTGCCTGTGAGGACACAGGCAACGGCTTCATAAAATTAATATTAGCCATTGTCAGTGTCCACACTGACAATTCTCTGTGAAAATATTGGTTGAGCCACACATCCTTAATGCTATATTTTACATTAATCAAAATGCTTACAGTTTCAAATATCTCGCTTAGTTTTGGCAAAAGAACTCTTTTTGAAGAGGTAAATCTTAAATTTACGGCTGGTAATGTCTATGGACTTATCGGAGCGAATGGTGCAGGAAAATCAACTTTCGTGAAAATCCTTTCGGGTGAACTCGAACCGACTTCGGGTAATGTCAGCATGGATCCAGGCGAGCGAATGTCGGTTTTGAATCAAAATCAAAATGCTTTCGACGACGAAATCGTGCTGAATACCGTTGTGCGAGGCAATGAGCGTTTATCACAAATTATTGTGGAAAAAGATGCCATTTATGCCAAAGAAGATTTTACGGAAGAAGACGGCAATCGTGCCGCCGAGTTGGAAGCCGAGTTTGCGGACATGAACGGCTGGGACGCAGAATCTGATGCCGCTTCGTTGCTTTCGGGCTTGGGCATCAAGGAAAGTTCGCACTATACGCTCATGGCCGACATGAATCCGTCGGAGAAAGTGAAGGTTTTGTTGGCACAAGCCCTGTTTGGAAATCCTGACATTTTGTTGCTCGATGAGCCTACCAATAACTTAGACATTGATTCGATACTTTGGCTCGAAGGGTTTCTGATGAATTGTAAAAATACCGTTATTGTGGTGTCGCACGATAGGCATTTCTTGGATAATGTTTGTACCTACATTGCTGATCTTGACTACAAGAAAATCTCAATTTATGGCGGAAATTATTCGTTTTGGTACGAATCGAGCCAATTAGCGGCCCGTCAGAAATCTGATCAAAACAAAAAAGCTGAGGAGAAAAAGAAAGAATTAGAAGACTTTATTCGTCGTTTTTCGGCCAACGTTGCCAAATCAAAGCAAGCAACGGCTCGTCAGAAAATGATTGAAAAATTAGATATTGAAAAAATCCAACCTTCATCACGCAAATATCCATACATCGGTTTTAAGCCCGAGCGTGAAGTAGGCGACCAAATTCTGATGGTCGAAAATCTGAGTTATAAACTCGAAGATGGTACGTATTTGTTCAAAAACTTGACTTTTCAGGTAGCAAAAGGCGAAAAAATCGCTTTTATGAGCAAAGACGGTTTGGCAGTTTCGGCTCTGTTTTCGATACTTTCGGGTGAAAAACAGGCATCGGGCGGCACTTTCAAATGGGGCATCACGATTACGAGTACGTATTTACCGAACGAAAACACCGAATATTTTTCGGACGGAAGCATTGATTTGGTTGATTGGCTCCGACAATATTCGACTGATAAAGACGAAACCTTCGTGCGTGGATTTTTGGGTAGAATGTTGTTTTCGGGCGAGGAAGCCCTAAAAAAATGCACGGTACTATCGGGTGGAGAAAAACAACGTTGTATGTTTTCTCGCATGATGCTTTCGGGGGCAAACGTTTTGCTTTTCGACGAGCCAACGAACCACTTAGACTTGGAATCTATCCAAGCACTCAACAAGGGCATGGAAGATTTTGGCAGTAATATTCTTTTCACTTGCCACGACCACCAACTTACACAGACCGTAGCCACTCGGGTGATTGAACTAACACCAAAAGGTTGTTTGGATAAATTGATTGATTTTGACGGATATTTGACCGACGAACGCATCAAAGCACAGCGGGAGGCACTTTATAAGTAGTCCACGGTCAATAAACCATAGTCGATAGTTATTTTGGTGCCATGTTTTTGAGTTAAAATCTCAAAAAGGTGGTTTTTTTAATTTTGAAAATCGAAAAATTTCGCCCTATTTAGTAATAGATTCTCACAAAAACGGTATTCCTGTGAAAAAAAATACTTTTTTATTACTTTTTGGTTTGCTTTTCTACGTTGATTCCATCGCACAGAAAATCATTTACCCTGACAAAGGAGATGTAAAGGTTATTTGGAGCGATAGCCTAAAAGATTACAGGTTTGAAGTCTTACAGAACAAAATGCAAAGAACTAAAATCTTTGAGTCCGTTCTTTCAGCCGTGAATAATAATTTTAATTTTAAATATGATATTTTTATCACCTTCGCAAATCTCCCCCATCAATATTCGTATTATGATTTCAAAACACGCACAATCGTAATCAATTATCAAATGATTGCTAACTTTGATGCGTTTTTCATGGCGGATAAAAATACCGATAAAACCTTTGCCGAATTACAGGTCATCAATGCCACGATATTTTATATTTATCATTATTTGGGGCAGGCGTTAGCAATGATGTATGACATTCCGATTATTGGCAACGAGGAGGAAAGTCTGGATAATTTTGCCGTAATGCTTTTGGTTGATGGCAGCGAAGCGGGCATAAAAGCAATTTTGGATACTTCTATGTTTATGATTAAAAGTGGACTTGACTTGGCCAAAAAGCGAAAACAAGAACCACCATCTAATTGGGAATACTATAATCCGTCTATCCAACGCTCCTACAACTTGATGTGCATGGCTTATGGAGCCGAACCAAAAGTTAATAGTGGGGGCGGGTTTATTCCGAATAATATGACCAACGAATGTAAAAGGCGTTATTTGCTCTCAGAGAAGAGTTGGGATACACTTTTAAGTTCTTGTTTGAAAGATAATTAGATTTGTAGAAGGATTTTAACAACGCTGAATATTTATAAAAAAGGTTCGCCTTTTGCTTAAAAAACTCAATGCTCGACGCTACCGAAATAACTCAAAACGACTTAAAAAAGCTACTTTCTGAACCCAAAACGATACTTTTGGACGTAAGAGAGATTTCGGAATTTGCTGATTTTAATATCGGCGGAATCAATATCCCGCCCCACGAAGTTTTGGAACGATTGGAAGAACTGCAAAGTTACGCAACAATTATCGTAGCTTGCTCGAACGGCACTCGGAGTAGTATTGTGGCACGATTACTAACAAAAAAACTTCCAAACGTAAGCATTTTACATTTGGAAGAGGGAGTTTTTTGAGTTCTGAATTATTTTCGACAAAATTAACTCAGAACTCTACACTCAGAATTCAGAACTTAATCAGAATCCTTTATAATCTCTATCTTTTTTTACTAACCATTTGCCGACGGCAAAGGCAGAGCCTAATAAAATCACAAAAAACGCTATTGCGTACCAAGTAGGGAACTGATAACCGAACATAATCTTAATTTTTAAATTTTAAACCTCCACAAAAGTACAACAAAATCAAAAAGGTTGTATTATTTTTCTTGGGAAATATTGATTTCTTCGCTTTGTTGGCGTCTGTGATACGCCTCTACATCATTTCCCCCCCTTCAAAATTGTATTGTATCGTGGCAAATCTTTGAATAATTTTAGGGCCTCTTGCACTTCTTTGTCACGCTCAAAGGCCACAAACTTCATAGCTTTTTGGTAGTAATAGCGACTCAAAATCTCGGATTCTAATTGTTCTTTGATGTCGTCTTTGTTTTTTAATAAATCCTGCTGTTTACCTTGATTGATTTTATCACGTAGCGATTTTAGTTGCTCTTGTAGCAAATCCAAAGAATTTTCCTTTTTGGCTGATGCTTCCAAATTATCAAGGTTTCGCTCCATTGGCGTAGCGTACGTGAAGTTTTTGCCTTTTAGCCAGTTGGCAAAGTCTTGGTATTCGGCTTCCGAAAGTGTAAATTTCTCCTTTGGTTTTTGGCTGGCGTGTTCAAAATAATATTTCGTGGCGTAATCGAATATTACATTTTTTTGGAGCAAATTAACCGTGATTGCGGCCATCGTTGGCACTTCGGTTTTGATGTCGGGATCAACCCCGCCGCCGTCATAAACCGTGCGTCCACTTTTGGTTTTGAAGGCAGTTTTCAGTGAGTCTGGCACTCGCCCTACGCTACCATCGGCGTTGCGGTGGCTGTAATCCAATGCCTGAATACACCGCCCGCTCGGAATATAATACTTGGCGGTAGTGATTTTCATTTTCGTTCCGTAGCTCAAATCACGGGTGGTTTGCACCAAGCCTTTGCCAAACGAACGCTGTCCGATGATTACGGCACGGTCGTAGTCTTGCAGGGTTCCGCTCACGATTTCGGCAGCCGACGCACTTTGGCTGTTTATCAAGGCCACGATGGGCATTTCGGTATCGAGGGGCGTTTCGAGTGCCATGTATTTGTGGTTCCATTCGGCCACTTTTCCACGGGTTTCGACAATCATTTGGTCTTTTGCCAAAAAGGCATTACAGATTTCGACCGACATATTAAGCAATCCGCCTGGGTTTCCACGCAAATCCAAAATCAGTTTTTTCATTCCCTGTCCTTTCAAATCATTGAAGGCCGATTTTACTTCTTTGGCGGCAGTGGCCGTAAAATCATTGAGTTGAATGTAGCCAACTTCGTCATTAATCATGCCTGAGTGTGGCACGTTGAGGGTTTTTACGATGTCACGCCCCACGACCAAGTCAAGCGGAGAACTCTGCCCAAAGCGTTTTACCGACATTTTTACGGTCGTTCCCGTTTGTCCTTTCATCAGTCGCCCGATGTCGATTCCCTTTCGAGTAACCACGTCCACGCCATCAACTTTCAAGATTTCATCGCCGATTTTCATTCCTGCTTTGTCGGCGGGCGAGCCTTCGTAGAGCATCACCACCACGTGCTTGTTGTCACGGTGCGAAACCGTAGCTCCGATACCGTTATATTTGCCCGCCATTGAGGTCATTACGTCTTCGATTTCATCTTCTGCCCAAAAAACAGTGTAAGGGTCAAGTTGTTTGAGCATCGACTCAATGCTGGTGTGCATGGCCCGATTGGGGTTTATTTCATCAACGTAATAGGCGTTCAGCTCCTTAAACATGGTTGCGAAAATATCCAGGTTTTTGGCTATTTCAAAATAGCGGTCGTCGTACTTGAAGGCCACAAACGGAACCGTAACAACGGCAAGAGCAATGAGGGTAAATCTGCGAAGGTTTTTCATAAATCAATGAGTTGTAACACAATTTTCCAAATTGTGGATTGACATTAACAAACAAGTTGGAAACTTGCTTTACATTTAACGCAAAAATTTGACCAAAAGGTCTTTTTGATAGTTGAATTTATTCCAAA
This sequence comes from Emticicia sp., assembly GCA_031378715.1. Classification (GTDB taxonomy): domain Bacteria; phylum Bacteroidota; class Bacteroidia; order Cytophagales; family Spirosomataceae; genus Emticicia. The sequence continues at coordinate 30,516 of JANNEN010000430.1, forward strand.
AACCTTATAGGTTTTCAAAACCTATAAGGTTTAAGCTATTGTGGCGAAGTTTTTCCATAAGTTTTTGCAAAGAAACGTATTTTTTTTGCTGGAAAAAACTGTCTTTCGATAATATACAAATTATCAAAATCATTATCGGGTATATCAGTCCGCAAGGTATCTCGCTCAAAAAGTCCGTTTACTACATACTTAGTGGTATTGCTATGCCCTGTTACTAATACATTTTTCCCTCTGATTTGTTTTAATTTTTCGATAAAAACCCGAATTGAGTCGGCTGGACTGGCGGCATAAATTTTCGTAGTGATTCCCCGTGCTTCCGCCAATGGTTGAGCGGTGGTTTTGGTACGAATAAAATTAGTTGAATAAATTTCCGAAATACCCTTGTTGAGTAGTTCGTTTTTCAAATCAATGGCTCGTTCGGTACCCAAACCACTCAATGGTGGATTGGCCGAATTATCAACCTTTTCGGCGTGACGCACCACATAAAACGTTGATTGACAAGATGTTAAGGCTAAGATGATGACGATTAATTTTTTCATATAATTTTTCTAAATCAGATAATGACAACAATTAGTAATACATTCAGGGATAAAATATTATTCAAATATCAAACGCTTTACTGGCTTTTTGTATAAAATAATGTTTTCAAAACTTGATAAAAATGTGTATCTTTACACTTAAATTATGCGTATCAAAGTTAGTAAATATTAAGCAGATAAAATCTGTTGGGTAAAAATCATAAAAAATAAAT
>JANNEN010000484.1:0-27013 GCA_031378715.1 Emticicia sp.
CAAAAGAATTGGAGCTAAACAAGTCCAAAATCAAGCAATTACGGAAGTTATATTTGGTTGATAATATTTGAAAATATATTGAACCTGTTTAAAGCAGGTTCATTAATATCCTCCCTATCTTTGCATAAAAACGCTTATTAATGCAAAGTCAGACTCTTCCGATTCTCTACCAGGATCAATATTTGGTGGCTATCAATAAGCCGCATAATTTGCTCGTGCATCGCTCCTCTATTGCGGCCGATGAAAGCGTTTTTGCCCTGCAATTATTGCGTGACCAACTCAACTGCTGGGTAAGTCCCTGCCACCGAATCGACCGTAAAACTTCGGGGGTGTTGCTGTTTGCCCTTTCGCCCGAAGTTGATAAAGTTATAAAAAAACAATTTGAAGACCACACCACCCACAAGAAATATTTGGCTTTAGTGCGGGGATATTTGCCCGAGTCAGGCACGACCGACCGCCCCCTCGAAAAAGAAAACGGTACACTGCAAGATGCCATCACGCACTACCGTTGCTTGAAGCAAGTCGAACTCGACATTGAAGTAAGTCGCTACCCAAAATCAAGGTATTCATTGGCCGAAATCACACCCGAAACGGGGCGAATGCACCAAATACGCAGGCATTTTGCTCAATTACGGCATTATTTGATTGGTGATAAAACCTACGGCGAATGTAAGCACAATAAGATGTTTGAGCAGCATTTTGGCCTGAATACCATGCTTTTACACGCCAGCGAACTGGGATTTATTCACCCCATCACAAGCGAAAGTGTACATATTACGGCTCCGATGAGCGAAGAATTTACGAGAATTTTAAGCGAAATTGGTATGCTTTGAAATTAAAATCAGGCAGATAGACAGTGGGGCAAAAATATAGCAGAGAAAACTCCTCTGCCGATTCTTTAATTACTAACCTAAACAAAACTGTATAAAAAAATGATTTGAATCGCAGGAAAATTATGCGGCAATAGCGAAACTCTCTGACGAAATATTATCAGAAATCTCATCAAAATCATCGCTCTCGAAAGCGTCACCGTAAAGTTCTTCGTCGGTATCGTCGTACAAACGCTCCTCGCTGAGTCCGTTTGTGGTTTTCACTGAGTATTTCCAGTGAGGTTGGTTCAATCTAAATGTACGCTTAAACATCTTTAACCTATTTTAATTTATTGACACAAAGGTCGTGCTGAACTATGACTTAAAAATTGTGCCAATGTTAAGAAATTGTAAAAAAACTTCTCCAAAAGGATAACTTTCTCGCTGTACAGAAGACTTTGGTAGAGGATTCTCCATGATTGAACCTCATTTTATAAAAATAACTTGCTCAATTAGTGTTTTTTTATGACCACTACGAAGCAAGTTGAAATGATATTGAATCCTTTACAGCAAATGTATGCTCACGATTTTGGGCGAAATTCCTGCATAAGTTCTTGATTACAAACCAGATACGGCCCATCAATCAGATCAATACAATACGGAATCGCAGGAAAAACCGCACCAAGACACTGGCGTATGGCCTTGGGTTTTCCAGGAAGATTTAAGATTAAAGTTTGCTTTCGGATACCCGCCGTTTGGCGAGAAAGTATGGCCGTTGGCACGTATTTCAAACTTTCTTGACGCATTCGTTCGCCGAACCCTGGCAGCATTTTCTCACAAACGGCTTCGGTTGCTTCGGGCGTTACGTCACGCAAGGCTGGCCCCGTGCCACCCGTGGTCACGACTAAGCAGCAATGATGCACATCAGCCATTTCGATGAGTGCCTCCGAAATCAAATGCTGCTCGTCGGGAATGACCCTGTAAACCAATTCAAACTCCGAAAGTAAATATTCTTTCAAGGTTTCGACCACGGCTTTGCCAGGAATATCTTCATAAATCCCCGCACTGGCTCGGTCGGAAACATTGATTACACCTATTTTTATCATCATTTTATACTTCAATTCAAATTTAATTCTACTTGAATAGCCGTCACTTTGGCTTTTAGAGCTACCAAAGTTTCGTCGAACGCCTCTTTTTTTGGTAATTTTGCCCGCACGCCCACGTAAAATTTAATTTTTGGTTCAGTCCCCGACGGACGGCAAGTAAACTTTGTACCATCGGCCGTAAAAAACTGCAAAACATTTGATGATTCGATGCCCATTTCACCCGCAGGAATAGTTTTTTCTTCGCCCGTTCGTAAATCTTTCGTTGTCAGTGCTTTGTAATCGTCCATGCGGATAACCTTCGAGCCAGCCAATGATTTTGGTGGATTCGTTCTAAAATCAAGCATCATTGCCTGTATTTCTTCCGCACCAGTTTTGCCTTTTTTGGTCAAAGAAATGAGTCCTTCGTAGTAAAAACCATACTTTTGGTACATTTCGGCCAAGAAATCAAACAAAGATAATCCTTCGTTTTTGGCAAACGCCGTGAGTTCAGCAATCATGGCACAACTCGCAATGGCATCTTTGTCCCGCACTTTGTCACCAATCAAATAGCCATAACTTTCTTCGCCCCCACCGATAAAGGTCTGCTTACCTTCCAACTCTCTAATAACCTGAGCAATATACTTAAAGCCCGTAAGCGTATTATAGCAATTTACGCCCGCTTTGGCGGCCATTTCGTCAATCAAGTCGGTGGTCACGATGGTTTTGGCCACAAACTCATTGCCTGTTAGTTTTTTGGCTTTTTTCCATGCTTTCAGCAAGTAATAAATAATCAAACTGGCCGCTTGGTTGCCGTTGAGCAGTTGCCATTCGCCCTTGGGGTCTTTTACGGCCATGCCCACACGGTCAGCGTCGGGGTCGGTCGCTATTACCAAATCGGCATTGATTTCTTTGGCTTTTTTCAAGGCCAAACTCATCGCTTCCTGCTCCTCGGGGTTTGGATAAACCACCGTCGGGAAGTTGCCGTCGGGCGTGGCTTGTTCTTCCACGATATGTACATTCGTAAAACCTAATTGTGCCAATGCCTTCGGAACCATCGTGATACCAGTACCATGAATAGGCGAGAAAACAATGCTTAAATCGGACTGTTTTTTTATCATTCTTGGATTTACGGCAATGCTTTTTACGGCTTTCAGATAAGCCCTATCGAGTACATCACCAATCGTCTTGATTCGTTTTTTTACGCCTTTAAACTTAATATCTTTTACGTCAGTGATAGCGTTTACTTCTGCAACGATATTTTTGTCGTGCGGAGCAACTACCTGCGAGCCATCGACCCAATATACTTTGTAGCCGTTATACTCACGGGGGTTGTGCGATGCCGTGATGACGATACCGCTCTGGCAGCCCAACTCACGCACTGTAAAGGATAGCTGAGGTGTGGGGCGGAGTTCCTTATAGAGATAAACCGTGATGCCATTGGCCGAAAGAATATCGGCGGCAACACGGGCAAATTCGGGCGAAAAATTACGGCTATCGTGGGCAATAGCTACTTTTATATCTTGTCGCGGAGTGCCGCCCACCGCAAAAGTTTTGTTGAGGTAGTTTGCCAAGCCTTGCGTAGCCGCACCGACGGTATAGTTATTCATGCGGTTTGAGCCGACGCCGATTTCGCCACGCATACCTCCCGTACCAAACTCCAAGTTTTTGTAGAAAGAGTCGGTTAGTTGAGCGGCATTGTCTTCATCAATCAGTTGCTGAATTGCTGCCTTTGTAGCAGCATCATATTTGCCTTTGAGCCAAGTTTTGATGTTTTTTTCGGCGGTTGAATCTAATTTTATGTTTTTTAGCATGACTAAATGTCTGTATTTTTTTTATGAATAAAGTAAAAACAAATTAAAGCAAGTTTTTAAAGATTTTTGCAAGAAATACGCAATTTTATTCTGTGTCGTCAGTATCCGCCGTTGTGAGTGTCCTCACTGACAACATTTACTCCTCCCGCATTCGCTCACGGGATACGTCACGCTCCTTAATACTGTCCCGTTTGTCATAGAGTTTTTTCCCTTTGGCCAAAGCAATATCAATTTTAGCCAAGCCGCCATCATTAATAAAAAGCCTCGTCGGAATAACGGTCAAACCTTTATCGGTGAGTTTGTTAGCTAATTTTTTGAGTTCTTTTTTCTTCAATAGCAATTTCCTATCCCGTAGCGGGTCGTGGTTGTAGTGCGTGCCTTGCTCGTATTTCGAGATATTAAGATTTTTTACGTAAAGCTCGTTTTTATCAAAGTAACAATAGGCATCAACCATGCTAAACTTATTGAGGCGGATTGATTTTATCTCCGTACCCGTCAGCACCATTCCTGCCGAGAATTTTTCTATAAAGAAAAACTCGAAGCTGGCTTTTTTATTCGTAACATCAACTTTTTTTGCTATTTTCTGTACCATTATTAACACTGATTAATCTGTCATTATAAACTTTTCAGGGCTGCTTTTTACTAAAACCTAAACCCTACCTCCTAAAACCTAAACCCTAAATCCTAAAATCTTCCCACAAAGTTACGCATAAAAAAAATCCCTACCTCAAAAATAGTGGCAGGGATTCCGACTTACGTGCTTTCCTAATAATCCATGTATAAGCTCTATAATTGGATTCGACTTCAAAAAATGAGAATTTTTCTTGAAAATTCTCGGCTTGGAAATTCCATCGTTGGCAATTCCCGAAGCAAAGTTAAATAATTTTGGAATAAAAAAAAGGTTGTTTCAAATTTCTTATTCAAAATGAGCATAATTAATGCTTGTATCTAACTTAATTTAATTGAAAAATATTGTTTAACTTATTAAAAAATATAACAATTTTTTTTGGGTTTGGGATTAAAAATCCGATTTCTTTTTGGGTTACGAGTTTTTGTTACCGTCAAATCATTTTTCGGTAACACTTAATATCTTTGCTAAAAGCGTGCCAATTTTTTTATGAAAACTGATTAAATGGTATAATGTTTTTATAAAACACTTATAATCAACTAATTAAAACAAAAAAAAGTTCTGCAAAATAATACCGTTCAATAACTTTTTTCTTTTTGATACTAAAAATAAGGTATAAACCACAGCGAAATTTGGGAATATCAAAAACTTTTACTAAATTTAATATGGTTGTAAAAAAATAAAAAACTTTTCATCCACGCAAATAGTTATTTTAAGGTAATAAAATTTTCATAAATTGCTCAATACTCCCACTTTTTCCACCACAAAGCAACAAGAATCTGCTATTTTGGTTGGACTCATTACGCAGAAACAAAATGTCGAGCGAACCAAAGAATACCTCGACGAATTAGACTTTTTGGCCAATACAGCGGGCGTGGTCACCAAGCGAGTTTTTACGCAACGCCTCGAACGTGCCGACCCCAAGACTTTCGTGGGCAAGGGTAAATTAGAAGAAATTAAGATTTGGCTCATCGAAAACCCCGTTGATAGCATTATTTTCGATGATGACCTCACGCCCCCGCAAGTCCGAAATCTGGAAGCAACATTTCAGGATATTAAGATTCTTGACCGCAGTTTGCTGATACTCAATATCTTTTCGCAACGTGCCAGAAGTGACCAATCAAGGCGGCAGGTCGAGCTTGCACAGTACCAATATTTGCTTCCTCGGCTTACCCGAATGTGGTCGCACCTGAGCCGCCAAAAGGGTGGTATAGGTATGCGTGGCCCTGGCGAGAAGGAATTAGAAACCGATAAACGTATCGTAAAAGACAGGATTGCGTTTTTGAAAGATAAACTCGAACTCATTGACAAACAGAATTTTACCCGCCGAAAAGAACGTAGCCAACTCGTGCGGGTGGCGTTGGTGGGTTATACGAATGTTGGAAAATCAACCTTGATGCGTCGCTTGGCCAAAACTGATGTCTTTGCCGAGAATAAACTTTTTGCCACCATTGACTCAACCGTCCGAAAGGTAGTTTTGGGAAATATTCCATTCTTGCTAACCGATACCGTTGGCTTTATCCGAAAACTGCCTACGCAACTTATCGAGTCGTTCAAATCAACTTTGGACGAAATCCGTGAGGCCGATATTCTGGTTCATGTTGTCGATATTTCGCACCCTTCGTTTGAGGAACAGATCGAAGTAGTGGACTTTACTTTGGCCGAAATCGGAGCTTCCCAAAAGTCTATGGTGCTGGTCTTCAATAAGTTAGACCTCTTCAAGCCCGAATCAGAAGAAAACCTTGACGAACATCTCGAAACGATTACGGACGCAGATTTGCAGCGAAATCTCGAAAAACTCAAAAATAGTTATCTGAAAAAAAACACCGAAAATGTGGTTTTTATTTCGGCCGAACACAAAGAGAATTTGGGCGAATTACGTACAATACTGATGAACAAAATTCAGGAAAAACACTTTTTGATTTATCCAAACTGGGATCCAACCCAAAACCCAATGTACGACTGGCAGGGTGATTTGGAGCGAGGTACGGAGATAATGTAGTCGGGTTTCACTAATAAACTCTTCTGTAATCGTCACAGAAAAATTATTGATGTAAAAATTAAGTGTTCGACTGTAAAAAAAGTTTAAAACCGAATTTATTCGGGTACTTAAATGTAAATTCCTTTGATTATAATAGCAACCGATTTCAATCGGTTTTTAAAATAAGATTGAAATTTTAAAACTATCAATTACTCAATTCTTGTTCTACTACCACAAGCACAACAGCAAACTATAATCCGAACGGCGAGCTAAATGTTCGCCCCACAAATAATGGCAAAAAACAAACAAAAAACATACTATGACCAGCTAAAAGCCGAAATTTTGGCTTTTCTTTCGGTCAATATTGAGCGGCCTTACACCCTGCAAGACCTCTACACGCACTATGACGTAAAAAACAAGCAAGAAAAGGCGGTTTATGCCATGATTGTTGAAGGACTTGAAGAGGAAGGGAAAATACACCAAATCGGCAAAGGGAAATTTACGGTTGATGTCAATTCAAATGCCGTAGTTGGGCGGCTCGACCACGTAAATCCAAACTTTGGCTTCATCAGACACGATGCCACCAAACCCGATATTTGGGTGAGTTCGGAAGATTTACAAGGAGCAATCGACGGAGATTTGGTGAAAGCCAGCACTTACGGCGAGTTTTATAAGAAAAACGGCAATCCCGAAGGACGAATAATCGAAATCGTGGAACGTGGCCGCACCGAATTTGTGGGCAAAGCCCAGATTTTTGGCAATTATGCCCTCGTTCGTCCCGACCATAAAAACCTCCACGGAGATTTTTTTATTCCGAAAGAAAAAATCAATGGGGCTACAAAAGACGATTTGGTGATTGTAAAAATTACCGAATATCCGACCAAAATTCAGCAGGGCGTTGGCGAAATTATCGAAATATTAGGAAAATCGGGTGATAATAACGCAGAAATGCACGCAATTTTGGCCGAATTTGGGCTACCAATCAGATTTGATAAGGCGATTGAAGAAGAAGCGGCCGCAATTTCGGAGAAAATTACGCCTGCCGAAATCAAGAAAAGACGAGATTTTAGAGATATTCTGACCTTTACGATTGACCCGCACGATGCCAAAGACTTTGATGATGCCCTAAGTTTTAAAATTCTTGACAACAAAAACTACGAAATTGGGGTTCACATCGCCGATGTAACGCACTACGTACAGGAAGGAACTCGCCTCGAAGAAGAGGCATTAAAGCGGGCAACTTCGGTTTACTTGGTGGATAGAACGATTCCGATGTTGCCCGAAAAACTATCGAATAATCTTTGTTCGCTTCGCCCGCACGAGGATAAATTGACGTTTTCGGCGGTTTTTGAAATGACCCACGACGGACGGTTAATTAACGAATGGTTTGGGCGAACAATCATTCACTCCGACCACCGATTTAGCTATGAAGATGCCCAAGAAGTTCTTGAAAATGAGGAGGGCGATGTGCTAAACCCTGTGAGTGAACCAAATGAAGTGCTTTTAAAGTATCAAATTCCGTTGCATACGCTCAACCATTTGGCCAAAATCTTGAAAAAAGAACGGTTTCGTAACGGGGCAATTAATTTTGAAACCAACGAAGTAAAATTCAAATTGGACGAAAACGGGAAGCCGCTCGGCGTGGTGCTGAAAGTAAGAAAAGATGCCCACAAACTCATTGAAGAGTTCATGCTTTTAGCCAATAAAAAAGTAGCAGAGTTTGTCTATAAAAAAGCCCCCCAGCCCCCGATGGGGGAGCAGAAGAGTGAACGCACCATGGTTTACAGGGTGCATGAGCCGCCGAATCCTGAAAAAATGCAGAATTTTGCCAATTTTGCGGCACGTTTCGGGTTTATAATCAAAACCGATTCGGATAAAACGGTATCCAATTCGCTCAATAAATTGATGTCGGAAGTAGAAGGAACACCCGTGCAGAATGTTCTCGAACAGTTGGCCGTTCGGACGATGTCAAAAGCCCGCTACACAACCGAACCACTGGGGCATTTTGGACTGGCGTTTGAGCATTACAGCCATTTTACTTCGCCCATTCGCCGCTATCCCGACATGATGGCTCACCGACTTTTACAGCATTACTTGACGGTTTCACCCAAAACAAAAAACACGATTTCGGAAGAAGATTTTGAGAAAAAATCAAAGCATTCATCTGACCGAGAAAAACTTGCTGCTGAGGCCGAACGGGCTTCAATCAAGTACAAACAAGTGGAATTTATGAGTTTGCAAGAACGCCGAACGATTTTCTCGGGAGTCGTAACGGGCGTAACCGATTTCGGTATTTTTGTAGAAATCACTTCTACAAGCTGCGAAGGAATGGTTCGTTTGGGTGATTTGAAAGATGATTTTTATGAGTTGGACAAAGCAAATTATCGAGTTGTGGGCAAACGCACGAGTCGAGTTATCAACTTTGGCGACACCGTAAAAGTAAGCGTAAAAGGCACGGATTTGGAGCGTAGAAGTATGGATTTGGAACTAATGAGCTTCGATGGAAAAATGATGCCGACCACCAACGGCAATAACCGAAACGACTCAAAACGAGGAAACGGCGGCAATGCAAGACGAGGAAAAACAACGGACAAAGACAAGGGTAAACGCAGAAAAAGATAACATGAATATTCTCATCACGGGTGGTACGGGCATGATTGGTCAGCGGCTAACGGAGCTACTTTTGGCGAAAGGGCATAAGGTTTCGTATTTGAGTCGAAAAAAAGAAAAATTGCCCAATGTGGAAGTTTTTCAGTGGAATATTCAGCAAGGATTTATCGAAGACGAGGCTTTTGAAAACATTGATTATGTCGTGCATTTGGCAGGTGCGGGCATTGCCGACGAACGTTGGAGCGAAGCACGAAAAAAGGAAATAATTGATTCACGGATTCAGCCTATTGAGCTGATAGACAGCTATTTAACTAAAAAAAACATTCAATTAAAAGGTTTTATTTCGGCATCGGCCATTGGGTTTTATGGTGGCGATACGGGCGATGTAAAACTCACCGAAGATAGCCCCGCAGGTAATGATTTTTTGGCCGAATGTACCAAACTCTGGGAAATTTCGGCTCAAAAAGTCAGAAATACGGAGCGAATTGTAAGCATCAGAATTGGTATCGTTTTGAGTGAAAAAGGCGGGGCTTTGCCCAAGCTTGTGCAGCCAATTAAGCTTGGTTTTGGGGCGGCTTTGGGTACTGGCAAGCAGTTTATGTCCTGGATTCACGTTGATGACCTTTGCGGAATTTTCGTAAAATCCATCGAAGATACCCAAATGCGGGGAGCATTTAATGCCGTTTCGCCAAATCCTGTGAGCAACGAAACCATGACAACCGTGGCCGCAAAAGCACTAAAACGCCCGCTTTGGCTACCGAATGTACCAAGTTTTGCTTTGAAATTAGTGTTTGGCGAAATGGGAATTGTCGTAACGGGCGGTAACTTTGTAGTAAACAAACGAATTTCGCAAGAAACCGATTTTCAGTACAAATTCCCAAAAATTGAAGAGGCTCTTAATGGTTTGTTAAAAAAAGATATTTGACAGTAAAAAACAACTCAGAACTCTTAATTCAGAACTCAAACAAATGACTATTTTTTCAAAAATAATTGCGGGCGAAATTCCTTGCCATAAAATTGCCGAAAACGAGCATTTTTTCGCATTTCTTGATGTTTTTCCCTGTGCTATGGGGCATACGCTCGTGGTGCCAAAACAAGAAACCGACTATTTGTTTGACTTATCAGACGAACTTTACACTGGGCTGATGAACTTCGCCAAGCAAATCGAACCAGCCATTCGGCAAGCAGTGCCTTGTAAAAAAATTGGTGTAACCGTCATTGGTTTGGAAGTGCCGCACGCCCACGTGCATTTGGTGCCGATAAGCAGCCTGAATGACATGGATTTTAATCAAAAACTCAAACCTTCGCAAGAAGCATTGGCCGAAACTGCCGCTAAAATCAGAAGTTTTCTCGAATAATTATGGAATTAATCTACGCCGCCATTGTGGCTTTTATCCCTTTGTTTTTGTCAGTTAGGTGCATTGTTTACCTCCGAAAAACCACCCGAGTTTCGGACTTCATGAAAAGTATTATTATTGCTATTTTGGGCGGTATGATTTTGGTATCAATCAGTGTGAGTTTGCATCATTTTATGACCCTCGAAATGGCCAAATCCAACATGAGCGTTGGCGTACTTACAACCGTGCAAGGCATTATGTCGGGCGTGGTGTTTTTGGTTTGGCGGGTGGTGCGTGGGATTTAAACAAGCCGATTCGATTTTCTAACCAATTAATTAACCAATAATTTTGCATGAAATTTCCCCTATCTCTTGTACTAACTTCGTTTCTTCTAAATGTAGCGTTTTCACAAGACAAATTACTACTAAAAAACCGAGATACGCTATCGGTAAAAGTTTTATCAATAGAAAATAAAAAAGTGAATTATCAACTTACTGGAAAATCTGTACCAGAAACTTCCGAGGTTGCAACCCTTCATAAAATTATTTGGAGAAACGGCAAGGAATTTATTTTTGATAAAGATTTTGATGAAAAATTAACAAAAGAGAATTTCCCCAAACCAAAAGAAATTGTGGTAATATTGAAAAAACAAGATTCTCCCAAACTTTCGTACAAAGGAAAAATAATAACTCGTTTTTATGAAAATGGTGAAAAAATTAGCAAATATCGGGTGAAAGAGATTATTCAGTTTTATGATAAAACGAATCTTCCGTTGTTTCAAGAAGGATTAAACTACGAGAACAGAGCAAGAAAAGCGGGGGGTGGAATTTTAGGGGCTTTGGGTGTATTATCAGTAGGTCGAGAAACTTTGAGCGGTGCAAACAATGTAAATGCCACAAATTCCACTAAATCAAATTCAAATACATTTGGAGGGGTTTTAATTGCGGGATTTGTAGCATCTGGAGTCACATATACAATCATGCACGTAAAAGCCAATTTGTTAATGCAAGTTGCTATTGATAATTATAACAGTAAACAAAAATAGGCTTTCGTATGCAAAATTTCCCTACTCCCTTTTTTGACAGCAAGAAGAAATTCACGACCGTACAGGGAATCATGTCGGGCGTGGTGTTTTTGGTTTGGCGGGTGGTACGTGGGATTTAGAAATTGGAAATACCAAGTAAAAATATAAGTTACCATTAAATAAGTTTTTTTAATTTTGCTTGTACAATAGCGGAAAGTATTTGAGTTTCGTGTTGATTTTATCACACATTAAACCAATCGTTACCATGAAACCGCAAACCGTTAAAATGGACATTTATTAACATTAGACCTTAAAATCATGAAAAAAATATCAACTTTTGGTTTTATTTTAGTGCTTTTAAGCTGTCAATTAAACGCAGATGACGAACCGTTTGGGTATATGTTCAGAACTTGGGAGTGGGATTACTCGCTTTACAAAGGCTCTAAGATCACTCAACAGACATTGGGTTATACCCAACAATTCAAGTACGGTAACGATATTGATAACGGAAATTTCTTTGCTTTTTACAGGGCAGAAAAACTATTAGAAAAATACAAACAGATAGGTTCTGACAAGAGAAACAGTAAAACCGTTGATTTTAACTTGGCTAATGGCAAAAGTATGAGAGTGTATGTGCATTTCTTAGGAAAAAAAGTTGATACAGGGTGGACACTCGAAACGACAAACTTGTACACAGGCAGCTATTCATCTGCAAAAGATACCGTTAGGCATTTTTACAAGATGAGGTCTGATATACCATAGTTGGTGGCAAGTGTAACATACGATATTAAGATTAAAAAAAGGTCATCCCAAATCGGAATGACCTTTTTTTGATTCAATTTGTGTCTAAACTATTCTTTAAAGTTCTTAAAGATTTACTCCTTTTTCTTCTCTTTCTCGTCTTTTTTCTCAATTTTTTGGGCTACGATTTCGCCATCTTTTAGTTTTTTAGAAACCGCAATAAACGGCCCCGAAACTATCTCTTCGCCTGCTTTTAGGCCGCTTAGTATTTCTATCGTTCCTGCGGCAGTATCAGTAATTCCCGTTTTTACTTCACGCAACTTCACTTTGTCTTTGTCATGCACAAATACTACCTCTTTCGGTACATCTTTCTTGCCCGTCTTTGGTGCTTCTTGCGTAGCTTCGTTATTATCTCCATCTTCTTTCTCATCGGTGTTGGCTGTGGCATCGTTTGCTCCACGGGTCGTTACGGCCGCAATCGGTACGCTCATTACGCCTATTTTTTTCTCGGTAACAATATCAACCGTGGCGGTCATGCCTGGCTTGAAGGGATACACTTTACGAGCTTTGCGATCGACCAAATCACGGTACGATTCGGGCAAAATTCTGATACGAACCTCAAATTCCGTTACGGCATCGGAAGCGGCGGCGGCCAAGCCGCTTGACCCCGAACCGTTGGCCGTATTGGCAATTTCGGTAACGATTCCTTTGAATTTTTTACCCGTCATGGCGTAAGAATCCACGTCAATGATAGCCGTGTCACCCAAACTTACCCGCACGATGTCGTTTTCGTTTACGTTCATTCTGACCTCCATATTATTGAGGTTCGCAATGCGGAGTATTTCAGTACCCGCCATTTGTGAAGTTCCGACAACTCGCTCGCCCAGCTCAACGGCCAACTTTGATACGATTCCGCTCATTGGGGCGTAAATACTGGTTTTACGTAAATTTTCGGAAGCATCTTTCAGCCCCGCCTCGGCACTTTTAATGTTAAATTTTGAGGCTTCAACGCTTGATTTTGATGCTTCCAAATCTTGGCGGGCAACTTTCAGATTGGTTTCGGCAATTTCTAAATCCGAAGCCGAAACTACTTTTTCGTCAAATAATTTTTTCTGACGGTTAAAGTCAGCTTGGGTTCTGGCCAAACGAGCCTCCGCTTGGGCAATGGCCGACTTTGCTTGTTCAGCGTTTGCTTTGGTTTGGTTCACAACGGCCTCGGCACGTTGCGAAATCGAAATATAGTTTTCGGGCTGAATTTTAAGCAAAAGCTGCCCTTTTTTCACCGAATCACCTTCTTTTACGTACAAAGCGATGATTTCGCCAGGAACATCGGGCGTGATTTTTACTTCAACTTCGGGCTGAATCTTTCCCGATGCCGAAACTGTTTCGGTGATGTCGGACTTGCCCACTTTCACAAATTCTACTTCGGTTGGTTTTTCTTTGCCAATCCAGCCCTGTGCTTTTGCCACAAATATAAACGCAACCACAAGAGCGGCCGCACCACCCAAAATCCACCAGATTTTATTCGATTTTTTCATTCTTTTGGTCGATAGTCCACAGACAGTGAACGACAGTTTTAAATGTATAATTTTAAATATTTTTATAAAATTGAAAAAGTAGTTTCCGAGTAAAAACTGTAAAAGATAAATTAGCAGTTATGAAATTCACTCATTCTATCACTCATTAGATTAAAACGAAAGCGGTTTGTTTTGATAGAAATCTAAGATTTTTATTCGGAAAATGTAATCGTATTTGGCCTGAATTTGGTTCGTTCTGGCACGGTCGAGGTTGGTTTTTGAAATACTGTAATCCAAGGCGTTCAGCGAGCCAACATTAAAACGTGCTTCGGCGGCTCGAAATGATTCTTCTAAAGCACTCACTTGATTGCCTAATGCCGAAAATCTTTTGGCCGAATTTGTTAAATTTACGTAGGCTTGGTCAATATCTTGACGCAAACGTAAACGCACATTATCGGCCTGGATTTCGGTTTGTTTTTGGTTAATTTGGGCGGCCGTCAAACGAAACTTTGTGTTATAACCATTAAAAATCGGCACTCTCACATTTATACCCAATGAAGAATTACTATTTCCCCCCAACTGACGGAAATAGTTGATTTTTTCAGTCGTTCGGCTCGCAGTCGGAACGAGAGCCGTAACGGGATACCGCACCCCCGACACATTAACAAAACCCAATTCTTGTTCAACAATTTTTTGGGTAACATTCACATTCTCGGCCGCCGTTGAGTAATTAGAATTAAAACCTGCATTGGCCGATATTACGGGCATCCGCAAGCCTTTGGCCACATCTACACTTTTTTGAGAGGCTTTCACCCGCATATCAGCCGCTTTTACATCGGCCAAAAAACCTTGGGCAATGGCATAAACTTGAGCAGGCGAATCGGGATAAGGCTGCACATTGGGGTTGGGCACGGCTACCCTGACGACCTCAATATCTCGGTCGGCACTGGCGTTCATCAACTGTTTTAGTGTCAATTTTGCTGAAATAATGGCATTTTCGGCATTTACAATGTTTACTTCATCATTGGCCAACTGGGCTTTGATGTCGTACAAATTAGTTTCGGGCAAAGCCCCCGCATTGACCAATTTTTGGGTACGTTCCAACTGGGTTTGGGTAACTTCAATCTGACGTTGAGCCACGGCCAATAAATCCTGTTGTGAAAGTACGTTCAGATACCCAACTACGATATTGAGCGTAATTGTGTTTTTCATGGCTTGCAAATCAAGGCGTGAGGCTTCCAAATTTAGCTGATTGAGGGCAATGCTGTTGCGGGTTTGGTAGCCATCGAAAAGCGTAACGCCCGCATTCAGACCAAAGCCATTCGAGCCGACGGTGTTGGTGATGATACCGTTAGTAAATGGATTGATGTTTCGCCCCGAAAAAACGTTAAAATTCGTGCCACCATTCAAATTTGGATACCTCGCCCATTTTGATTGTTCGAGGGTATTGATGCCCTGTTCGACTTGCAGGCCATTTTGCTTGATAGAAAGGTTATTCTTCAAGGCAAAATCAATGGCATCTTGCAGGCTCACTTTTTCGCTGGAAGCGTTTGCCGAATTGCCTCTATCGCTACCCGATACCGCCGAAGATTGGGCAAAGGTAAACGAACTGGCAAAGAGAAAAGTTGAAAGTAAAATTTTAGCTAATTTCATAAAAAATTCAGTTTCTGACATCAAAAGCTGTTGCCTATAGTGGTACGATTTGCTTTGATGGAACAATTTTACGAAACATTCGTATATCCTTGCCACAAGAAAGGGATAAGCGGTTTTATTGAAGTTTGGAGGTACGAATGGGCGTTTCGTAAGTCAGTTTTTATATCTGTTAATTTGAAATTTAAAGAAATCGTCTGATATCTTCTTAGTACCTTAGTGGTGATAAATGACGTTGCACACTTTTTATCACAGTAAGAATAACTTGCTAATGTAATACTTTGTTTGCAGTCTTCAAATTAGGTAAAAATCACCATTAAAGCAGTAAACTCCACTAAGAAAACACCGAGATTTCTGACATTTTCTTAGTGCCTTAGTGGTAATAAATAGCGTTGCACACTTTTTATTACAGTAAAAATAATTTTGTATTAAAAACAAAAAACGCCCTCAAAATACATTTAAGGGCGTTTTTTATAAATAAATATCTTTATCTTACCTGTCTAAATTCTACTCTTGTTGAACCATGACAAGGGCGATCTCCATTAGACAATCGACCAGGCTGGGCTTGAAGATGAGCAGGAAAAGCATTGATTCTACCAACGCAGCTATTGCCATTTGTTGATAATATAGTCACGTTTTCGTTGTACCACGATAGATTTTGGGTTGGGAGTAGCGTGCCAGTCCAATTGGCGGTAAATGTTTCGCCTGCGGTATAAAATTCTTTGTTGAGAATCACATCACGGTTATTTTCTGGGCAGTCAATCGGGGCATTGTCATGCTCGCAAGTACTGGTATAGCTTTGGTATGCAAAATCTTCATAGCCATCTCTCGAAATTGTGACCAAAAAATACGCATTGCCACTGTTTGGTTGATTATTCTTGGTGATGAGCGTATTGCCCGAAAAGCTAAACTCAATTTTTGGGTCAAGATTCTGCACCGACATTCGGTACTGCGATAAATCGGTGTTGGGCGTGAAGGGCATAAATTTAAACTTCATACCACCTTCACGGCACTCATTATTAACTTTAATTTGAATCGGATTATTGCTGGTGGTACTCGTCGAGGTACAGCCGTCAAGATTGAACTCTATTACCGTCCCCAAATCGGCGTTAAACCCCGCAGTTATCTCAATACTTTTGCCTGCCCCGTAATGTATTGACGAACTTTGGGTAACTTTATCTGAGGTCGTAATCGTGGCTGATGCCACAACATCGGCATTAGTAGCCACCACATCTCTTGAGGTAACAATATCAGCTTCACAGTTAAAATTTGTTTTGTATAACCAAATATCACGGCTATCAGTAGCGTTATAATGATTTCCTCGCACATCGCCATCAAACGACTGGGTTGTACCAACGACTATGTAGGTACCGTCGGATAACTCGGCTACGCCATTACTTTCGTCGTCTGATGAGCCTCCAACGGTTTTCTCCCAAATAAAATCTAAATTTGGGCTTATCTTCATTGTTAGTCCATCGTATTTGCTGAGATTATTATTAATGATTCGGCCACGGTCGGTTATATCGCCGTTGTTTGATCTGGTCGAACCCGCAAGAACAAAATTCCCATCTTTGGCAGCTATCAGATCGTTGAGTAAATCCCGCCCTGAACCACCAAACATTTTTTTATTTAATATTTCTCCGTTGCTGTTTAACTTTAAGAGCCAAATATTTTCCTCAAAATTATTTGGAAAAGTACTGTTTGGCGTAAAACTAAAATCATCGGATGATGAATTAGAATTTACTCCTACGAGAAGCTCACCATTAGGCTGTAATAGCACCCGTCGGGCTTCATCTTTTTGGCTACCACCATAAGTTTTTTTCCAAACTACATTGATAGCATTATCAATTTTAACCACCAAAATATCTCTTCCTCCCTTGTTGGGGGCTATCTGAGTATCATTTGAGGTCGTATATCCAGCGATTACAAAACTACCATCAGGGCTTTTTTTCATGTCGGAAGCTACTTCATCACCATCACCACCGATACATTTCTTTGAGAGCAACGCTCCGTTCTGGTCTAATTTTGCGAGCCACAAATCTTGGTTAAATACTGCCGTATTTTTGCTCGAGTTAGCCATATCGCCATTTGTCGATGCTGTATGTGAAAGCAGCATAAATCCGTTATCGTTGGTCGGTAAAATCTTCACTGGAATATCTTCGCCTTCGCCCCCAAAAGTTTTGAACCATTCAAGGCGACCTTCGGCGTTGAGTTTAGTAACCAAAATATCAAAATTTCCCTTATTGGGAGCGGCTTGATTAGTACGACCATTGGTATAGCTAAACTGTAGCGTGGAATAATTGGTTATTCGGGCAAGCACCATAAAACTGCCATCGGGATTTTGGATAATATCTTGAGCCCTAAACCCCGTATAGACGGTGTTGTCATAGATACTGGTTTCCCAGATAATATTTCCCTTCGAGCCAATTTTTGAAAACCAAGCAATCTCTAATCCGTTTAAACTCTTTTTGCCTATTGTCGCAAAATTTCCATCTTGTAATGGAATAATTTTTGTTCCTTCATCACCATGGTAGTTATCCCAACCGTAGCACTTTTGCCATTCCAAACCAGTTGGAGATCCTTGACCAATCACTTGCAAGCTACCTATCAACAAAAGGATAGATACCACAATTTTGGGGCTTACATTTTTCCTGAACATAATAAATCAAATAATTAGATGATTGTAAATCAATCATTTATCAATAGCGAATTGTCTGTGCTAAAATGTTGCACAAATTCAGTGCCAAAAATAATCAAGGTTGAGAGCCGCAGATGAGTTCTATGGGCAGAAAAATTGAGGAGCATCTTAATGATTTTTATGAAAGCACGTTTAAAAAACTACTGATAACTGTTGTTTCTTTTTTGGGTTTTTACTGGAAAGAGTTAAAATCAATGGTTTCAATATTGATTTTAATTCTTTCTTATGAAGCAGTGAGAAGTTACTTTCGTAACAAAGCGAGGTTTCTTATGAAGCAATTAATTCTTTTATATCTCTGATTATTTTTTCGGCAAGGTTGGCAGCGGTAGTTTCAAATTCCGACTCGGCATAGATTCTGATGATAGGCTCGGTGTTTGACTTACGCAAATGCACCCATTCTTTTTCAAAATTAATCTTTACGCCATCTTCTACGTTGATAGGATAACGCTCATATTTGAGTTTTATTTCATCTAAAATTTCATCGACGTTGAGATCGGCAGTGAGTTCTACTTTCTTTTTTGCGATATGATAGTTGGGATACGTATTACGTAGAAATCCGATTGGTTTCTTGAATTTGGCCAAATGACTCAAAAACAAAGCAATACCCACCAGTGCATCACGACCATAATGAAATGCAGGATAGATGATACCTCCGTTGCCTTCACCGCCGATGATTGCCCCAACCTCTTTCATTTTAGCCACGACATTGACCTCGCCCACGGCGGCACTATGATAGATTCCGCCTGCTTTGAGGGTAATATCTTTCAGTGCCAACGTCGATGAAAGGTTTGACACGGTTGTGAGTCCTTTCTTCTTGGTGCTACTCAGTATATAGTCCGCCACCGCTACAAGGGTGTATTCTTCGCCAAACGGCTCACCGTCTTCGTTAATGAACGCCAAGCGATCAACGTCAGGATCAACTACGATGCCTAAATCGTATTTCCCTTTGCGAAGTTCGCCCGAAATCTCTCGGAGGTTTTCGGGAAGTGGCTCGGGATTGTGAGCAAAAACGCCCGTCGGTTCGCAGTTTATTTTCTTTATTTCTTTCACTCCTAATGCTTCCAGCAGCATTGGGACAGCAAACCCGCCGCACGAATTGACTGCATCAAGACAAACACTAAAATTTGCTTTTTCGATGGCTTCTTTATCGACCAAAGGTAGGGCTAATATGAGGTCGATGTGTTGCTGAATATAGGTATCGTCGTAAGTTATCTTACCCAAATTTTTTACTTCGGCAAACTCAAAACTTTCCTCTTCGGCTATTTTTAGTAAAGCTTCGCCATCGCTCGCCGAGATAAATTCGCCTTTATCATTGAGTAATTTGAGGGCGTTCCATTGAATTGGATTATGGCTGGCCGTTAGTATTATTCCGCCCAAAGCATTTTCGAGGGGAACGGCAATCTCAACGGTCGGGGTTGTAGAAAGCCCCAAATCAATGACATGAAAGCCCATACCGACGAGGGTAGAACAAACCAAATCAGCAACCATCTTGCCCGAAAGTCGAGCGTCACGCCCAACAACAACACGCAGCGGCTTGTCAATATTACTATTTTGAAGCCATGAACCGTAAGCAGCAGTAAATTTTACAACATCTAAGGGAGTTAAGGAATCGCCACTTTTTCCGCCAATAGTTCCTCTAATTCCCGAAATTGATTTAATAAGCGTCACTTTAAATGGGTTTTGGGTTTATTAAGAAGTCGATAGCTAATTATCAATGTACTGTAAGTTGAAAATCCATTGATGAAACATCTATAACTACTTATAAAATGCAAAGTTACGAAAAATATCCTATATTATGTCGTTTGGCTAAATACGGTTTTTCGACAAAAATTTAGAACCTTTACCTAAATCAGTTTTTTTTGTGTTTACAGGAAAACCGTTGCTTGAAAAATACCGAATAATAAAAGTGTGGGGACAAAATCACTACACTTTTGCAGATTATATACTACACTAATAAGTGATTTAAACCCCTTTTTTTCGATTTGACATTTAAAACTTTGAATTTCAACATCTCTTGGATATATTTGTTGTAATAGGTAGAAAATAGAAAAATTAGCTGGTGAAGTGCTGATTTAACCCAAATAAAAATGATTAGCTTTCAATACAATCTACCTTTCTATATTTATGCTTTCAGTCATCTTCGGGTAGATAAAGCACGTGGAATTGCACCTCACAAACCAATCTTACTTCTCTCAATAATTCACCAATTTGAATTGGGTAATATTTCCGACAGAAGAATCTACATTACTCCTGAATTAACTTCTTCTTTTGCAGATTTTTGGAATAGCCTTGTTGAAACTAATCATACAAAAAAATTCGCATTGCCTTTTTATCATTTATCAAGCGAAAAAGGAAATTGGTGGAAGTTTGTACCGAATTTAGGCTGTGAAATTTGGATTGAAAATACTGATTCAATGCGTAGTTTCGGAAATCTAAGTGTCGCAATAGATTATGTAGAATTAGAACAAAACTTGGCAAATTTTCTTTTAGAAAAATCAAGTAGAGATATTCTTAAAAAGGTTTTATTTGAAAATTATTTTCCAAACCAAAAACTACAAATTGCTGATAATCAGGAAATTAGCTATGTAGAAAATTTAAGAAAAGAAATTTTAGAAGAATTACCAGAAGCTTATGCAATCAATTTAAAAGCAATTAAAGACAAGGGTGATTTAGAAACTTATCAAATTGAAGTATATAATCGTGGTACAGTTTTTAGAAGAGAAATTTGCCAAATTTATAATGAAACTTGCTGTATTTCAGGTTTAAGGGTAGATACTCCATTTACGATTTCAATGATAGATGCATGTCATATTGTTCCATTCAAAGAAACTTTTAACAACAATCCTACCAATGGCATTGCTTTATGCCCCAATCTTCACCGTGCTTTTGATAGAGGTTTGATTTCAATTGATGAAAATTATAAGGTAATCGTTTCTAATTCTTTCAGAGAAGAAACGAGTCTTTATGGTTTAAAACAATTGAAAAATATCGAAATTAAACTTCCAAATAATCATTTATACCTTCCTTCACAAGAATATCTTATTTGGCATCGGAATAATATTTTGAAAAAATAAAATTTCAAAAGTAATCACAAAACCAAACTCTCAGCGGGCGAAAAAGAAATTTATGCTATTTCGTTGTTGTGGGCGTTGGTGCAGGTTTCGGGCAGAATCATGCCGATAATTATTGATACACCTTTTGGGCGTTTGGATAGCTTGCACCGTAGCAATTTGGTAAAAAAATATTTCCCCAAAGCCAGCCACCAAGTCATTTTGCTTTCGCAAGACGAAGAAATTGTAGATGAATATTATGAGCAAATACAACCATATATTGCAAAAGAATTAACCATTGAATACCAAAACGGCGAATCTTTTGTAAGAGAAGGGTATCCGTTTGCCGAATTAGTGATGTAATAAATGAAAGACCGTATAAAATTATCAGAAGTAGCCTCTTATTATTTGGTGAATGTCAAGCAACGACTCAACCTTCGTGGGCAAGACGACTATATGCCTATGCGTATAGCGATTGGGCGGTCGTTGCAGAGTGGACGAGAACCCAATATTAAAGAAACCGAAATACCCGACAAAGAAAAGAGGCGTAAAGAAGTGCAACTCACCACTTTTGAGCAAGGACAACGGCTATATTTTCAGGCTTTGATTTCACAAAAATATTATCGAAAAGTTGAAGATGATGATTATGTAGATATACTGACAAAGCATATTGAACATGGACTTTGGCTAATTTTTAATGAAACCGAAAAAGTAAAAGGATATGATTATTTTTCTACGATTTTGAGTACGGTTAGTAAAGTAAAAAGTGAGGTAAAAGCAGCAAAAGCAGTCATTCAAGGCGATTTTAGCGAAATTTTACGAGTAAAAATTGGTCGAAATAAGGCTACAAAGCAAGATGTTTTTTATGATATAAATACTGCCAATAACCCACATTTTGGAATTATGGGCGGCTCGGGCTCAGGCAAAACTTATTTTTTGAAACATTTACTGACCGAAATTCGTAAAAATTCGGCTTATGAAACCAATTTTGTGATTTTTGATTATAAAGATGGAGATATTGCCAAAGATGATGATTTTAGATTTGAAACCAATGCCGAAGTAATTGATGTAAAAAGGAAACCTTTACCTTTAAATTTATTTCACGACGTAGGAAACGATGAGCGTGAACAAATGCGAAAAGCCGAACAAGTGGTTGAAATCGTCAAAAATGTAGAGGCAAATATTGGCAAAGTGCAGGAAGATAATTTGTATAATGCCATCTTGAATGCTTACAGAAATACACCAAATTCGTACCCTGATTTTGAAATTATTCGTGACGAGTTGCAGTTGATAAACGACCGCCCCGATTCGCTTACTTCTGTCTTACGTCCTTTGGTTGACCAACATTATTTTGTGTCAAATACTGAGTTAATTTATGAACATTGGACAAACAAAACGCTTATTATTGATATACACGAAATAGAACGCAAAGATTTGGTTTGTTTTTTTGTGTTGAATCAGATTTTCCAAGAATTAAAAAAATTAGGCGTTGCTCCAGTTGATGAAAAAACTGGTGCAAGAAAAATCAGAACAGTGGTAGTAATTGACGAAGCCCATAATTTCTTAGAATCAAAGAAACGTTCTTCGATTTTAGCTAAAATGATTCGAGAAGTACGTTCAGCAGGTGGTGCTGTTATATTAGCTTCCCAATCGCCAGATGATTATGACCGTTCAGATTTTAATTTTTTGGAGTTGATGGAGTTTCCAATTGTGCTAAAATCAACACCAAGTTCACATAAATTTTTAGAACAAAAATTTAGCCTCACTCCTCCAGAAGCCAAAGAAATGCTCTTAAAAACAGGCAAGCTAAATCGTGGCGAAGCCTATATTTTGCATGAAAACAAGGCGGTTTTGGTGGAATTGGGGTGATAAAATGACGAAAATCATGGCAGATAATGTAATTAGTGCAAGTCCAACAAAGGACTTCTTTATAGAGATGCTTACTCGGGATATAAAACTTGAAAAAGCAATATTAGATTTGATAGATAACTCAATTGATGGTGCAAAAAGTCTTCGACCTAATGAAGATTTCAACGGACTTTGGATTAACTTAACTTTGAATGAAACTGAATTTAGAATTGAAGACAATTGTGGCGGGTTTCCGTTAGAAGTTGCAAAAAAGTATGCTTTTCGTTTTGGAAGACCACAAGGCAGAGAAGAAACTAAACACTCGGTTGGAAGGTTTGGCGTTGGAATGAAAAGGGCTTTGTTTAAAATTGGAGATTATTTTAAAGTAGAATCAAAATGTAAAGAAGACCATTTTCTTGTTGAAGTAGATGTTAATAATTGGAGTCAGGAAAATACTGATTGGAATTTCACATATAAAGCTGTTGAAAATTCAGAAATAAATCATGAAGAAGATGGAACGACAGTAGTTGTTTCTCAGTTAAATAGGGGAATTGCAGAAGAATTTAATTCAGATATTTTTTTAGTGAATTTAAAAAATGAGATAGAAAGATTTTTAGCTTATACATTATCAAAAGGAATTACAATCAATTTAAATGGAATTAAGCTCCAAAAATCACTATTAAGTATACTTGTTTCTGATAATTTAAAACCTATTTATAAAGAGTTATCTTATGAAAACAATCAAGTAAGAGTGAAAATTTTTGCAGGTTTAGGGCTTGCAAGTCCACAAGATGCAGGATGGTATATTTACTGTAATGAAAGATTAGTTCTGGAAAGGGATAAGACAAATTTAACTGGTTGGGAGGGTACAATTTTTAAGGATTCTGATACTGTCAAATTTCATCATACCTATGCTATGTTTCGAGGAATTGTATTATTTGACGCAGATGATTCAAGGCTTTTACCTATGACAACAACAAAAACAGGCATTGATGCAAATTCTCCAATATATAAAGCAGTCAGAATTGAAATGATTTCTATGATGTTACCTGTTATTGATTTTCTAAAAAAACTTGAATCAGATACAGATAGAGAAATTGTGACAGCTGATTCTAAAAATTTAGATTTAAAAGATATTGTAGACCAAGTGAAATATGCAGATAAATTTACCACCTCAACTATTGCTGCGATAAGAGAAAAAAATAAATATCAGACTATATCTTATAAAAAAGAAAAAGAGGTGATTGAACGATTGAAAAAAGTTCTGAATGTTAACAATAAAAATGAAGTGGGAGAAAAAACGTTTGATTATTATTTAAAAATGGAAGTTGATTAAAATGAACCAAAGCTACACAAAATTCAATTATAATTTGCGGTCTGCAAAATCCGTTGAAAGAAAAATCATTATCGAAATAATTAGAGGTGTTACTCCACACTTTCGAGAATATTCATATGTTGGATTTGGTTCTATTTTTTATACTGATTTTAGGCTTTTTCATAAAGAATTAGGTATTGATACTATGGTTTGTATTGAAAAAGAGGAGAAAGATGAGCAAAGGTTCATTTTCAATAAGCCATACAAGTGTATTGAATTGAAAATTGGAATTTCTACTGAAATTTTGACACAACTAAATTTCGAGGAGAAAAGTATTATATGGCTTGACTATGATGAAACATTAAAAGATTATATGTTCGATGATATTAGTTTAACCTTTCCAAAACTAAAAGAAAAAACTTTCTTCTTATTAACGTGTAATAATTCTTTTCCTTCCTTTTTTGATAAAGATGGAGACTGCAAATGGGATGAATTTTTGAGTGTATTTGGAAATAATATTCCAATAGATGCCACGCCCAAAGATTTGACAAAAGCAAATAGACATAATTTTTTAAGACGGATTTTTTTAAATAAAATACAGAATATTGTTGATAATCTTAATTCAATAAAAGAAGAAAATGAAAAGCTTTTTTTTAAACAATTATTTAATTTTTCATATCAAGATGGGGCACCAATGTCCACTTTTGGGGGTATTTTGATAAAAAGAGCGGATTTAGAAAGTTTTGAGAATAAACCAATAGTAAATAGTGAACTTGTCAAAGCAGATGAAAATGCTTTTGAAATCATTCCACCAATTGTAACAAGTAAAGAAATTGATTTAATGAACAAAAAATTACCAGAAAATAGCGATATTTTAATTGAAGATGAAGATTTGAAGTTTATTCCAAAAGAGTTCATAGTGTCGTATTCAAAATATTATAGATATTTCCCTAATTATGTTGAAGTAAGGGATATCTAATACCAAACCTCCCTCAACTCCCCCAACAACCTTAGAAACAGCTAAAATAGCAATCAAAACCATCATTTTGATTGCTACTTTTTGTATATTTGTTGAAAAAACAATAAGTTTATGCAAAGAAAAATAGCAATGGTGGCAAAGCAAATCCACCTTAAAGACCCTAATCAGGAAGAGGCTGATTTGGATTATTGGCTATCAAAAACTCCACAAGAAAGGTTACAATCTGTTACGCTACTCATACGCCAAAACATGGCTATCGGGCAACGAATGGATAGAACTGTAAGCTCAAAACGAATGATGAAATGACTCTTGACCCAAATTTTGAAGATTTCATTAAATTTCTCAATCAATTTGAGGTTGATTACATGATAGTTGGTGGTTATGCCATGGCTTTTCATGGCAGACCACGCTTTACGCATTGATATTCTGACAAATATTGATGGAATAAATTTTAAAGAAGCATATATCCAAAAGCAAGTAATCAAAATAGAAGATTTAACCGCAAATTATATTGGATTGAACCACTTAACCCAAAATAAAAAAGCAAGTGGACGACAGAAAGATATAGTTGATGTCAAAACTTTACAGAAGAAAATCAAGAAAAATTAAAATACTAATACCAAACCTCCCGCAACTCTCCAATAACCTTAGAAACAGCCAAAACAGCCATTTCAATTTCTTCTTTAGTATTACACTTACTCAAACTAAAACGAAGACTTTGAAAGGCTTGTTCGTCAGTCAAACCAAGTGCTTTTAATACGTGCGAAGGCTCAAGTGTAATAGCCGTACAAGCCGAACCATTGGAAACTGCAATACCTTGTAAACCCATGATAACTGCCTCACTATCAGCACCTTCAAACAAAATATTTGTAATATTATATAATCTATTTTCTTGGCTTCCATTAATTTTTGTGTTAGGTATTTTCAGTAGTTCTGTTTCTAAGAAATCACGCAAAGCTTTAATTTGCCTGGTATTGGCTTTCATTTCTTCTTTTGCTATTTCACAGGCTTTTCCCATTGCTACAATGCCAAAAGTATTGAGTGTACCACTTCGCAAACCTCTTTCGTGTCTACCGCCATGCGTTTGGGCATTAAGTCTAATTTTCTTTTTGTTATCACGTACATACAATGCTCCCACACCTTTAGGTGCATGAAACTTATGCCCCGAAAAAGTCATTAGATCAATACCTAATTCCTTAACATTTATTGGTATTTTACCAACTACTTGTGTGGCATCGGTCATAAAAAAAGCACCTTTGGCATGAGCCAATTCAGCAATTTGCTTGATAGGCTGAATTATGCCGATTTCATTATTAACATACATCACAGAAACCAAAACCGTATCAATTCTAATACTTTTTTCAAGCAATCCTAAATCCAGTAATCCATCGGGATTTACAGGCAAATATGTCACCTCAAATCCTTGATTTTCAAGATATTGGCAAGTATCTAAGACAGCCGAATGCTCAGTTTGCAGTGTAATGATGTGTTTTCCTCTTTCCTGATAATTTTCAACAATGCCTTTGATAGCCAAGTTAATTGCCTCCGTTGCCCCCGAAGTAAAAATAATATCGTCATCATCACCTCCAACCAAATTTGCAACTTTCTGCCGTGCATCATTCACAGCCTTATTGACTTCTTGTCCAAATTCGTGCGTACTTGATGCATTCCCAAAATTCTCAGTTAAGAAAGGTAAAGCGAATTGTACAACTCGTTCATCAACTTTTGTGGTAGCATTATTATCAAGATAGATCATTATAAGCCTTTAATTCTTTAAGTTAAGTAATCTTACAACAAAAGTAATTAAAATCAAGTTTGCCTTTGTGTGTATTTTATTTCTGTATTCTTTCAAACGCAAAAAAGCCTTCAATTTTTGGATTGAAGGCTTTAAATTTTAATAAAATCTCTGGGGACGCCCAACTCTACCTAC
>JANNEN010000033.1:0-10630 GCA_031378715.1 Emticicia sp.
AAGTAGATTTGTATTTTAGTAAACTCAAAAACTGGCATTCAGAACTGGAAATATTGAGAAATATCATGCTTGAATGTGGACTAACCGAAGCGTTAAAGTGGGGAGTTCCGTGCTATACTTTTCAGAAAAATAACATTATTCTATTAGGTGTATTTAAAGAATATTGCGTACTCAGTTTTGTAAAAGGGGCTTTATTGAGTGATATAGAGCGTATTTTGCTCCAACAAACCGAAAATTCGCAGGCAGTACGTATCATTAAGTTTACGAATACAAAGGAGATTATTGGCATGAAAGCTACGCTGAAATCCTATATTTATGAAGCAATCGAAGTAGAAAAAGCGGGTTTGAAAGTAGCCTATAAAACAACGGCAGAATTTGATTTTCCCGAAGAATTACAAAATAAGTTTGATAAAGACATTTCTTTTAAAATCGCTTTTGAAGCCCTGACCCCTGGGCGACAAAGAGGGTACTTACTTCATTTCGCAGATTCTAAGCAAGCCAAAACTCGTGAGGCAAGGATTGAAAAATATTCGCAGCAGATTTTAGCAGGAAAAGGCCTAAACGATTGCACCTGTGGGCTATCAAAAAGATTACCTGCCTGCGATGGTTCGCATAAGTTTATCAATATGAAAATAACATAAAAAATGTGGCACACTTTCGAGTGTGTGCCACATCTATACTTTCAAAGAAAGAATTTATTAGTTTTCTGCATAAGCCTCCACAGGCTCGCAGGCACAAATCAGATTCCTGTCACCATAAGCCGAGTCGATGCGGCTAACCGTTGCCCAAAACTTGTTGGCTTTCACGTACGGTAGTGGGTAAGCCGCTTTTTCTCTCGTGTAAGCTTTTGTCCAATTTTCTACCAAAACCACTGCCGCCGTGTGCGGAGCATTTTTAAGCATATTGTCAGTTTTGTCTATATTTCCCGCTTCAATTTCTCGGATTTCTTCACGAATACTCAAAAGTGCATCACAAAAACGGTCAAGTTCTGACTTAGATTCTGATTCCGTTGGCTCAATCATAATTGTTCCCGCCACAGGAAACGAAAGCGTTGGTGCATGAAAATTATAATCCATCAAACGCTTTGCCACGTCTTCGGCCTCAACGCCCGCCGATGCCTTGAACGGACGCAAATCAACAATCATTTCGTGGGCACAGCGTCCGCTGTCGGCCGTGTAGAGAATCTGGTATTCGCCTTCTAAGCGAGATTTGATGTAATTGGCATTCAAAATCGCAATTTTCGTGGCGTTTGTCAAGCCTTCACCGCCCATCATGGCAATGTATGCGTAAGAAATCGTCAGGATACTTGCACTTCCGAAAGGAGCAGCCGAGATACTGTGAATACCCGATTTTCCGCCCGTGTTAATGATAGGATTCGATGGTAAGAATTCAGCTAAATGCTTCACCACACCAATCGGTCCCATTCCTGGGCCACCACCACCGTGCGGAATACAGAAAGTCTTGTGTAAATTTAGGTGGCAAACGTCCGCCCCGATGATTGCGGGCGATGTCAAACCAACTTGGGCGTTCATGTTGGCTCCGTCCATGTAAACTTGTCCGCCGTGGGCATGAATCATGCTACAAATTTCTTTGATAGATACCTCAAAAACGCCGTGCGTAGATGGGTACGTTACCATTAAGCAAGCCAAATTGTCGGAATGCTGCTCGGCTTTTGCTTGCAAATCTGCCATGTCGATATTGCCTTTTTCGTCACATTTGGTCACGACAACGGTCATACCCGCCATCACCGCTGAAGCTGGATTTGTGCCGTGGGCCGATGACGGAATCAAGGCAATATTTCGGTGCGAATCGCCACGGCTCTCGTGGTAAGCACGAATGACCATCAAACCAGCGTATTCTCCCTGAGCTCCCGAATTTGGTTGCAGCGACATTTGAGCAAAACCCGTAATTTCGCAAAGCCAATCGTTGAGGTTTTTGAATAATTCTTGATAACCCTCGGTTTGACTCTGCGGAGCAAATGGGTGAATATTACCAAACTCTGGCCAAGTTACAGGAATCATCTCGGCCGTGGCATTGAGTTTCATGGTGCAACTTCCCAACGAAATCATTGAGTGAACCAACGATAAATCTTTGCTTTCCAACGATTTGAGATAACGCAACATTTCGTGTTCGGTATGATAACTACTAAACACGGGGTGCGTCATGAAGTCAGATGTACGATTTAGACCAGCACCGAAACTAATATCAAGTTCGGATTTTAGTTTTGCGTTAATGTTTTTTCCACCCGCTTCGGCAAAAATATTTAATAATTGCTCAACGTCCTTGATGGTTTTCTTTTCATCAAACGATACCCCAATATTACCATTAACATAGTAACGAAGATTGATTTCGTGGGCTTCGGCAATCGCTCTGATTTTGCTGCTATCTTCGGTATGAATCGTGACGGTATCGAAGTAGTTTTTGTTGAGTACTTGAAAGTCTAAACCTTCTACTGATTCGGCAAAAAGTTTTGTTAAGCCGTGGATTTTAGCCGCAATATTTGTCAAGCCCTTTGGCCCATGATAAACACCATAAGCCGAAGCCATAACTGACAATAAAACTTGGGCGGTACAGATATTTGATGTTGCTTTTTCACGGCGAATGTGTTGTTCACGGGTTTGCAAGGCCATTCGCAAAGCACGATTACCTTGGGCATCGACCGAAACGCCAATGATACGCCCCGGGATTTGGCGTTTGAAAGCATCTTTTGTAGCAAAAAATGCGGCATGAGGCCCACCATAACCCATCGGAACGCCCAAGCGTTGAGCCGAACCAACGACCACATCAGCTCCCATTTCGCCAGGAGATGTGAGTAATGTTAGTGAAAGTAAATCAGCAGCAACGACTACCAAAACATTGAGTTCGTGGGCAGCCGAAATTAAATCTGTATAGTTATAAACCTCGCCATTGGTGGCAGGATATTGCAGTAGAACTCCGTAAATGTCTTCGTCCGTTAAGTCATATTTTTCATGGTTTCCAACCACAACATTGATGCCCAGAGGTTTTGCACGACCCATGACCAGATCAATGGTTTGTGGGTGGCAAAGTTCCGAAACAAAGAAAGTTTGGGCGTTTTTCTTGGCCGCAACCCGTACGCTGTGTAGCATCGTCATTGCCTCGGCGGCGGCCGTGCCTTCGTCCAAAAGCGAAGCATTACATATTTCCATGCCCGTCAAATCGACTACCATCGTTTGGAAATTCAGAAGCATTTCCAAGCGTCCTTGGGCGATTTCGGCTTGGTAGGGCGTGTAGGCCGTGTACCAAGACGGATTTTCCAAGATATTTCTCAAAATCACATTTGGCACAACGGTATCGTGGTAGCCCGTGCCGATGTATGACTTGAATATTTTATTTTTCTTGGATAACTCTTTAAAATCACTCAAAAAATCAACTTCCGATTTTGCGGCTGGCAAATTGAGCTGATTTTCCAGACGTATTCCCGCAGGAACGGTTTGATTGATGAGTGTTTCGAGCGAATCAACACCAATCGTTTGTAGCATTGATTGAAGTTCGTTGTCACTTTTTCCGTGGTGGCGGCTTTCAAAGGATTCTTGTGCAATAAGATTTACTTTCATCGGGAGTCAATGAGTGAATGTTAGAATGTTAGCATGAGTGAATACTTTTCGCCCAAAACTTTGGTGCAAATATACTAAAATTATAAATTAATTGTTGAAACAAATTGTTAGAAAATTAGAGAAATTTTATTGAATATTTTAAAAAAACACTGCTTTTAATCTATAAGAATGGTATTTTTTAGATAAAATATCTATGATTGAATTGATTTTTAGATAATATGAGTTGTGATATTTAGATTTTGATGAAAACCAAAAAGCCGAATCTAACAAATGAGATTCGGCTTTTCAATAAAATTTCCTTGTAAAGACTACGAAACACTCTGAAACATTTTTTCGTCTTGCTCAATGAACGGCTGGTTGCGTAAACGCTTGCCCGTTGCCTTAAAAATCGCATTGGCAACCGAGCCACCCGTGGGCGGAAGGGCTGGCTCACCCAAACCAGTTGGGTCGATGCCATTATTGACAAAACTTACTTCGATGGCTGGGATTTCGTTCATTTTTATCAACCTAAACGCATTGAAATTCTTTTGGTCGGGCGTGCCATCTTTGAATGTTAAATTGCCGTACATGGCGTGACCGATACCGTCTACGATGCCGCCCATTATTTGGTTTTTTGCTCCGCTTTGGTTTACCACAATGCCACAATCGACGGCAGCGTAGATTTTCTGTAAAACTGGCTTGCCTTTTTTCATCATGACCTCAGCAACTTGTGCCACATACGAAGCGTGGGAAAAATAAACACTGAAACCGAGGCTCACGCCTTTTTTCTTCTTGCCCCAACCTGATTTTTCAGCCGCCAATTCGATTACGGCTTTCATGCGGTCGATGTTGTATTTTATCTCGCCCGTTGGGGCAGTTTTGGCTTTTTCCAATAATTCGAGCCTAAACTGTACGGCATCTTTTCCTGCGGCCGTGGCTACTTCATCAAGAAAAGATTGTTCGGCAAATGCCAAAAAATTAGTAATTGGAGCTCGCCACGGGCCAGTCGTAATCGGTGATTTATGTTCGGCCGAATCAATCAATAAATTCGGCACTGCTCCCGCTGGAAAATTATCTTGGCGAGTTGAATTTCCTGCATTGATGCCCACCCCACGGAGCGAATAGCCAATCATGTTGCCTTGTTTATCAAGAGCCGCACGGAAACGATAACGAACCGCTGGGCGATAACTGCCGCCACCCATGTCGTCTTCACGGGTCCACATTACTTTTACGGGGGCTTTGATAATGCTCGAAAGTTCGGCTGCTTCCAACACATAGTCGGTACCCAAACGGCGACCGAAACCGCCACCCATTTTTGTTAATTCGACTGTTATTTTTTCGGCAGGAATATTGAGCAACTTTGCGGTTTGATTTTGGGCATTTTGTGGCGTTTGGGTTGGACCGACTAATTCAACGCCATCTTCACGGACATGAGCAAAAAAGTTCATGGGTTCCATCGGATTGTGCGGTAAAAACGGGCATTGATATTCAGCTTCTACTATTTTTGCGGCATCTTTGAAAGCCGTTTCTACGTCACCATCTTTGCGGCGAGTTTCGGTTTTGCCGTCTAATAATTCCTTAAAAATTCGGTTATGGTCGTCGCTACTTTCGAGATTGGCGGCTTTTTCCCATTCGATTTTTACTAAATCACGGGCTTTTTTTACTTCCCAAGTCGATTTTCCGACGATAGCCACTTTATCTTTGAATGAAACTACTTCAATACCACTGCCCGAAGCCTTCGCCTCAGCCGCATCGAATGATTTGAGCTTCATGCCAAAAGCGGGCGGACGCTGAATCATGGCAAATTTCATTCCTTCACGATAAAAATCGAGTCCAAAAAGTGGTTTTCCAGTCAAAAGTGCTTGATTATCAACGCCTTTCACGGTTGTACCAATGAGTTTGAAATCTTTTTTATCTTTTAATTTTACCTCAGTTGGCGGCGTAAGTTTGGCAGCTTCGGTTGCTAATTCGCCATAACCCAGCTTTTTGCCCGATGTGGCATGAATCACAAAACTTTTTTCGGTCGAACATTCGCTGGCCGAAACTCCCCAACGTTTGGCTGCTGCTTCTACCAACATTTGGCGGGCAGTTGCCCCCGCTCTTCGGAGGCGTGTCCATGAGTGAGGAATCGAGCCACTACCACCCGCTACTTGGCGTTCAAATTTCTTGGTGTCGAGTGGAGCTTGTTCAACTTTTACGTTTGCCCAATCAACGTCCAACTCCTCGGCCACGATTATCGGAAATGCAGTTTTGATGCCTTGTCCGATTTCGGGATTTGGTGAAAAAATCGTTACGATTCCGTTACTTTGGATAGATAGAAAGGCATTGAAGGCAGCATTTCCTGCTTCGCCTGCGACAACTTCTGCCGCAACAACGACGGTTGCCGAAGCCTCTTGTCCAAACCAATTGAAACCCAATATTAAGCCACCAGCACTCAATGCGGTGGACTTTAAAAAATCTCGTCGGCTATTATTATTTGTCATTATTTCTGTTTTTTAAACTTATTCTAAAACCAACGCTGGCAGGGTTTTGAACCCTGCCAGCGTTTAAATATGAAAAATTACATTTTCAATGCTGCCAACTGAACTGCTTCTTTGATTCGGTGGTAAGTGCCACAACGGCAAATATTGCTCGACATTGCGGCCTCAATTTCCTCCAAACTTGGTTTTGCGTTCTTTTTCAAGAAAGCTGCCGCCGTCATCATTTGTCCAGTTTGGCAATAACCACATTGTGGAACATCAATAGCGTCCCAGGCTTGCTGCACGGGGTGGTCGCCCTTCTCGGAAAGTCCTTCAATGGTCGTGATTTTTGCATCAGCAACTGCCGAAACTGGCAACACACAAGAGCGAGTTGCTTCGCCATTGATATGCACCGTGCAAGCTCCGCATTGAGCCATTCCGCAACCGTACTTTGTGCCAACGAGTCCGAGATTATCTCGCAAAACCCACAGCAAAGGCGTATCGGGCGATGCTTCGGTTATGCGGTTTTGACCGTTGATTTTGAGGGTGTAATTTGCCATTATCGAAATGTTTATTGAATGTCTGAATCTATAACTAAAATTAAGCAGAAAGTTCTTGAAAATGCACTAATATATGTTAAATTTTGATGAAAATTCGACCAAAATGGGATTTTTGGCGATTTGTTTTGGAGAATACAACCCTACTTTTACTATTGGTTTAAATTTTAAGCCTAAAACGGTGTCAAAAATATTTTTTCTCATACCTTTGTTGATATTTAATCATACTAAAATGAGCGTTTCAGAAGCCTTTGGAGATGTTGCGAGCATGATTGCTCAAATGAATCCCGAAAAAATTATTAAACTTAAAGCCTCAAAAGTAATGTTGGAGCGTGTTGAGAATTTGGTTCTACAAAAGAAAGAAGGTGTTCTCTCGCTTGACGAATCTTCAGAACTGGAGCGTTTTTTAGCCCTTGATTTATTTATCGGGCTTGCCAAGGCTCGTGCAAATCAGTTGATAATGAATAAATGAGGCAAGCAATTCCCGAACGGATTCGACTTGAAGTAGCACAAAGAGCCAATTTTCGTTGTGAATATTGCCATAT
The DNA here is from genome assembly GCA_031378715.1 of Emticicia sp. Classification (GTDB taxonomy): domain Bacteria; phylum Bacteroidota; class Bacteroidia; order Cytophagales; family Spirosomataceae; genus Emticicia. Next base: position 7,116 of record JANNEN010000033.1, read on the forward strand.
TCATAGTGATGATTTATTTCTGTCTTTTGAAATCGACCATATAATTGCGATTAAACATGGTGGTACAAATGCACTCGGTAATTTAGCTTATGCTTGCCCACATTGTAATCAGCACAAAGGATCTGATTTTGCTACTTTGTTAGATGATTTCAATGATATTGTGGTTCTTTATAACCCAAGAGTACACAACTGGATTGAACATTTTGAGGTTTCTGATGGTGAAATAATTCCCACAACTCGCATCGGGCAAGCAAGTGTAAAAATTTTTAAACTCAATCAGCCCGATTTACTAATTCTTAGAAAATTACTCTATGAATTGGGGCGTTATCCTTAGTTTTCTTCAAAAACAATCTTTTAAACCAGATAGAAACTATCATGTTCAATATTCAGATTGGAAAGAGCAATAGTTCAATCTACTCATCTTTCAGCACATAGCCCATGCCAGTTTTGGTATGAATGAGCTTCGGCTCGAAGTCTTTGTCGATTTTCTTGCGGAGAAAATTAATGTAAACCTCAATCACGTTCAAGCTATTTTCGGCGTTGTTTCCTTCCCAAATTTTTTCGGCAATTTCGGCTTTTGATACAACTTTTCCTTTGTTTCTTATCAAGTATTCGAGCAGGGCAAACTCCTTGGGCGTGAGGTCAATGTGCTTGCCTTGGCGGGAGGCCATTTTGCTCTCAAAGTTTATTTCGAGGTCGGCAATGCGGAGCGTATTGGTAGTGGTTTCGTTTTCGGCGTAGGCACGTTTTAAAAATACATTGATGCGGGCAATGAGTTCACGGTACTCGAATGGCTTGACGATATAATCATCGGCACCGTGTTCAAAACCCACAATTTTATCGTCGGTTTCGCCCAAGGCCGTGAGCATAATTACGGGCGTTTGGCGGTCTTTTTCTCTGATTTTTGCACAAACTTCGTAGCCATTCATCTGCGGCAGATTTACGTCGAGGAGTATCAAATCGAATTTTCCACTGAGGGCAAAGCGTAGCCCGATTTGCCCATCGAATGCTACTTGGGTGTCAAAATCTTTCTCAGATAGCCCTTTGACGAGGTTTTCGGCCAATCGTTGGTCGTCTTCGATGATGAGTATGCGTTTTTTTTCCATTTATTTTTTAGTAGGCTTTGGCAACTAAATGAATTAATTACAAATTCTATATAAGTAGTCGATGGTCAATAGTCGATAAGTCGATAGTAATATAATGTGTTGATAATCAGCCATTTAGTTGTCCCTAAAATTGTCGATTATATCTATCTTGTTACTTATCGCCTTACTTTTTTTTGAAAAAAAGTAACAAAAAAACACAAATTATACAATCACCTATTGAAAAATTTGGCAGAAATGCCATGAAACATCAAGATTTACTTCGCCAAATTTTGCAAACGGCGTGTATAATTTATTACAGGATTAAGTTCATTTTTTAATCTTTTTCTCGAATACCTGTTACATAGTTTCCTTTTTTAGGTTCTTCTGCAAAACCCACGCAATGCCAATTACCAAAAAACACCCGAGTGGATTGAACCAAAGGTACGCTATCCAGTCGGCTTTGAGGAGTAGTTGCGGAATTCCGATGCCCAGAATAATGCTTTGGCTGACAACCGCCGCCCAGAAAGTGGCCGTTCCGCCAATGTTTTTGAAATAAAATGCTACTAAAAATACGCCCAAAATGATTCCGTAAAATAAGGAGCCGAGTACATTGACGACCTCAATCATGTTGCCGAGTTTGTTGGCGTATTGTGCCACAAAGATACAAAAAAGCCCCCAAATAACGGTCGAAATTTTCGAGGCGTTGAGTTCTGACTTTTCGGTGGGCGTTTTTGTAGAAAATTTTCGATAAACATCAACCACTGTCGTTGCTGCCAAAGAGTTATAGGCCGAAGCAATCGAACCCATTGAGGCGGCAAAGATTACGGCAATCAACAGCCCGATGAGTCCGTGGGGGAGGTGGTCGAGTACGAACCGCAGAAATACAAAATCTCGGTCGTTGGTACTGGCACTTGGGTCATTTTTTTTGATGAGTCCGATTACTTGCCCTTTGATGCTTTTTGCGATAGAATCGGATTGCTGAATATTGCTTTTATAGTTGATAAGTTGCTGATTATCAAGATTTTCGGAGTTGATTAACAGGTTTCGTCTTTGTTCGGAAACCACGCTGTATTGCTTCTCTAAGGCCTTAAATTCGGGGGCATATTGGCTCGAAAGTAGCTTATCGGTTTCGACTTTATTGAAAAAAATCGGTGAAGCATTGTATTGATAAAAAACAAAAACCAACACCCCAACCAGCAAAATCAAGAACTGCATTGGCACTTTTAGTAAACCATTCATCACCAAACCGAGGCGACTTTGGGTGATGGATTCGCCCGTTAGGTACCGCCCTACTTGCGACTGATCGGTGCCAAAATAGGAAAGTTGCAAGAAAAATCCACCGATTAGTCCCGACCAAAGATTATAGCGGTCGTTGGGGTTGAAGTCGAGGCTCACGATTTTCATGTGGTTGGCTTTGCCCGCAATTTTGAGGGCTTTTACGAGTCCAATATCGGGTGGTAGCATATTGACTACAATTACACCTGCCAGCACCATGGCTACCGTAATGACAATCATTTGTTGGAGGTGCGTATAAGAAATCGCCTTCGTGCCGCCCACCACGGTATAAGTCAGCACCATGCCGCCCATGAGGATATTTGTCCAGAAAATATCCCAGCCAAAAATCGTAGAAATAATAATTGAAGGAGCATAAATCGAGATTCCCGTCGAAAGCCCCCGTTGAATGAGGAAAAGAAAAGCCGTAAAAACCCGCACTTTGCCATCGAAGCGTTTTTCGAGATATTCGTAGGCCGTATAAACTTTTAGTCGATGAAAAATCGGTATAAAAGTAACGCACAAAACTATCATGGCCAACGGAAGTCCAAAGTAGAATTGTACAAAACGCATACCGTCGTCGAATCCCTGTCCAGTAGTCGAAAGAAAGGTAATCGCACTGGCCTGAGTTGCCATCACCGAAAGCCCAACGTGGTACCACGGAAGTGATTGATTACCAAGTAGATAGCCGTCAATGTTTTTGTCTTTATGGTTTTTATAAACCCCATAAACAATAATAAAAAGTAGGGTAGCGGTTAGTAAAATCCAGTCGAGGTTTGTCATGCAAAGTATAGGGTCAGAACATAGAAAAGTACAATTAGTGCAGCCAACGTTCCTGCCACCAAGGTATAGACATTTCGCCAAGTTTTGAGGAATGGTGGACTGTCATCTTCTACGTTTATTTCTTCGTTTTCCATATTTTTTGGTTGTTCTTTCACCCTATTTTTGATGATGGAGCGAATTGGGTATAGAGGTTCGTAAATTTAGTTATTTTTGGACAAAAACCAATAATCAGTAACGGTAGAATGAACGGTTTTCCTATAAAAATATTTTTTAGTTTCCCCGATTGAAATCGGAGCCTATTATAATCAAAGGAAGATTTTGATTTAGTCTTTGACGACTTAAGTCGTCTTTAGTAAAAATAAAAATCAAATTATT
>JANNEN010000035.1:0-1564 GCA_031378715.1 Emticicia sp.
TAATTAAAATAAATTGATAACAAGAAGTATAGAGAAAGAGGTTTTAGAAGCCTTGACATATTTACCTGCCGTGGCGATTTTAGGCCCTCGACAAGTTGGTAAAACTACATTAGTTAAGAAATTAATGACACAGTTAGACAAGCCTTGTGTTTATCTTGACTTAGAATATTTTGCTGATGCTGATAAACTTAAATTCGCTCCCGATTTGTATTTTCAAGAACACGAAAACGAAACAATTATTTTAGATGAAATCCAACGAATGTCAGAGTTATTTCCTTTACTTCGTTCGATGATTGACCAAAACCGAAAACCTGGACGATTTATTTTGCTCGGCTCCGCTTCACCCGACTTACTACGTCAAAGTTCGGAATCATTAGCGGGCAGAATTTTATATTTTGAAATGCAACCACTTCATTATCAAGAAGTTAGGTCGTTGATTTCGTATCAACAACATTGGCTCAGAGGAGGATTTCCCGATGCCTTGCTCGCTCCCAATGAGAAAGCCGCTGCGTTTTGGTTCAGAGGGTTTGTTCAAACTTATATTGAGCGTGACTTACCCAATTTGGGCCTATCGGCCACCCCCGAACTCATGCGAAATATGCTTCGGATGCTGACCAATATACAAGGCGGAATGTTGAACTATGTTACGTTATCAGATTCGCTCAATATTTCGCAACCAACGGTAAAGACCTACATAAATTTTCTTGAATCAGCATTCTTGATACGTAGGCTCATGCCCTATCATATCAATATTGGCAAACGCTTAGTGAAATCGCCCAAAATATTCTTCAAAGATACAGGTATTTTACACCATTTGATGGGAATACAAGATTTTGAAGGATTGCAAGGCAACATTGGTTTGGGAAATTCGTGGGAAGGGTACGTAATTCAGCAAATCATTGCTAACCTAAAAAGCGATGTCGAACCGTACTTTTATAGAACCAAAGATAAGGCAGAATTGGACTTAGTTTTGGTACAAAATACGACCGTGAAAGCTACAATAGAAATTAAATATGGTAGTTCGCCCAATATCAGTAGAGGAAATATGCAGGCAATTGATGATTTAAAGGCAAACATTAATTTAGTTTTAACCCCCCAAACCGATGATTATTGGTACCGTCCAAATTTGAGAGTTTGTAACCTTGAAACGATTTGGCAATACCTGCACAATGAGGGGCTTTTGGGAAAATAGCATAGATTGAACGTACATTGAGTGGCACAAATGTTATTGAAAAATAATATTTGTGCCACTTTTTTATCATAGAGTTAACTGATGTTACGCAGAGCTAATTTCCTCCCCTTTTTTCAAGGGAAGGTGTCCCGACGAAGTCGGTGGTGCGGCATTCCGACGGAGGGGTAAAAGGGCGGTAGAGGCTCTAAAAAACAAATTCTAAGCCGAAAAACCCCTCCGTCAAAATTCGACTATGTCAGAATTTTGCCACCTCCCCTTGAAAAAAGGGGAGGAAATTAAAAAAGTGCGTAACATGAGTTCTTAAAAATACAGGATTTTCATAAAAACTCCTTGCCGTTGCGGTGCAGCGTCAGGGAGTTTTTGTTTTAAGAA
>JANNEN010000057.1:0-5253 GCA_031378715.1 Emticicia sp.
GCTCGGTATGCTGATAAAACGATTAATCGCTTTTGGGGGGTTGATGCGTTGAGTGAGCAAATGGCTAACTATTCTCCGTATAGTATTAGTTTTAATAATCCTTTGAGTTTTATTGACCCCGATGGAAATGAAGCGAAAAACCTTACGAATCTTGATGAAGACCAAAACCCAAATATAGAAAAAGACCCACCAAGTTTGCTTCAAAAGATACTAAACTTTTTCGGTTTTTTCAAGCAACCAGACTCAGCCGAAGAGGCACAAGTGTATGCTGAAAGACAAGAAAAATTGGAAGAGATTAGTAACCAATGGAAACAAGTAGAGGAAAAAGTAATTGATAAAACAGAATATGTTCCATTGTTAGGTACAGCAGCTAAAATGAGTAAGGCAATTATCGAAAAAGATAATACAGGTGTTGTAACTGGTAGTATTATGTTCGCTGTCGATGCGACTGGGATTGGTGGTTTAACTAAAACTCAATGGGGTTGGGAAGGAACTAAGGTCTGGAAAAATTTAGTAAACAGTATCCGAACTGGTGGCACTTTTGAAAGCTTACTTGGGAAAACACCAACAAAAGACGAAGCCATAAAACTAATTCAACAAGCTGGGGGTAGAATTGAAAGAATTGAGGGAGGGTATTTACCACCAAATCCATATATTTATGACCATATTAATTATACAACACCATCAGGAGGTAAAGGAACAATTAAAATTCAAAGTTTATGAAAAATGAAAATCAAAAAAGAGAAGCAGTTGAAAAAAACTGGATTGTAGCATCACAAAATCTACAATTTGAAATGATTATCCCATATAAATTTAATTTCAAAAGTAAGGAGAAAAAAGCGTTTGCATTTTTACCGAATTATGGCTCTGAAAATGGAATGATTGTAAATCTAATCACTCCCCCACAATTCCAAACAGACAGTGAAATAATAGAATGGGCAAAAGAGAATAATTATTTTTATAGTTTTCTTAATATTGAAAGCTATTTAGAATATGATGAAGATGTTATTACCGAAACATTGGAGGATTGGGGGAATTTCAAAAATAAGATTATTGTTGCAACTGAAATAGATTAATAATTTTAGCTTACTTCATCTTACTTGCTGACATTTTATAGGCGTTTTAAAGAACTTTATCTTAAACTTTTGCTCAAAATAAAGTACTTTGGAATGCCCAAAGCGAATGCTGATAACATAGTATTTATGAAAAAAGGGCAGACTTAAGTAATTGAACTTTGGTAATTCTTTTGTACTCTTATACAAACGCTTGGCAGACGTTTTTAAATGCCCTTTCATCATAAATACTTTTTCGACGATAGGTGAATAGTAAACAAAAAGGCATCAGCTTTGCGAAATTCGCTCTACTGATGCCTTTTTCCTGTAAAAACTAAATGATTTTACAGGCTATCGACTACTGACTATTGTCCATCGACTATTTTACTTTTTCCACAACCGCCTTAAACGCATCGTAATGGTTCATGGCTAAGTCGGCCAATACTTTTCTGTTAAGCTCAATGCCTGCCTTTGCGAGTTTGTCGATGAGTACAGAATATGACATTCCTAACGGACGCACACCTGCATTGATACGAACAATCCACAAACGACGATAACTTCTTTTCTTTTGTTTACGACCCGAATAGGCATAAACTAAACCTTTTTCAACGGCGTTTTTAGCAACCGTCCAAACATTTTTTCTACGTCCATAATAGCCCTTGGCTAATTTTAGGATTTTTTTACGTCTCGCTTTCGACGCTACGTGATTGACACTTCTTGGCATTTTTTTTAGTTTTTTTGACGTTGGCGGCTCAAAAAATGATGAATGATGAATGATGAATGATGAATGAAAATTTCGATTCAAAACTCAGAATTCAGAATTCAAAACTCAGAACTCTTGAAGTTGCCATTTGTCGGGTGAAACAGTAAACGACACCTTGTCGTTTGAACCATGTAATAAATTTGATTAATTAAAGACGTTTGGAGTATAAATCTCGAATCTGTTTTTCATTCTTAATTCTACATTCTACTTTCTTAATTCCCAAAATTACATACACAATAGTCCTTCGATACGATTCGTATCAGCCGAACTTACAAGCGTTGCCGAAACCAAGTTTCGCTTACGTTTGTTTGATTTTTTGGTCAGGATATGACTATGAAAAGCGTGCTTACGCTTTATCTTGCCTGTTCCTGTGATTTTGAAGCGTTTTTTGGCTCCAGAATTGGTTTTTTGCTTTGGCATCGCTAAAACATTAAGTATTGAACAAAAAGTAAATTGGGGTGCAAACATACGATTTTATTTTAAAGAATACAATTTTTTGTTGATGATAGAATTGCGTAATTTTGTGTGCAATTAGATTTTTTTAGATTATGGCAGCTACATCTTATTCAAGATATACATTTGAAGATTTAACGAACTTAAATCTTTCTTTTCAGAAAGTTAGTTTCATGCCTCTTTTTGAAGGAATTGAGCCTTCAAATCTATTGAGTGAAATATTGAAATTTAATTTACAAATTCCGATGGATACTGAAATTGCAAAAATGCAATTGATAGTTTCGCCAATAATGAATGAACTTCTCCGCATAACAAATAACGGATTTACTTATTTTTCGGGCTATCAGTTTGATGTAGAAAAAGAATTGGGTTTAAAAGGTCATTGCGATTATCTTTTAACATTGAAACCAAAGGCAGTTTTTATCGAATCACCCGTTATTTGTCTGGTTGAAGCGAAGCGTGACAATATTGATGATGCCATTCCGCAATGCGTAGCCGAGATGTATGCAGCTCAGATTTTTAATAAAAAAAGAGGAAATGAAGTGAGATTTACACACGGCATCGTAACATCTGGCAACGATTGGCAAGTTTTAAGACTGGAAGGTAATATTGTTTCTATCAATGAAACCAAGTATTATCTCAATATTTTGCCTCAATTGTTGGGGGCATTGAAAGCAGTTATTGATTTTTATAAGTGATGATTCTGACATCGCACATAAATTTTTTAACTGTTTCACAAGTTTTGATAATTGTTCACTGTTAATTGATAATTGAAAAAATGCAATTTTCCCACCTCCACAACCATACCCAGTTTTCGTTGCTTGATGGTGCTTCGAGCATCAAAAAACTCTTCAAGAAAGCCCAAGAAGACAATATGCCCGCCATGGCTATTACCGACCACGGCAATATGTTTGGTGTTTTTGATTTTGTGGCAACGGCGGCCAAATTTGGTGTAAAACCCATCGTTGGTTGTGAGTTTTATGTTGTCGAAGACCACCACCGCAAGCAGTTTACGAAGGAACAAAAAGACAAACGCTACCACCAGCTTTTACTGGCAAAAAATGCCAAAGGATACCTAAACTTGGTGAAATTATGCTCGCTGGGCTATATTGAGGGGCTTTATGGTAAGTATCCCCGCATCACCAAGGCCATGATTGAGCAGTATAAAGAGGGCTTGATAGCAACTACTTGCTGCATTGGTGCGTCAGTGCCGCAGATGATTTTGAAGAAAGGCGAAGAGGAAGGCGAGAAAGAGTTTCGCTGGTGGTTGGATAGATTTGGCGAGGATTATTATATCGAATTGCAACGCCACGAGATTCCCGAGCAGATTCAAGCCAATGAGGTTTTGGTGAAATTTGCCAAGAAATATAACGTAAAAGTTATTGCCTCCAACGATAGCCATTATGTAGATCAGCAGGATTGGGTGGCTCACGATATTTTGTTGTGTGTCAATACGAACGAAAAAGTTTCAACGCCATCGGCCAAGGATTTTAATGACGAAGAGGGCGGCTCGAAAAATACCCGTTTCGCATTTTACAACGACCAGTTTTATTTCAAGACCACCCAAGAAATGACGACGCTGTTTGCCGATATGCCCGCAGCGATTGATAATACCAACGAAATTGTCGGAAAAGTGGAAATCTTGAAGTTGAAGCGGGATATTATGCTGCCCAACTTCCCGATTCCCGATGAATTTAAAATTCATGCCGACGATGTGTTAAATCAGTGGGAATACTTGAAGCATTTGACCTACGAAGGTGCCAAAAAACGTTATTCCGAAATCGGAGTTGAAGTGCAAGAACGCCTTGATTTTGAGCTTTTTACCATCAAATCAATGGGTTTTGCGGGTTATTTTCTAATCGTTTCGGATTTTATCAAAGCAGGGCGGGACATGGGCGTAATGATTGGCCCTGGGCGTGGCTCGGCGGCGGGTTCGGCGGTGGCGTATTGTATCGGAATTACGAATATTGACCCCATAAAATACCAGTTGCTTTTTGAGCGTTTCTTGAACCCCGACCGAAAATCAATGCCCGATATTGATACCGATTTTGATGATGAAGGCCGCCAAAAAGTGATTGATTATGTGGTGCAGAAATACAGCAAAAATCAAGTTGCCCAAATCATTACTTACGGTACGATGGCCACAAAATCGGCTATAAAAGACGTGGCTCGGGTGATGGAATTGCCCCTTGCCGATGCCAATTATATCGTGAAACTTGTGCCAGATAAGCCCGCTTACGGCATTGATTTTGATAAAATGGTGAATTTTCCGTTGGACGGAAAAGGTAGTTTGAGTGAGCTTGGAATCCAGCCCGATGAGATTGAAAATGTCAAGCGTTTTCGGGTAATGTACAACGGTAATGACTTGACTGGTAAGGTTTTACAGCAAGCCCACCGTTTGGAAGGTAATATCAGAAATACAGGAATCCACGCCGCAGGAATTATCATTGCTCCCGAGGATTTATTCAATATTCTCCCTGTTTCGACCTCCAAAGAAACCGAATTATTGATTACTCAGTACGAAGGAAAAATCATTGAAGATGCGGGCGTAATCAAGATGGACTTTTTGGGGCTACGAAACCTCACGATTATCAAAGATTGCCTCCGAATGATTAACGAAAATCACGGAGTTGTGATCGATATTGATACCATTCCGCTCGACGATACGCTCACTTACGAGCTACTGCAACGGGGCGAAACCAACGCTGTATTTCAGTTTGAGTCCGATGGTATGAAGAAATACATGAAGGATTTGAAGCCCGATAGGCTCGATGATTTGATTGCGATGAACGCCCTCTATCGTCCTGGTCCGATTGCCTATATTCCGAATTTTATTAACCGAAAGCACGGGCGGGAGGAAGTAAAATACGATTTGCCCGAAATGGAGGAATATTTGGGCGAAACCTACGGCATTACGGTTTATCAAGAGCAGGTGATGTTACTTTCGCAAAAATTGGCGGGTTTCTCGAAAGGCGATGCCGATGT
>JANNEN010000073.1:0-11721 GCA_031378715.1 Emticicia sp.
GCAAAATATCGGAATTGTGAAAATACTATCGTAATTTTGCACCCGAAAAATCAATGAGTGAATGACAGAATGAGCGAATGAGTGAATACCTTTTACTAACAAATTATTCACTCATTCTATCATTCACTCGTTTGAACTCTACATTCAAAAACTCATCAAAATAATTATATGGCATCAGTCAGACCAGATGAAGTTTCGGCAATCTTGCGTGAGCAATTAGCAGGTTCAAGAACCGAAGCCGAACTCGAAGAAGTAGGTACAGTGCTACAAGTCGGCGACGGCGTGGCACGTATATATGGTTTATCAAAAGTTCAAGCTGGCGAATTGCTGGCCTTTGAAAACGGCCTCAAAGCCCTTGCACTCAACCTCGAAGAAGACAACGTAGGAGCAGTGCTTTTGGGCGAATCGTCGGGAATCAAAGAAGGAGCAACCGTCAAGCGTACGGGTGAGATTGCCTCTGTAAAAGTAGGCGAAGGCATCATTGGGCGAGTTGTAAATACTTTGGCCGAACCAATCGACGGCATGGGGCCGATTCAGGGCGAAACTTTCGAGATGCCATTGGAGCGTAAAGCTCCAGGTGTAATCTACCGTCAGCCAGTTACTGAGCCTTTGCAAACGGGTATCAAATCAATCGATGCTATGATTCCGATTGGCCGTGGACAGCGTGAGTTGGTCATCGGTGACCGTCAAACGGGCAAGACCGCCGTTTGTATTGATGCCATCATTAATCAAAAAGAATTTTTCGACAAAGGCGAGCCAGTATATTGTATTTATGTAGCTTGTGGTCAGAAAGCATCAACCGTGAAGGCTGTCGAACAAACGCTTCGCAAGTACGGTGCAATGGACTATACCGTTATCGTGAACGCAGGTGCGGCTGACCCATCTCCGATGCAGTTTTTTGCTCCGTTTACGGGTGCTGCCATTGGTGAGTATTTCCGTGATACAGGTCGCCCCGCATTGGTTGTTTATGATGATTTGTCAAAGCAGGCCGTTGCTTACCGTGAGGTTTCGCTATTGCTTCGTCGTCCGCCAGGTCGTGAGGCATATCCAGGTGATGTGTTTTATCTACATAGCCGTTTGTTGGAGCGTGCCGCCAAGGTAACGTCCGATGATTCGATTGCGAGAGAAATGAACGATTTGCCCGCTTCATTGAAAGGTAAAGTCAAAGGTGGTGGCTCGCTCACTGCCCTTCCGATTATCGAAACCCAAGCGGGTGACGTTTCGGCATATATCCCGACCAACGTAATTTCGATTACTGATGGTCAGATTTTCTTGGAATCAAACTTGTTTAATGCAGGTATTCGTCCCGCCATCAACGTTGGTATTTCGGTATCACGGGTAGGAGGAAACGCCCAAATTAAGTCGATGAAGAAAGTTGCAGGTACATTGAAGCTCGACCAAGCCCAGTTCCGTGAATTAGAGGCATTCTCAAAATTTGGTTCAGATCTTGATGCTTCTACGAAACTAACGATTGACCGTGGTCGCAAAAACCAAGAAATTTTGAAGCAAGCACAGTTTTCACCAACACCAGTGGGCGAGCAAGTAGCCATTATTTATGCCTCAATCAATGGTGTACTTGATAAAGTTGATGTAAGCAAAGTAAAGGCGTTTGAAAACGAATTTATGTTGTTGTTGAAAGCCCAAAATCCAGAAGTTTTGACTAAACTCGGAGCAGGAAAATTAGACGATGACGTTACGGCAATCATCAAGAAAGTTGGTAAAGAATTAGCAGAGAAATACGCTTAAAGTAGTTGTGAGTTTTCAAAACCAAAACAATTATGGCAGATATAAGTATAACGCATCAGACAGCCCTCGCTATTTACGAGGGCTTTAAGCGTCTGCCTTTGGAAGTGAGAAAAGAAGTTGAGGTTTTGATTTTAAAAACAAAAAAATCAAAAAGAGTATTCTTAGATGATACAGATTATTTGTTGAGAGATGAAAATAATATTCAATCAATAAAGAAATCTATCGAAAACGTAGATCTTCAAAGAAACCTGACTGAATATTCTCCCGACGAGTGGAATGTTTTTGTGAACGAAACGCTTCAAAAAGTAAGTAAGTGAGGCGATTAGTTTTAGAAGAAAATGCTCAAAACCAATTAAATGAATTAATTTTTTCAGAGCCGAAAGCTATAAAGAAAGTTTTTGATTTGGTTGCCGATATTCAGAAGCACCCATTTGAGGGTCTTGGGAAACCAGAAGCATTAAAACACGATTTGGTAGGTTATTGGTCGAGAAGAATTACAGACAAGCATCGTTTAGTTTATAAAATAACAGACGAAGAAATTATTATAATTCGTTGTAAAGAGCATTATAATGATTGAATTTCTTTAAAAAATATCATTTCATTAAAAAATAAGAAACAGAATTGTTCAAATCTTTGAATTAGTTGTTACTTTATACAAAACTTTTCGATAATGTATAGCAATCTAAGATTTGGACAATTAGAGGGACTCATGGCGGACTTCACTGCTGACATGGGAAAACTCAACTCACGCATTGTTAGAATAGAAAGTCGATTAAGCTCATTGGAAGATAAGTTTGATCAACTATTGGATATGTTCATGCAATTTATGACAATATCTGATGAACGTTACGAAGAGTTTCAAAACCGTTTCAATAAGATTGAAGAGTTATATATTGATACGCTTGATAAGAAAAGTTTTGAACATTTTGTTGATGCTATCTTAGATCGAATGGATGAAATAAAAACCGTTCAAACCAAAACCGATATTTTAGATAAGAAAGTAGATAAGTTGGAGGTTGATAATATCGAAATTAAGTCCAAATTAGATTTGATTTTAGCAAAACTTTCGCCGTAAAATTACAAAAGAACTATGGCTTCATTAAAAGAAGTAAGAAATAGAATTGTTTCGGTAAATTCGACAACCCAGATTACCAAGGCAATGAAAATGGTATCAGCAGCGAAGCTTCGCCGTGCCCAAGATGCCATTATTCAGATGCGTCCGTACGCTACCAAGTTAAACGAATTGATTTCGACTGTCTCGGTAAATACCGAAGTGGGAGCGTCAAGTCCTTATACAAAAGTACGGGCAGTTGAGAATGTATTAATCATCGTCGTAACTTCGGACAGAGGTCTTTGTGGTGCTTTCAACTCAAATGTTGTGAAGGCCGCACAAGCACTTATCCAAGAAAAATACGCCCCACAAGCCGCCAAAGGAAAGGTTGAAATCATGCCTTTGGGCAAGAAAGGTGGCGAAACACTACTGAAACGTGGCTTCAAGATAAATGCCGAATACATGGATATTTTCCAACGCTTGAATTTTGCTACTGCTCGTCAGGCGGCCGAGCAAGTGATGGAGGCATTCACGGAAGGAAAATACGATGTAGTTGAAATCGTTTTCAACGAGTTCAAAAACGCCGCTACGCAGATAATCCGTGCCGAGCAGATGTTGCCTTTGGTTGAGAAAAAAGACGATGCTGCGAAAACTGGTAAAACGGATTATATTTTCGAGCCATCGGAAGAGGAAATCGTACTGGAATTAATGCCAAAAGCAATCAAAATGCAGGTATTTAAGGCAGTTTTGGATTCTAATGCCTCCGAACACGGAGCCAGAATGACCGCCATGGATAAGGCCACCGAAAATGCCAATGATTTGCTACGTAACTTAAAGATTGAGTATAACCGTAGTCGTCAGGCGGCTATCACTAACGAAATTTTGGAAATTGTTGGTGGTGCAGAGGCTTTGAAGGCACAGTAATTGTAATTAAGAATGTAGAGTTTAGAATTAAGAATGTTAGTCATCAGCAAGTTACAGTTTTCTGATTGGTCGTTTTTTTCTAAATCCTCAAAGGTATAAGAAAATCAAAAAGGGCGATAAATCTTATGATTCATCGCCTTTTTTTGTTTTGAAAAATGCTATTTCATCTGCCCGCTTTCGATTGATTTGATACCTTTGCTGGAAAGTGCTTTGACCCCCAAAATCAAATCGGCAAAACGAGGGTCGGCGGTTAAGCCTTTTTTGTATCGACCATAAATTTGCTGAATAACGACCGAGTTTTTGAATAAACCAAAGACATAAAAATACAAAATACTCGACACATCACGCCCGCTTCTTTCGGCGTAACGGTCGGCAAATTCTTGGCGAGTGAGGTTTCCTGCTATCCACGAAAGATTAAAGTTTTTCTCGAAATCTCCGTCATTGGCTTCTGCCCAATAAGATAAAGTTGTGCCTAAATCCATCATTGGGTCGCCGACGGTGGTCATTTCCCAGTCTAATACGGCCACTATTTCGGAGAGATTTTCGGCATTTAGCACCACATTGTCGTACTTATAATCGTTGTGAATGAGCGTCGGTTTTCCTTCGGCAGGAAGATTAGTTTTTAGCCAATCCGCCAAAATATCCATCGCCTCAATCTCGTCAGTTTGGGAAGCTAAGTAACGTTTGTGCCAACCTTCCACTTGCCGCTGAATGTAGCCTTCGGGCTTGCCGATATTTATTAAATTCGTTGAGTGAATGTCAATGGCGTGCATGGCTACCAAATTATCACAAAGAGCTTCCGACATTTTCCGCATTTCTTCGGGGGCAACGGTTGCCATGAGTTTTTGGGCATCTTTTGCTCGCAAAATCACTCCCTGCACCCGCTCCATGATATAAAATGGACAGCCCAGCACTGATTCATCTTCCGAAAAAATAATTGGTGTTGGTACTTTGCCGTAGCCTGATGCTTGCACGGCACTCAAAATCTTGTATTCTCGCCCCATGTCATGCCCGCCTTTGATGTCCTTTGCCCCCACGGGCGGACGACGCAGTACGTACGCACGGGTAGCCGTTTTCAAGAAATAAGTCAGATTTGAGTAACCTCCCGAAAATTGAGAAATTTCGATAATCGGCTCAATATCAGGCACTTGCGATTTTATAAAGTCATTTAACTTTATTAAGTCTAATTCTTCGCCTTGCCGAATGGCGGTAGGGTTGTCTATTTTTAAAGTGGTCATTTTTTTAGTCGATAGTCAGCAGACCACGGTCGATAAGATGAATAGAGATTGTCGCAAATAAAGAACTCAGAACTCCCTACTGATGTTCGGTTCTTAATAAATCATTCACGGTCTTCACAGGATTGAAGGTAATGAGCGGCACTTCTACAAAAAGTGTGTTCCAGTTTGCCATCGCACCGTTCCAAAGTCCTGGCAATTCTTGGGCTTTTAGGTCACGTCCACTTTGTGATTTTTGGGTATTAAAGCCCGTTTTTGGGTCACGGAAATCCATAAGGTTAAATTTTTGCCCTTTATAATCTTTCAATGTACAAATCAAATCAACGGGATTGAAGTGCGTGGCCTCATCGAAAATCGCCTTTTGGTCGGCATCTTTCAAATCAATTTGAGCCGATTCTACTACTTGCAGCGATGTTGAGCCATCAGCATTTTCCGCCCAAAAAGGTCCACCACCAGGCTCGCCAACATTTTTAACCATGCCACAAATCCGTAGCGGGCGGTTGAGTTTTGTACGGCAATACGCCTTTTTTTCTTCCAGCGAAAAATCCTCGTAATCTTCGGGGGCTTCTACGCAGAGTTCGTTGTCAAGAAACTCCGAAATTTCTAATAAATCTACTTCGGTTAGCTTTACGCCGTCCATCATTTTCAAGAAAGCAAAAATCACTTCTTGGTAACTCAACACCAAACTCGCCAATGCTTTTTTGTAAATAATTGTTTGGGTTTTCAGGCTATCGGGTACAACATTATCAATATTTTTGATAAAAACCACATCGGCGTCTTGATCATTGAGGTTTTCGAGCAAAGCCCCGTGTCCCGCTGGACGGAAGAGCAAATCACCGTTGGCGTTGCGAAATGGCTGGTTTTCTAAATCAACCGCAATGGTATCAGTCGAAGGTTTTTGTTCCGAAAAACTGATGTTATATTTTACGCCAAACTTTGCTTCGTAATTACTTAAAACGCTGTCTATCAGTGCATTAAATTTGCTTCGATGCTCGGGTGAAACCGTAAAATGAAGATTTACTTTGCCGCCCGCATTGGCATATTTTGCTCCTTCAACCAAATGTTCTTCGGCGGGTGTGCGGGTTTCGGTGCTGTATTTATGAAATTCGAGCAAGCCCTTTGGCAGACTACCGTAGTCGAGTCCTTCGGGAGTGAGGAGGTGTTTTAGGATAGTTTTGTGGTCGGCCGATTCGCTACCGATTGATTTTATCAGACTATCATAAAAAGCAAAATCTTGTAGGTGTTCCAGAAACTGATTGACCGATTTATCAATTTTATCTTCTTCCAAAGCTGCAAAAAGCGATTTGAACATTCGAGAAGCCGCACCCGAAGCTGGTACGAATTTTAGAAGTTTTTTGCCAAAAATCTGATCGTCAAAATCTCGGGCAAGTTTGGCGGCTTTTTCATCACCGAGCTGAATCATGCCATCGTCAATCGTGGCGGCTTTGATGACGTTGAGGTAGGGAAATTCGGTTTTGAAATTTTCTATTTGCTCCAAAATCGTTTCGAGATTTGCCCCACGGGCTTCGATTTGGCTAAGGTCTTTTTCGGTAAACATATCCTAAGGTTGAGTTAATGCTTTTAATTGTAGCTATCAGGGTGTAATTTTACGAAAAATTAAAGTTAGGGCAACGTTTTTGTTAGAAAAAATATGACTACCATTATTCCTCTTTTACAAAAAACCCAAGCAGCCGCTGCCAAAGTTCGGCAACTTTCTGATGCCCAACGGAGTGCGATGCTCAATTATTTAGCCGAAATCGTGGAGCAATCGGTGGGCGAAATTATGTCCGAAAATCAAAAGGATTTGGACTTGATGGATAAGGCCGACTCGAAATATGATCGTTTACTTTTGACCGAAAACAGAATACAATCTTTGGCCGATTCGCTGCGAGAAGTGGCACTTTTACCCGACCCCACGGGCGAGATTTTAGTTGAAAGAAATTTGTCCAATGGCTTGAATATCAAGAAGTTAGCCGTTCCGATGGGCGTTGTGGGCGTGATTTATGAATCTCGCCCCAACGTTACGATTGATGTGGCTTCGTTGTGCTTGCGGTCGGGTAACGCCTGCGTGCTGAAAGGTGGAAAAGAGGCAATTTTCTCAAATACTTGTTTGGTCGGTTTGATTCATCAAGCATTGGCAAAATTTGGCATTGCCAACGAAGCCGTTCTGCTACTACCAAGCGACCGAAAGTTTACCGAAGAGCTTTTACAGGCCACTCGTTATGTGGATATTATTATTCCACGGGGTTCTGATGCTTTGATACAATTTGTGCGGAAAAATTCGCTCATTCCGACTATCGAAACGGGGGCGGGTGTGGTGCATACGTACGTTGAGCAATCGGCTGATTTAGCAAAGGCAAAAGAAATCATTGTCAATGCTCGGGTTTCTCGTCCATCGGTTTGTAATTCGCTTGACTGTGCGATTATTGATGTGGCAATTATTGAGCAATTTCTGCCAATGTTGGTCGAAGATTTTGAAAAATGGAAAGTAGAAATCTATGCTGATGAGGCCTGTTATGCTGTTTTTGAGAAAATTGGCTACAAAAAACTACACAAAGCCCAAGTCGAAGATTTTGGTCGGGAATGGCTTGATTATAAAATTTCGTTCAAAACGGTTCAGGATATTGACGAAGCATTGGCACATATTCAAGCCTTCTCTTCTCGACATTCGGAGGCGATTTTGACCGAAAATAAAGTTTTCGCCCAAAAATTTCTCTCCGAAGTTGATGCTGCCGCCGTTTATCACAATGCCTCCACCCGTTTTACCGATGGCGGAATGTTTGGACTTGGAGCGGAAATCGGTATTTCTACCCAAAAACTCCACGCCCGAGGGCCGTTTGCTCTCGAAAAACTCGTTACCGAAAAATGGGTAATTTTGGGTGATGGGCAGGTTCGGTGGTGAAATGTTAGTTTATCGCCAATCCCAAACGACCACTCGCCATACTTCATTGAGGTTTTTATCTTCAAAATCCATCACAGGCACAAATCCGACCCGTGCATGGGCTTTCATCGAACGCAGATTATTGGTCGAAATATCGGTGACACACATCTCAAATTTTACCGACAATTCGGCTCGCAGTTTTTGGTACATTCCATCAAAAAAACCCATGCTGCGGTAGCCTTCACCGACGCACACTTGCCCCATCACGACGTATGCGAAATCTTTCAACGTCTGCCCATCGTAGGCTATTTCATCAATCGAATCGAAGAGTGATTTTAACTCAGGCACATCATTCCGAAACTGCGGTAACATCGCCAAGCAATAGCCCACCACGGCATCACCATCTTTTACGATAACGCTCGGCTGGGCATCATTCATGGCTTTTAGTACCGAAAATTGATGCTCAACCGTCACGAATCCCTGGCTTTGGATTTGCTCGGGCGAAAGGTTTTTTTTTAGATTTTGTTGTTGGAGGGCTAAGATTCCCCTCACATCATCATCGTTTTTGACTGTGGTGATGATTAGATTTTGCATAATAATATATAATATTTGGAAAGCTGCAAGTAAGATAAAATAATTATCTTTGACAAAAAAACAATTCAATCTATGAAAAATATCTCTTCTTTAAAGGCCAAAAAGTACATTGTTCTCCTGTTTATGGCTTGCTTACTTTTACCAAATATAGGCAAATCGCAGTCAAAAGATGAGCAATATCTCATCGTCGGTACGTATTCACGCCGTGCGAGCGAAGGAATTTATGTGTATAAATTTAACACCAATACGGGCGATTTTAGTGCCGTGAGTGTAGCAAAAGGCATAAAAAACCCTTCTTTTTTGGCAGTTTCACCTGACGAAAAGTTTGTTTATTCGGTTGGTGAAACCGATACCGATGGTTCGGTAACGGCTTATGGTTTGGATAAAAAATCGGGTAATCTGACCAAACTGAACACGCAGCTTTCGGGCGGAGCAAATCCTTGCCACGTAAGCATCGACAAAACGGGCAAATGGGTTTTGGTAGGAAATTATTCGGGCGGAAATTTATCAATCTTGCCCGTAAATGCCGATGGGTCGCTGGGGCAAGCTACGCAGAGCATCAACCACGAAGGCAAGGGTACGAACGCCGCTCGCCAAGAGAAACCGCACGTTCATTCGGTCAATATTGCCCCGAATAATGTTGATGTCTTTGTGCCTGATTTGGGCATTGATAAAATCGTGACGTACAAGTTAGACACCAAAAATGGCAAACTGTTGGCAGGAAAAACGCCTTTTACGAAAGTTGCTGATGGTACGGGTCCGAGGCATTTTACGCTTCACCCCAACGGGAAGTTTGCTTACGTGATTCAAGAATTGAGTAGTACCGTGACGGGTTTTAATTATGTTTCGGGAAAACTCACGCCGTTCCAAACGATTACGACTTTGGCGGCAGATTTTGAAAATAAAAGTAAAAGTTTCTGTGCCGATATTCATATTTCGCCCGATGGAAAATTTCTTTACGGCTCAAATCGCTTCGTTGATGCCGCAAATCCCGACAACCGATTTGCTCCGAATATTACCACCGACACAATAGTGATCTATGGCATTGACCAAAAAACGGGCAAACTCACTTACATCGGCAACGAACCCGTGCTGGGCAAAATTCCCCGTAATTTTATGATTACTCCCAACGGAAAGTTTGTGCTGGTAGCTAATCAAGAAACGGATAATATTACGATCTTTAGTAGAGATGCCAAAACGGGCAAACTAACACCAATGGCCAAGCAAATCGAAATACCCGTACCCGTTTGCTTGAAAATGGTGAGCGTGGAGTGATGATTTTCAATAAATACTGAATAGTTTTGTAACAAAAATGCCTTTCACTCTAAGTGAAAGGCATTTTTGTTGATCATTTATTACGGTCTATTATGACTTCTTTCCTTTCTTAACTTCCTCGGTTGCTACTACTGGAATAAGTGCTAATTTGGCTTCTTCGTTTTTCAAATCACGCTGCATTGAATCTACAACGATTGGCGTTGCTACGAACAACGATGAATACGTTCCGACGATTACACCGATAAACATTGCAAATACAAATCCACGGATAGTTTCGCCACCAAAAATCATTAGCACCAAAAGCACTACCAATGTCGAGAAGCCCGTCACGGCCGTACGGCTTAGGGTTGCGTTCAAGGCGTTGTTGATTACGGTCGGAATGTCTTCTTTTACGCCACGTTTTTCGGTCAAATATTCACGTACACGGTCAAATACTACAACCGTATCGTTCATCGAATAACCCATAATCGTTAGTACTGCTCCCACAAACGCCTGATCAACATCAAGCGAGAATGGTAGCCAGCCTCTAAGAATAGAGAAAATACCGAGAATAATGGCTACGTCGTGGAATAAGGCAACCAATGCCCCATAACCAAATGCCAAACGACGGAAACGCACGAAAATGTAAATAAATACCAAGGCGATTGACAATAAAATGGCTTTCAAAGCACCACTGATGGCATCGTTAGCGATGGTTGGTCCAACTTTCGATGAACTCATCACGACACCTTTGTTGCCACTCATGCTCGCAAGGGCAGTATTGATGCTGTTTTCTAATTGTTTTTCAACGTCAGGATTTGTGTTTTCGATTTTATAAGGAGTCGTGATTTTTACTTGATCAAAACCTCCGAACGTTTTTACCTCAATCGCCTTACCCTCGAAAGTGGCTTTCAAAGCCTTGCTGACATCTTCGGTATTGATTGTTTTTTCAAACTTAGCCACGTACGTGCGGCCGCCCAAGAAATCAACGCCCAAGCCGAAGCCTTTGAAAATTATCGAAACGATTCCTAAAATGATAATCGTACTCGAAATAGCATAATAGATTTTACGCTTCGATACGAAATCAAAGTTTGAATCTTTGAATAATTTTTCAGTCCATTTTGTAAAGAAAGTAACTGATTTTCCTTTGCTGATATAATATTCAAACAATAATCTTGAAACGAAAATCGCCGAGAACAACGAAGTGAAAATACCAATCAAAAGCGTAGTGGCAAAACCCAAAATCAAGCCCGAACCAAAGATAAACAGCACCGCACCCGTAATGAGCGTAGTTACGTTTGAGTCAATGATTGATGACATGGCATTCTGAAAACCATCTCGCACGGCCACTGGGAAGGTTTTCCCGAGAAGTAACTCTTCTTTGATACGCTCATAAATCAACACGTTTGCATCGACCGACATACCCACCGAAAGTACCAAACCTGCGATTCCTGGGAGGGTAAGTGTTGCACCAAACGATGCCATTACGCCCAAAAGTAAGAATAAGTTTACGAGTAGAGCGATATTGGCAATCAAACCCGCTTTGTTGTAATAAATCATTACAAAAGCCAAAACGAACAAAACCCCAATGATTGACGACAAGATACCCGCACGGGCAGCTTCCGAGCCAACGGTTGCTCCTACGATGTCTTCCGAGATAATATTGGTTGGAGCGGGGAGTTTACCTGCTTTCAATACGTTGGCAAGGTCAAGGGCTTCTTCAACGGTGAAGTTTCCAGAGATACTCGAACGCCCGCCACCGATTTCACCGTTTACGTTTGGTGCTGAATAAACGAAGTTGTCAAGAATAATTGCCACCGAACGACCAATGTTTGCACCCGTCAAGGCTTTCCATTTTCTGGCACCTTCGGCGTTCATCTGCATTTCGACGGCGGGCTTGCCGCTATCATCAAAATCCTGTGAAGCGTTCGTCACTACATCGCCCTCGAGTGGTGCTTTGCCCAAATCTTTCACGAAATACATATCAACGATTTCCTCGTTTAGGTTTGTGCCATTCGCACGGGCTTTTACGTCAT
>JANNEN010000179.1:0-46611 GCA_031378715.1 Emticicia sp.
ATTAAAGACTGGATGTATTCATTATTGCAACATTGGCACGTTTATTCCAAAAAAGAACATAAAAAGAAAAATCAAATGCCAATTAAATGTAGCCCCTTGGGAGTCTTGAAATCCGTAACCTGACGGCTATGGTGTCCCCACAGACGACACATTGGACGACACGAAAACGAAAAAAAATTGTTAGTGGGATACCGACAACGGCAACACGACACCAACTACTTATTTCGGTAGGGCAAGTTTTTGGCCACTTGACTAATCAACCCACTCGAAAGGTGGTGCGGCGTATCGATTTGAGAATTTGGTCGATTCGACAGCGACGTGGACCAAACCATCTCGCCACTGACCGCATCGAAAAGCTTTACGTCCGTTTCTACGCCATCGTCATTCCTAAAATTGGGCATCATTTGGTTGTTCATCTGGGATATTTTTATCACCAATTCACCAAAAATAACGGCATCTACGCCCAATAGTCGGGCAATATCGGCTTTGTTTTGAAAACGAATATTTTCCGTGCGAATGCCGTTTTCAGTCAGAACTTTGTTCGTTCGGTTAAAATCTTGAAAAGCTATTTCGTAGCGTCCCTTCTGCACTTGCCGAGCCACGTTCATAAATAACTCTTTTTGGGCATCGAGGCTTGCTTCTTGCTCTTGTTTGCTAAAAAATTTTTGCTTGCGTTTGTTCTGTTTGTTGGCATAATCGGCGGGGTTTTGAAACTGCACATCAAAGGGCAAGATGGCAATTCTTTTGTGATTTTGCCTAACATTGGCGAAGTTTTCCGACACAAAATCTTTTGAACTCGCACAAGCCGAGAGCAACAATGCAGCAAATCCGAGGGCCATGAAGCCTTTATTTATCAAAAACGTTTTCATTGTATGTTTGGTTTTATGGATAATTAACGAACTTTGGGTAGTGGTTTAGTATGAGAATGTTTTTTTAGAACTAAACGTTGTATGATTAGTAAAATAAGGTTTCCAAAATAAACACTAACTCGTTGATAATCAATGTCTTACGAATTAAATTTTTTTGAGTAGAAAAATTATACATATTGATATGGACGCATTTTTTGCGTCGGTCGAGCAGCGTGATTTTGTCGAATTGCGGGGCAAACCCGTGGCCGTTGGCGGCAGTAGCGAGCGGGGCGTGGTGGCGGCGGCCAGCTACGAAGCCCGAAAATTTGGCGTTCGGTCGGCAATGTCATCACGGATTGCGAAACAGAAATGTCCGCACCTTATTTTTGCAAAACCCCGCTTTGAGGTTTACAAACAAGTTTCCAACGAAATCCGTGAGATTTTCTTGGAATACACGCCACTCGTTGAGCCGCTTTCGCTTGATGAGGCGTATCTGGACGTGACCGAAAACCTAAAAGGCATGGCAACCGCCACCGAAATTGCCCAAGAAATCAAAGTCCGAATAAAGCAAAAAACCCTACTGACGGCATCAGCGGGGGTTTCGATTAATAAATTTTTGGCAAAAATCGCCTCCGATTACCGCAAACCCGACGGGCTTTTTGTGATAAAACCCGCCCAAGCCGAAAGTTTCGTCGAAACCCTCGAAATACACAAATTTCACGGAGTTGGGCGAGTGACAGCCGAAAAAATGCACAAAATGGGGGTTTTTACAGGAAAAGATTTGCGAGAAAAAAACCTTGACTTCCTCACAAAGCATTTCGGAAAAGTGGGTCGCTACTACTTTGACATTGCCCGTGGGGTTGATAATCGCCCCGTAAACCCCGATAGTATCAGAAAATCAATCGGCGTGGAAAATACCTTCAATCACGATATTTTTGAACCCGACGAACTTTACCGTGAGCTTGATGACCTCATTGAGCAGCTTTGGCAACGAATGTTGCGGGCAAATGCTTTCGGCAAAACGCTAACGCTGAAAATTAAATTTGCCGATTTTGAAAGTATCACCCGCAGCCGAACCTCCCAAATTTCGGTCATTGAGCAAGGATTTTTAGCAAAAATCGCCTACGAAATGCTCCACGCCTTGCTTCCGATGCCCAAAGGTGTGCGGCTGATTGGCGTGTCGTTTTCAAATCTCCAATTTGCTGACGAAATGATTGGCCGACAACTCACACTCGAATTTTGAAATACTGCGTTTCCGAAATACACTTATTCCCCGCCAATTTGTTACATTTTCAGCTAAAAACCATAAATTTGTGCAATGGAGTAAAAATGTGCTTTTTCCCACGGCAAAATTTCTGCCGTACATCAATAAAATTCTTTAATGAAATACGAAATTGTCATCGGTTTAGAGGTTCATTGTCAGTTGGCTACCGAAAGCAAAATTTTTGCCTCCGATACCAATAAATTTGGTAGCGAACCAAATACAAATATCAGCGTAATCACCCTCGGACACCCTGGGGTTTTGCCAAAGCTCAATAAAAAAGCCGTTGAGTATGCCATTCGTATGGGGCTTGCCTGCGGTTGTGAAATCAACCGAAACAATTATTTCGACCGCAAAAATTATTTTTACCCCGACCTCCCGAAAGGCTATCAAGTATCGCAAGATAAATTTCCGATTTGCAAAGGCGGCGAAGTCAAAATTCGTTTAAAAGATGGTAAAAATTTTCGAGAACGTACGCTCGAATTGCACCACATTCACCTCGAAGAAGACGCAGGAAAATCAATTCACGATGGTAGTGATACCTTTACGCTACTTGATTATAACCGTGCGGGAACGCCCCTCGTCGAGATAGTTTCGGAGCCGTGTATGCGTAGCCCCGAAGAAGCAGGGGCGTATTTGACCGAAATTCGTAAAATTGTGCGTTATTTGGGCATTTGCGATGGCAACATGGAAGAGGGCTCGATGCGAGCCGATTTGAATATTTCGATTCGGGAAGAAGGCACAACGGAATTTGGCACAAAAGTCGAAATCAAAAATATGAACTCGATTCGTAACTTGCAGCACGCCGCCGAGTTTGAATACAAACGCCAAGTTGCCCTAATCGAATCGGGCGGAAAAGTGATTCAAGAAACCCGAATGTTTGATGCCGACAACGGACAAACGTACAGTATGCGTTTGAAAGAAACAATGAACGATTATCGGTATTTTCCCGAACCTGATTTGGCTCCTCTTCGCATTTCGGACGAATGGCTGGGTGAAATTAAGTCAAAAATGCCCGCCTTGCCGAGTGAATTATTGGTAAAATTCACAACCGAGTTTGGTATCTTGGACGAACACGCCGTGACCATCACAGACACCAAAGAAATGGCGGATTATTTCATAGAAACCTGTGCTTTAACCCAAAATTACAAGGCCGTATCGAATTGGCTAACTTCAACGATTAGGGGCTATTTGAATGAAAAAAGCATCGAAATTACTGATTTTAGCTTGAAACCAAGCCAATTAGCCGAGATTATTGCCTTGGTTGATGCCAATAAAATCAGCAATACGGCGGCCGCTCAAAAGCTCTTTCCGTTGATGCTTGACAATCCACTAATTTCGGCACTAAGTTTAGCCGTAACCAATAATTTGATTCAAGAAAGCAATACCGATACCCTGCAAGCGTTAATCAACGAAGTTCTGGCTGCCAACGAAGCAAAAGTAAAAGAATACAAGAGTGGCAAGAAGGGCTTACTTGGCATGTTTGTTGGTGAGGTAATGAAAAAATCGAAAGGTTCGGCCGACCCAAAACGAACCAATGAGTTGATGCTGGCGGCGTTGGCTTAATTAAAAATAAACTTATTCAAAATAAAACTAAAAGCTACGTGCTGATAGTAAAAAGTAAAAAACATGAAACACATTATCATTGCTATATCATTGATTACCAGTGGGTTAGCTTGTCAGTCGCAGCCCCAAGCAACCGCCCCAACGGCGGGCGAGAGTACCTATAACATTAGTGGGAAAATAAAATCGGTCGTGAGCGGCAAAGTATATTTGGAGCGAATGAACGACCGAAATATCCCGCTTCGCCTTGACTCGGTGGCAATTTCGGCTGATAAAAGTTTTTCGTTTAAAGGCAAGATGCCCGAGCCAGGTATTTATCAAGTCAATATTGCCAACCAGCAAATCATCGGTTTGATTCTCGACGGTGGCGAAACAATTAATATTACCGCCGATGGTTTTAATACGCCCGATAAACCTGGAAGTTTTGCGGTCGATGGCTCACCGATGATGGTAAAATTCAACCAAGTCGTGACCGAATCTCAGAAGTTTCGTTTAGCACAAACCGATTTACAAAACCAGTTTGATGCTGCTACGCAGAAAAAAGACGAAAAAAAGAAAAAGGATATTCAAGTCGGTTATCAAACAGCCGAAAGTAATTATAATGGCATAATTAAACCAATTATCGGTGAGTTAGGCACTTCATTGGCTGGTTTGATTGCTATCAATAATTTCTTGAACCCTGAAAAAGATTTTGAAATATTTGCAAACGTCGCCAAAAACTTAGAAAAAGAAGGGAAAAACCACTTTTTTGCCAAACTTTTCATTCAAGACGTAAAGCGTAGAAGTGCAGGAGCAGTTGGTGCCGATGCCCCAGATTTTTCGTTGGTTGATTTAGATGGAAAAACCGTAAAGCTTTCGGAGTTACGTGGCAAAGTCGTAGTGCTTGACTTTTGGGCAACTTGGTGCGGGCCTTGCATCATGTCGTTTCCAGGAATGACATCAGCAATGGACAAATACAAGAGCAATCCGAACGTAAAGTTTTTGTTTGTAAACACTTACGAGCGAGTCGGAGCCGACCAATGGACATCAACCGTCGGTACGTTTGTGAAGCAACGAGGCTTTACGACACTCCCCGTGGTTTTGGATATTGGCGGCGAAGTTGCAGGAAATTATGGCGTAAACGGTATTCCTGCTAAATTTTGTATTGATAAAGAGGGCAAAATTAAATTTAAAAGTACGGGCTATTTAGGCTCAAACGATGCCATCGTGAAGGAAATGACGCAATGGGTAGAAGATGCCAGTAAGTAATTGAAATCTTATAGACTAAGTTTACAACAAAGCCGAGAAAACCTCTCGGCTTTGTTTGTTTTGTGGGTAAGCGGTCGTAATTTTATGACCACTTTCGTACTGTCAAATTTGAAATTTATGAAATATATTTTTTACGCCACTTTACTTTTATTCATTGCTGGTTGTGGTAAAAACGATGCGGTTTTCGAGAAAATAGACTCCAATGAAACCAACATTCATTTTATCAATAAAATCGAAGAAACCGAGAAAGATAATGTACTCAGCTACGAGTATTTTTATAATGGTGGGGGCGTTGCGGCTGCCGATTTTAATAACGACGGGCTAACTGATTTGTACTTCACGGCCAACCAAGGCGAAGACAAACTTTACATCAACAAGGGCAAGCTACGCTTTGAAGACATCACCGAAAAAGCATTTACCAAAAGTACGCAGGCTTGGAAAACGGGCGTAACCGTTGTGGACATCAATAACGACGGCTGGCAAGATATTTATGTGTCGGTTTCGGCCAATATCGAAAATCCCGAACTGCGACGAAACCGACTTTATATCAACAATAAAAACCTGACTTTTACCGAAAAAGCCAAAGATTATAACTTAGACCTCAACACCTACACAACCCAAACGGCTTTTTTCGACTACGACAAAGACGGTGATTTGGACGCTTACGTGCTGAACCACAACGTAAAAGATTTTGCAAGATTTGATGTGCAAGCAGTACATTTCATGCGAGATTCGCTGGCGGGTGATAGACTTTTAGAAAATATTCAAGGAAAATTTACGGACGTAAGCATCAAGGCGGGTATCAAAGGAAATCCGATTGGCTTTGGTTTGGGCATTCATACGGCCGATGTAAATGGCGATGGTTGGAGCGATATTTACGTGTCGAATGATTATTTTGAAGAAGATTATTTGTACATAAATAATAAAAACGGCACGTTTTCGGACGAAATAAAAACCCGCACCAATCACGTCAGCTACTTTTCGATGGGCAACGACATTGGCGATGTCAATAATGACTTAATCCCCGATATTATTTCAACCGATATGCTCCCCGAAGACAACAAACGCCAAAAGCTACTCTTCGGCCCAGATAAATACGAAGCCTATCTTTCGATGCTAAAAAATGGTATGCAACCATCGTTCATGCGAAATATGTTGCAGCTTGGAACAGCCCCCCCTGCCCCCAGTGGGGGAGCCTTTTCAAGTTCATCAAAGATGAACTTGACTTCTGAGAATGGGTTTTTGGCTCCCCCATCGGGGGCGGGGGGGGCTTTTGGCTGGGGAGGGGCTGAAATCGGCCAACTTGCGGGCATCTCAAATACCGACTGGACATGGTCGGTGCTTTTGGCCGACTACGACAACGACGGCTACAACGATTTGTTTATGACCAACGGCTACGTGCGGGACTATACCAACATGGATTTTATGAAATTTTACGCCGATGAGGGGCAGCAAGAAGGCAAAAGCATGATGGATATAGTCAAGCAAATGCCATCGACCAAAACCCCAAATTATATCTTCAAAAACAACCAAGATTTGACGTTTTCAAACAAACAAAAAGCATGGGGATTTGACTCGCCAGTAATTTCTAACGGGGCAGTTTATGCCGACTTGGATAATGACGGAGATTTGGAAATTATCACTAATAATATCAACGAAGAAGCCACGGTTCATAATAATTTGAGCATTGAGCAGAATCTTGGAAATTATATTTCGGTTCAGCTTGATTCTCCGCAAAAATCGGGTGCAAAATGTTATGTTTTTAGCAATCAAAGCACTTACTATAAGGAGTTTACACCCACGCACGGCTACCAAAGCAGCATGATGACTCCGCTACATTTTGGCTTGGGTAAAAACGATAAAGTTGATAGTTTGGTCATCGTTTGGGGCGATGGAAAAATTCAAAAACAAACAAACATTAAGGCGAATCAGCAACTGAAAATTGGCTATAAACCCAATGCAAATACCTTTGTTTTGCCGAGCCAAAAACCGCTTTTTGCCGAAACAAACACCCTTGACTTTGAGCATAAGCAAATAGCCTTTAATGACTTCAATCGTCAGATTTTATTGCCCCAAATGTACTCATTTCAAGGACCAAGAATGGCACGGGGCGATGTGAATAAAGACGGTTTGGACGATGTTTTCGTGGGCGGAGGAAAAGGTCAAGCGGGGGAAATATTTATCCAACAAAAAGGTGGAAATTTTGTAAAAAGCCAACAAAACGCTTTCAAACAAGACGAACTTTGCACCGATACTGACGCTGTTTTCTTTGATGTAGAGGGCGATGGCGACTTAGATTTGTACGTGACCAGTGGCGGATACGAATATTTGCCCAACGATTTGATGCTCCAAAATCGGCTGTATCTCAACGACGGCAAAGGCAAAGGTTCGTCGCCACGATTTGTTAAGACTTTCGACGCTTTCAATGATACACCTTATGCCGATAGCCATGTCAAAACCATAGATTTTGACCGTGACGGTGATCTTGATTTGTTTGTCGGTGGGTCAATCGTTCCGCATAATTATCCTGTGCATAATCCGAGCCATTTGTACCGTAATGACAAAGGAAAGTTTACGAAAATTGAAGATAAAATTTTTCAAGAATTAGGAATTTTGACCGATGCTGTCGTCATGGATTTTAATAAAGACGGCTGGCAAGATATTGTTGCCGTGGGCGAGTGGACGGGTATTGTTTTCTTGGAAAATAACGCTGGGATATTTACCAAAACCAACGAAGATTTGGGTAAAATGACGGGTTTGTGGCAGCGAATTGATGCCGATGATTTTGATAATGATGGCGATTTGGATTTGGTCGTGGGCAATTTTGGGCTAAATTCGCAACTCAAAGCCTCCGAAAAAGAGCCTCTGAGCCTTGTTTTTGATGATTTTGATGATAACGGCAAGATTGACCCGATTTTGTCTTATTTTATCCAAGGCAAAAATTATCCAGCGTTTAGCCGTGACGAACTTTCTGACCAGTTGGTTTCTTTAAAGAAAAAATATGTTACGAATGAGCTTTACTCAACTGCTACGATTGACGATATTTTGGCAGTTTTCAAAGAAAAAAAGCCCCGAAAACTCGAAGCTACCAATCTGAACAGTATTTATTTAGAAAACAAAAGCGGAAAATTTGAGTTAAAGAAGCTACCCATCGAAGCTCAGTTTTCGCCAATTTATGCCATCGTTTCTGATGATGTAAACGCTGATGGTTTCAAGGATTTGATTCTTGCAGGAAACCAATCACACGGACGGGTGCGAGGAAATATTGATGCCAATTTCGGTCAAATTTTCTTGAATGACCAAAAAGGCAGTTTCAAATATCATTCACATTTGGGGCTAAAAGGCGATGTGCGTGATGTGCAAATGGTTGATAACCAGTTAGTTGTCGGAATAAACAGCCGAAAAATCAAGACTTTCA
Organism: Emticicia sp.; assembly: GCA_031378715.1. Classification (GTDB taxonomy): domain Bacteria; phylum Bacteroidota; class Bacteroidia; order Cytophagales; family Spirosomataceae; genus Emticicia. The sequence continues at coordinate 8,339 of JANNEN010000179.1, forward strand.
AAAAAATCATAACGAATGATAAAAATCTTTAAAATATGGTGCCTCGTTTTGGGTTTCGGGAATGTTTTTGCCCAGTCAAATTGGTCGAAAACCTTACCGAATATCGGCACGATGTCGTCACCCAAAGTGACCGATTTGAATGGCGATGGCATTGGCGATATTATTTTGGGAGCAGGAAAAAACGAATTTGAGTTCTCCGACTCAGCCGTGGTGGCCTTGGACGGACGCAACGGAAACCTACTTTGGCAAAATTCTGCCCGTGACCAAATGTTTATCTCGGCGGGCTTGCTTGATATTACAAAAGACGGCATAAAAGATGTAATCGTGGGCGGGCGTTCATCGGAATTTTTGGCAATTAACGGCTCAAACGGGCAAACACTTTGGCGTTTTGACACGCTGAAATATTCCGAAAATGGCAAAAAGCGGTGGTTCAATTTCTATAATCCACAAATAATTGACGACCAAGACGGTGACGGAATCGAGGATATTTTGGTAGCAAACGGTGGCGATATTTGGGTGTTGCCCCACGACCCCAAGCGGGCAACGGGCCGAATCGTAGTGATTAGTGCCAAAACGGGCAAACTCTTGGCCGAAGCCATGATGCCCGACGGCAAGGAAATTTATATGTCGGTGGCGGCTTTGAAAGTAAAAGACGATTACCGAATTATTTTCGGCACGGGTGGTGAAACCGTCGGCGGAAATCTTTTTGTTGGAAATCTAAAAAACGTCATGCAGGGCGACTTGTCTTTATCAAAAAAACTTGCTACAAGTGCCAATAAGGGCTTTATTGCTCCCCCAGTTTGGGTCGAAATCACGGGCGACTCCATTCCCGATATTGTCGTCAATAGCGTCGATGGTAGTATTTTGGCTTTTGATGGAAATACGTTAAAACCACTTTGGAGCCAAAAGTTTACAGCAACGGAGGCATATAGTTCTTCGGCGGTTGGCTATTTTACTGATGATAACATTCCCGATTTTTTTGTGTCCTACGCCCAAGGCACGTGGCCAAACTTGACTTGGACGAAGCAATTTATGGTCAATGGCAAAAACGGTAACGTTGAGTTTTCGGATTCCTTGGGTTTTTATCAAACGAGTTCGCCCGTAGTGGCCGATGTTAATGGCGATGGGCGAGATGAGGCGATTTTGAGTATTAATTATCAAGTTAAAGATTCGTTGAACCGAAAAACTTTTTTCAATACGCTCATGGTCGTTGAGTTTGGGGCGAAAGAAACCGTCCAACTAATTGATGGCTTGGAAGGACACAATATTTCATCAACCCCGTGGATTGGCGACCTTGATAATGACCAGATGTTGGACATTGTTTTTTGCCACAGTAATAATAAAAAGAAAACCTATGCCTTTGACGGTTTGCAGATAAATTGTCTAAAAACGACCATTCCGATAACAAAACCAGTAAAATGGGGGGCGTATATGGGCAGCGAGGGCGATGGAGTTTTTAGGAAAAACTAAGCATTACAAAATAGATATAATATTTTAACGGTGGTGAAAATATTAGTAGTTGATAACTAATATACGGCAGCCCACAAAAGGGCAAACCGTTAATTATCAACACTTTACAAATCATGCCTTTATCATAACTGATGGTTTTTTATCTAAAAACCTTACCCGTGAATCGTCTCTGATTTTCCGTAGCGGGCTATCACCGAATCCTCGAAGGCTATCCATTCTCGCCAACGTTTTTCTACATCAATGCCAACGCCATATTTGCGGGCATAGGTGATGAATGTCGTATAATGCCCCGCTTCGCTCTCCATGAGTTGTCGATAAAAAACGGCCAATTCGGCATCTTGAATGTTTTCCGAAAGTATCTTGAAGCGTTCACAACTTCGGGCCTCTATCATAGCTGAAAACAGCAGCCTTTCGACCAAACCCGATACCCGACTACCGCCGTAGCTTTGCTTCATGTAATCGGCTAATTCTACCACATATTTGTCTTTTTGCTCTCTTTTCAAAGTCAATCCTCGCTTTCTGATGATGGCGTGTACCATCTGAAAATGCTCCAATTCTTCTTTGGCTAATGCTAATAAATCAGTTACAAGATCGGGATATTCGGGATTATTCGTAACAATAGTGATGGCATTGGTGGCCGCTTTTTGCTCGCACCAAGCGTGGTCGGAGAGAATTTCTTCGATATTTTTCTCCACAATATTGACCCATCGGGGGTCGGTAGGTAATTTTAATCTTAAAACAGACATTTTTCTTTTGTTATAAAAACTTTGGTAAAATTAATGGAAATGTGCTTCAAAATAGCTCTTTTTGTGAAAATTAAGTACACAAAAACCATTCAGACAAATATCAAACCTATTCATAAAAAGGCAAAAACTTGGGCGATTGCTCGACCAACTTTGGCGGTTTTTCGTTGATTTTTTTGTTATTTAGCACCATTTCGTAATATTCTAAGTAGTTTTTGGCAGTTTTTTTAATGCCGAAATTATCTGCCACATACTCCGAGCATCTCTTATTACTAAACCTACCGATGTCGGATAACTCGGCAATGATTGCTGATTTTTTATCAGATAAAAAACCGACTTCGGGTATCACCAACTCGGGTAGCGAACCGTAGGGAGTGCCAAATACGGGGCAACCCATATATAAACTTTCGATGATGGCAATGCCAAAAGGTTCGTGCCACAACACAGGGAACAACAGCCCCTTTGAGGCATTGAGTAATTGGTTTTTTTCTTCGCCACCAATCATGCCATGAAAACTAATACTCGGATATGGCGTAAACCGAAAGCCCATTTTGATATTGAGCCGTGTGCCGCCCAGAACTGCCAGTTTATTCCCACTCGCCCGAGCGATATCGATTGCTCCTTTCACGTTTTTAATTCGCCAAGCGGCCTTTGCCAAAAAATGCAAATGCGTGCGTTTTTGGGTAAAACTTGGTTTTCCATAATCGTCAAAATCAAGCCCATTATGCACATAAGCATCTGACTGACAGCGATTTGCGTGGTTTTTAGAAACAAAAACTGTATTAATATCCAAGGGCGTAAAATCATCAACATTGCCCTGAATCATGACGATATATGGCTTCGTAATCGGTTCATCGGGCATATGATCAAGATGTACAACATCGACATAATCAGGAATTTGCTGGTTGATTGACACCAAAGGATTATAAGGAATAACCTTCGCAAAATCACTTTTTGTGCCTTCCTTGGCCAAAAAAGTAACCTTATGCCCTTGTCGGGTTAGTTCTTTGCCCAACCACCAAAGCAGACGTTCGGTGCCACCATATTTCGTAACGGGCAGGACGTTATTATTAAAAATGAGAATATTCATGGAAACGGTTTGCTGAAAGAGAAAATAGCGACATAAAATTAACAAAAATGACAACCAATAACTTAAAATTTTCAAGTTATTCGCTGCCAAGTATCTTTTTGTTACGCTTACTTTATCAAGTGGTTGTAAACCTCTGCTACATTTCGGATATTTACCAAAAAATAGATATTTCATCAATGATTCTTATTGCCGATAGCGGCTCGACCAAAACCGATTGGCGAGTTTTAGACCAAAACCAACTCGTGGCTCAAACCCAAACCGTGGGCTTTAATCCGTATTACCAAGATGCTGATTCGATAGCTAATGAACTGAAAATCAATCTTTTACCAATAGTGAAGTCCCCTCTCCCTTTTTCGGGGAGAGGGGATTTAGGGGTGAGGGGTAAAGAAGTGAACCATGTTTTTTACTACGGAACGGGCGTAACGAACGATGAAAAAGCGGGCGTTATTAAAGCGGCAATACTGCAAGTTTTTCCGACTTGTGAGCAAATCGAAGCCCAGAGCGATGTTGTCGGTGCGGCTCGGGCGGCTTGCGGACGAGAAGCGGGCATTGCTTGTATTCTCGGCACGGGTTCAAACTCAATTTATTTTGATGGCGAGAAAACGGGCTTTCAAGTCCCGCCTTTGGGCTTTTGGCTGGGCGATGAGGGCAGTGGCGGGCATTTGGGTAAAAGTCTGCTGTTGAGCTATTTACACAAAGAAATGCCGATTGAAATCAGAGAGAGATTTGAACAAAAGTACGGTATCATGGATAGGCTTACGGTACTCGAAAATGCTTATCACAAGCCTTTCCCGAATCGGTATTTTGCTTCGTTTTCAAGGTTTTTGTTTGATAATCTCGAAAACGATTTTTGTAGAGGTTTAGTAGAAAACTGTTTCTTGCAATTTTTTGAAAAATACATTTTGAAATACCCGATGTGCCACGAAACGAGCGTAAACTTTGTGGGTTCGGTGGCGTTCTATTACAAAGATTTATTGCAGAAAGTAGCTGATAGTCAGGGTATTAGCATCGGAAAAGTTTTAGAAACGCCCATTGGTGGTTTGGTGGAGTTTCATTGTTTGTAGCACAATTTTCCAAAATTGTGCTACGGCTTCAAAACTGGTACCGAATTTGAGCTTTTACTTCGCTGCGGTGCGGGGCACTGATGAGGTCGGTGCCGCTCCCAACGGTGTTAGTGTTATTAAGTTGCGTTCGAGCGTACCTCACCCATACATCAAGATTTCGACTTAGTCCGTAGCGAGCCACCAAATACGTCCTAATCCCTTTGCCCGAGTAGGCGGGCAGCGAAATGGCATACAGTACATCGTTTTCGTAAACATATATTCTCGAATCGTAATTATCGGTGTTGTAATAGGCCACTCTGCCTTTGAGTTGGAGCTTTTTAATACTTCCTTCCAAGTCCTGCATGATTGCATAACCCCTTGATTGTGAACGAGTTGCGTATTGATAGGTATTCATCTGCACCCGTGTTTGGGACTTGAAAGTACGATTAATAGCGTAGTCAAAATTTGCCATGATACTTTGCCGCATGACGTTTACCACCACGTCGGTTGCGGTTGTGTTATTGGGTAAATTTTTACCCTTATGCTCTTCGTGATATTGGGCATAAACCAAGATTTTTTTGTTGGGTTGATAACTCGCACGGAACAAATAATCGTAGCCACCCGATGGAGCATCAACCAAATACCGCAACCACGGAAACTGAAAACGGTCGTAAAAACCACTGAAAATCAAGCCTTTTCGAGGCGTATATTTTAGTCCCCAATACACACCCCGCTCGTTGATGGTGCGGCTACTTTCGCCCAAAGCATTGGCATAAAAACTATGAAAATTTTTGTCGTAACTGCGTAGATTTACCGCCCACTCCACTTGTCGGCTGAGGGCGGCTACAAACCCACCGATTGCTCCGAGACCACCGCTACTCGACCGAGCAGCTTCTCCAAAAAAGTTAAAGTTTTGCCACGAATACGAAAAATTTGTACCAACGACCAAGTTTTGTTTTCCCGAAAACTCAAATCTATTGTATGAAACGGGGCTTCGTTGCAGCACAGCATCAAACTGGGTATGCAGCAAAGTGGCTCCAATCTGTCCGTTTTTTAGCTGAAAAGTAGCATTCATGCCAATATTCTGTTCAGTTAATTGGTTTTTTCGAGCCAACTCGGTTTCGGTTCGGTGGTAACCGCCCGTCAGCACGGAGCTAAAAAACTCTTCTCGTTCACCATCGGCTTCATCGATGTTGGCGTCTCGTTTAGTATTAGAATAAAAGCCCGTCAAGTCGATTTTTCCGAGTTGATAAGTGGCGGCCGCACCCCTAAAATAGCCACCTTCGAGCAACGAGCCATACGGCCGAACGCCCAAACTGCTACGGCGAGTGGTGGCGACGGCTTCGCTACTTTTGCCTAATGCAAAGCCCGCCGACATGATAAGCCCCTGCCCGAATTGGGCTTGATAATCGCCCAAAACTAAGTTTTTGAGCTTGCCTTTGTTTCTGATTTGTACATGAAAAGTATAAAAATCGAGGTAGTTTTTTTCGCCCGCATCTTTTTCTACGATAAACCCCACCTGAAAATCTTTGGGGTGACTCAGGCGATAGCGGGCATAAAGATGTTGGGGTGACCCTAAATATTTTCCATCGGTAAAGCCCTTGGTTTTTTCTAAAACTTGGCTATTGCGAATCACAAAATAATGTTCAGTGGGGTTTTTGAGGCGATTTTTAAAATCTCCGACCGAAAACCTGTATTTTACATCAACGAAAGGTAGTAATTTATTGATGGTTTCGGCATCAAGATTTGGCACGGCTTGGAGTTCGTAAATACTCAAAAAATCGCCGTTTTGGGTGCGGTGGTCGAGTAAACTTTTAATTTGAATCTGCGAAAGTACGTAAAGCGAAGCCAAATCTTCGGCAGTAGCGGCATTGAGGTTAAGCGGGTTTTGGTAAAGCTGATAAAGCGATTCGTAGAGGTCTTCGTAGTTGATATTTTCTTGCTGAACGGGGAAAATTCGTTGGATAAATTCGTCCAAATTAATGTCGGTTCGTGGGCGATTTTGGGCAAAAGCTGACTTTTCAAACACGAAAAAACAAACCAAAAAAACAAATGGAAAAAGTTTTCTTCTTGAAAAAATAGCAACGGCAAGTCGAAGTCGAGTCATAAAAATAGGTTTCGTCTTGACAAATATAAAATTTTGTTTGAACGTACCCAATTATTTTTTCTCCAATTTTATATCAAAAAGTTCTTTTGAGCGAAAAAATATCACTGTCACGAAAACTAATGTCATCACACCACCAAAGAGAACCGATGGCACTGCCCCAAAAAACTTAGCGGCCACGCCCGACTCAAACGCCCCGAGTTCGTTGGAGCAACTCACAAAAATTCCGTTTACGCCACTCACCCGACCCCGCATTTCGTCGGGCGGTAGCACCTGTAAAATAGTTTGCCGCACAATTACGCTGATGCTATCAAACGCCCCAGTCAAGAATAACGCCCCAACCGATAACCAAAAGTTAGTAGAAATGGCAAAAACCAAGGTTGCAACGCCAAAACCCGCCACGCCGATGAGCATATTTCGCCACGCTTGTCGAGTAGGAGGAAAATAGGCCGTGCCGAGCATCGTCAGCACGGCACCAATGCCAGGAGCAGCTCGCAAAATGCCCAAACCCTCAGCCCCAACGTGCAGAATGTCTTTGGCAAAAACGGGCAGAATGGCAATTACACCACCAAAAAGCACAGAAAACATATCAAGCAAAATGGCATAAAACAAGATGCGGCTTTTGCGAACAAAATTGATGCCTTCCTTCAAACTTTGAAAAATGTTTTGGTGTGTAGCCGATTGTTGAATTGGTTTTTTAGAAATCAAGCAAACAAAAATAAAGGCAATGCCGAACAAGGCAATAACCACGATAAGCGTATTCGTCAAGCCCAGCCAACTGTACAAGAAACCCGCCGATGCAGGCCCCAGAATCATGCCCGATTGCCAAAACTGACTACTCCACGAAGCCGAATTTGGGTAATGTTCGGCAGGCACAAGAAAGGGTTTGAGCGATGACCACGAGGGGCCATAAAATCCACGTGCCAAGCCCAAAACAAAGACCGTTAGATAAATTATAAATTTGGTTTTTGAAACATCAATTGCTTGATTATCAGCAGGATACGTAACCCAAATTAATAAAATCGAACACAAAAATATAATGCCGTAGCAAAGCTGAATGATTCGTTTTTTGTCGCCACGGTCGGCGAAATAGCCGCCAAATAGAGCCAAAGAAATATACGGAATTGCCTCAAATAGACCAATCAACCCCAGCGAAAGCGGGTCGTTGGTGATTTCGTAAAGATAAAAACTTAGTACTACTTCTTGCACCAAAATAGCAACCGTAAACAAAAATTGGGCAGTAATAAAATACCTAAATTCAGGAAAACGAAGAGCGGCGTAAGGATCTTTGGTTGGTGTCATTACCTACTTTTTTCATGTAAAACAAAGCAATTTATATGAAAATACTGAGAAAATAACAAATCACTCACGATAAATAAGTTTAAACAGCTTCAATGCTTTCTATCATTAGTTTTCAACCAAAACCCGCTTTTTATTAGCATACTTTTCCGCCATTTGATTTGCAAAACGAACGATACTCATTTCATAGTTTCCCACGGGTAGGTATTGTAGATGAACAGTTTGTGTAATTTTTTTACTGTAAACACTTTGCCTTTTTATGGTTTCAAACAAAGTATTTCGTTCGGGGAAAAGCGAAAATACAAAATCTTTATTTTCGGCAGATAAAACTAAATAGTAATCATCGGCTGGGGATATGCTATCGGGCAAAATTGCCGACACATTCAACATCTTCATTGTGCAACCTGCAACGGTTTTCGCAACCCGAAATGATGTGTCTATCGAAATTCCTTCTGCTGCTTTTGGTATGTTTTTTAAGTTTTTTGTCAAAAAGTTTATTTTGTCATTCTTTGGAATATCAATTTTTAAATCTTTTAGCATATTGCTATAATAATCATTGTTACAAAATGCCTGAAACTGTGCCGTGAGTTTGTCATTGACGTACCAATTATAGGTATCGGCAACCAAATATTCATAATGCTTGCGAACATCATAAGCATAAATAACCGTCGAAAGGAGATTATAAATGAATACCAAAGTAAGCGTAACGGGCAGAAAGATTGCGTTGGTAAATTTCTTGGTTTGGTGAAATTTTATGTAAACGAGTGAAATCGATGCAAGCGTTGCTATGGCCGAATAATGTTTGTAGCGACTCAGCAAAACATTTGGGCGTTTTAGCCCCGCAACGATTCCGACTATTACTACTAATAAAATCAAACTAAGAAAAAATAACTCGGCTCTATTTAACTGTTTACCCATTATGATACCCGATTGAAACACGTAATATATAAAGAAAACGAAGATAGCCGTTCCAAAAAAAATCGACAAAACATTACTATTTTCAAAATGTGCGATACTTCCAACAAAGCTGAACGTATTTAATATTTCATCAATATCAATCGTTGATTTATCAGTGGCTACTGACATCCGAGAGAGAATAATGCTACAAACGACAGAACAAGTAAAATAAAAACTGGCACAATAATAGCGTTTTTGAACAACGAAAATGATTACCCCGACAACGAAAATGATTACACCTGTACTACTCGTGAGGCAGGCAATAATTGCAAAAAATAGTCCAAAAATGACGTTTAACTTTTGGTTTTGGATAAAAAGTATGCAGAGAAAAGCAATAATAGCGAAAAGCGTAACCGAGAAGTTTTGGTGAGATGCCATTCCCCAAAAGTAATTTTCGTTGAATTGGAGCGAAATCCCGATGAGCGGAAAAAACGCAAGCCAAAGCCACGAAGCCTTTGTTTGTTTGAAAAAAACACCAGCCATTATTCCAATACTAATCAGCCAAGAAAAGTTGCCGATGACCATTAGATATATCAAGCTAAATTTCTCTTTCAACAAATAATACAAAACCAAAGAACTTGCCTTTGTGTAAGCAATTATGTGTTCGAGGTTTGAGCTAAATAAATATTTGGGAATTAGTTTTCGTTCATTTTCGTACCCTTGTTTAGCTAACCAAGTAAAGTCATAAACTGCCCAAAAATCGTCTAAATAAGGTAGATTTATTGCGTATTTGTAGAAAAAATACAGCACGGGAGTGATACTTGTGAATAAGGCAGTCAGAAAGATGACAGCACTTTTTTTTGTGTGTTTTTGCATAATTATAGTTCATGGCTTACTAATACCAACGCAACTATCAATTAAAACTTTGCTTGTGAGCGACGCTTTATTGACAGTTTAATCAGTTTTCATAAAAGTGTTCAAATATAAGAAATTTTTGCGTACAAAAATTATCTTTGACCAAGAACCTGTTTAAAGTGGTTCAATAATTTCTTGCAAACAACCTCCCGAAAGTTTTAAAATTTTCGGAAAATCTGACCTTCCACCGCCAATAAATAAAGCGTCATAGATTGGGCTTCGTTGGCAAGCCAAGTATCATACTCAGATATTGCTTGCAAGCGTAATTCTTCGGTGCAGTAACCGTCCGCTACAACTTGTTTTCCACGAGTTTCGGCGACTAAACTCCATATACGGGCGGTTTCTTCAAAATCAGCATCACCCCGCAAACTTGTTTCGTGTTGAGGTATAGTTTTGATAAAATCAAGCCCTATATTGGCATAAATTTTTGGCAAATTATCAGCTATTTCATTATCAAAACCTGCATCGGCTCGCCAAAGCAGAAATGCAGCATAGAAATCTGACATTGACTGGGGTGGAGCAGGTAGCCACGCAATCTTTGTGTGATTATAATCGTTTATTGAGATTTTTTCGCCAATTTCAAGCAAATCAACCATTTTCTGCACGACTTCTGCGGGATTATTGACCCATTGCAAAGTTCGGGCGGCAATCACCAAACCAAGTTTTTCTGGCGAAACATAATCATTAATATTTGCTACTTCAAAACTCAAATTCAAAATGTGTTCGTATTTAGTCCGAGCAATTTCGATTAAATGTTCGCTTACATCAATTCCCACAACCTTTCCGCTTGTACGTACAGCAATATCCGCCGTAATTGCCCCTGAGCCACAGCCTACGTCAAGCACCGAAATATTATCCTGAAGTAGCCCGAGCAAACTTGAATACGCATTTTCGATGTTTCGGCGGTCAAGAACTTTGTTTGAGCCTTTGGGCATTTCGGCTCTTGTTTGGTGGTTTTGGTTCATTTTTTGTTATTTGACAAAAGTTTTTTTGTAAAAAAAAAGCCCCTTCTAATTTTACTCGAAGGGGCTTGAAAATGCATATTTTTCTAAACTTACTTTTTCGCCATTTCCTCCTCTTTTAGGGTTCTACGCAGAATTTTGCCAACGTTGGTTTTTGGCAGTTCGGTACGGAACTCAATGTGCTTCGGGCATTTATAGGCAGTTAAGTTTTCTCGGCAATGTGCCATTATTTGCTCTTTGGTTAGGCTTTCGTCTTTTTTCACAATAAAAATTTTCACCGCTTCCGTCGATTTATCATCGGCCACGCCTATACACGCAACTTCCGACACGCCCGCACAAGTGGCTACCACATCTTCAATTTCGTTGGGATAAACATTAAAGCCCGACACCAAAATCATGTCTTTTTTTCTATCTACAATCTTAAAAAAACCATCGGGAGCCATGATGCCCACATCGCCCGTTTTGAACCAAGATTTTTGCTCGCTGTCAATAAAGGTTACTTTTTCGGTTTCGTCGGGGCGGTTGTAATAGCCCGCCATCACCTGCGGCCCGTGGGCTACGATTTCGCCCGCTTCGCCTGTTTCGGCCCAGGTTTCGTCATCACGCAAAATTTTGATTTCGGTACTCGGCCACGGAATACCAATCGTACCGACTCGGTTCTCGCCAATGAGCGGATTTGAAGTAAGCACGGGCGAAGTTTCAGATAATCCATAACCTTCTGCTGGCAGATTACCCGTGAGTTCTTTCCAGCGATTGGCCACCACGCCCTGCAAAGCCATGCCGCCCGCTGAGGTAATCACCAAATTGCTAAAATCAACTTCCCCGATTTTCGGGTGATTGAGCAAGCCATTATACAGCGTATTTACGCCCGTGAATACGTGCGGAGGGTATTTTTTCAAATCTTTTATGAACGCTTCCAAATCACGGGGATTCGTGATGAGCAAGTTCATTGTACCCGTTTTCAAAGCCGTTAAAGCATTGACCGTCAGGGCGTAAATATGATATAATGGCAAAGCTGCCACGACAACGGGTTTTTCATCCGTGATTTTATCGGTCAGTACTCCCTGCCAAACGTTGTTGGCTTCGAGGTTTGCCACGATGTTTCGGTGGGTAAGCATTGCCCCTTTCGATACGCCCGTGGTACCGCCCGTATATTGTATAAAAGCCAGGTCGGAGTTGTGCATTGTTGGTTTTGTCCAAGTCATTGATGCTCCTTTCTGAACGGCACTCATCAAGGATTGCTCCGTTAGAAGGTTGTAGGCAGGCACCATTTTCTTGACGTTTTTTACTACATAATTAACAATTTGCTTTTTCGGAAAACCGAGCATATCGCCCAACTGGGTTGTAAAAACGTGCTTGATTGCGGTATTGGCAATGATTTTCTCTAAACTTGCTGCAAAGTTGGCTACGATGATGATGGCTTTCGCTCCCGAATCTTTAAACTGATGCTCCATCTCACGGGGGGTGTAAAGCGGGTTGGTGTTCACAACCGTCAAGCCCGCCCGCAACGCACCAAACATCGCCACGGGATATTGCAGCACGTTGGGCATTTGGATTGCGATTCGGTCGCCTTTTTGCATACCAATATTTTGTAGATAAGCCGCAAAGTTGCGAGAAAGTTCGTCTAATTTGGCATAACTTAGCTCTTTGCCCATGCAAGCGTAGGCCGATTTATGGCTAAATTTTTTGAGACCCTCCTCCATCAATTCCAAAATCGAAGGATAGGCATCGGGGTTTATTTCATGCGGAACACCCTGCGGATAAAATTGCCGCCAAGGATAAGTTTCAGTGCTAACAGGCATAAGGTTTTATAGTTTGTATTTTTCGGTGTAAAAATAAGACGTTTTATTGATTTGCGTTGTTTAAAAATCAAAAAAATGTCGCACCAGCATAATATTTAACGCAATTCTAATCTTGAAAGAGCTTTTTGGCTTAATTTTGCGGAGATTTCTCAAAAAAACGTAATACGACAAAACCTTTGAACAAAGAACAGGATTTTTTTCAAAAACAAATATCAGACGTAAAAGTCAGCGTAATGGTACTGACTTATAACCACGAAAGGTTTATTCGCAAAACCCTCGATTCGATACTTTCGCAGCAAGTAAATTTTAGATTTGAGGTGTTGGTTGGCGATGATGCTTCGCCCGATGCAACGGCAAGTATTATACGAGAATACCACGAAAAATACCCCGATATTATTGTGCCGATGTTGCACGAAACGAACTTGGGCGGCTTCGGAAAAAACAATACTTTGGCGGCTTTGGCTGTGGCAAAAGGTAAATATATCGCACCAATGGACGGTGACGATTATTGGACTTCCGACCAAAAACTCCAAAAAATGGTCGATTTTTTAGATAAAAACACCGATTTTGTGGCGTGCTTTCATAATGCCGAGATTGTTTTTGATGATGATTCGCACCCGAACGAATTTGTGAACGATGCTGACCAAAAGGCAATCGTAACGGTTGAAGATTTTATTGGTGAAGATGAAGTTTGGTTCATTGCGACCTCGGCAATTTTGTTTCGTAATGGCATAATTACGCACTACCCGCAGTGGTTTCACGAGTCGAAAAGTGGGGATATTCCTCGGTATATTTTATTGGGGAAAAGCGGAGGAAAGTTTAAATACATTAACGAAACAATGTCGGTTTACAGAAAAAATCGCAATAGCGGCATGAGCTTCACGGACGGCTATCAAGATGCCGATTTCCTGCAAAACCGTATCGAAATGTACCGAGGAATCGACCAAGAATTGGGGTATAAATTCCACGAAACGCTCAACAAAAACATTGCTCGCTATTATCGTATGATGCTTGATAGCAAGCAATTTGTCGGGAAATATTTCAAGCAAATGCCCGTGGCAATTCAGTATTTAAAATTAGCAAAACCAAGCTCAGAAGTGCGTAAGGAGATTTTTAGAGAATATATTCTGCCAAAATGGCTGATGAATTTGTACAGTTTTTTTGCCCTTTTGCCCCATCGAAAATAAGGTCTGTACCGCAGGTCTGACCGCCTTTTGTCAGACCTGCGGTGCAGACAAAAATAACAGTACAAACAAAAATAGCGGTACAGACAAAAACACATAAATATGCCCCCGAAAGTTAGCATTTGCGTACCGACTTATAACCACGAAAAATTCATTCGTCAAACCCTTGATGGAGCTTTGATGCAAGAAACTGATTTTGATTTTGAAATCGTGATTGGCGATGATGCTTCCACGGATAATAATCAACACCTTATTCAGGAATATGTGGATAAGTACCCAAATATCTTCCGAGCGTTTCTGCACCAAGAAAACCAAGGGCCAAGCGAACCCAAAGAATTTGGCGGACGTAACAATGTTTTGGGACTACTGAAAGCCTGCGAAGGCGATTACGTGGCTCTTTGCGAAGGTGATGACTACTGGACTGACCCGCTGAAACTGCAAAAGCAGTTCGATTTCATGGAAGCTAACGCCGACTACGCCATTTGCCACCACAATATGCGAGTAATTTATGAAGATGGTTCGCCACAACATTTTTTTAATGATGCAACGCAAAAAACGGAATCAAGCATTGTTGATATTCTGGAAGACCGTTGGTTTATTGCCACGGCGGCCACGTTTTACCGAAATATTTTTCGTGAAAATGCTTTTGCCGATTGGCACGCCCGAGCCGCTGCGGGCGATTGGGCTTTGGCGATTCAGTTGGCCGCCACGGGCAAAATTCATTATATCAATGAGCCAATGGGCGTTTATCGCAAGCATCGGGGCGGTTTGAGTAATGTGCAATCTTCGACAAATATTTATTTCTTGAAAAACCGCAGGCAGATGTTTACCGACGTAAACGAATGGCTTGATTTTAAATACGATGCTACAATTCAAGAAACGCTGAAAGTCTATGACAAACAAATACAAGCACTTGAAAGTAATTTTTAGTAATTTTGCCAAAATATAATTTCTTGTAATTCTTCTATGGGCTTGGAGCTTTTATGAAAATAGCAATCGTTACACCACTTTTCAATGACTGGGATTGTCTTTACAAACTCGTGGACGACATTCGGGCGGTGCTTTCGCCAACGCCATTTGCCGATTATCGAATCGTGGTGGTCGATGATTGTTCGAGCCTCGAAGTTGATAAAACAAAACTCGCAGGCCACCCCGTCGAGATTATTCACCTCAACAAAAACCTCGGACACCAGAAATCAATCGCTATTGGGGTGTCGTATCTCAACAAAAACGCCGAGCAAGACTTCGTGGTGGTGATGGACGTGGACGGCGAAGATAAACCCGAACATTTGCCGATTTTGCTGGAAGAAGCAACCAAAGGAAAATCAAACGAAATCGTTTTTGCTCGCCGAACGAAGCGAAAAGAGAGTTTTTTCTTCAAAATTTTCTACAAAATCTATAAATTTATCTTTGTGTTTCTGACGGGAAAAGTGATTAATTTTGGCAATTATTCGGTGATTCCGAAGGTGCTTCTGGACAAAGTTTGTCATATTTCCGATATTTGGAACCATTATCCTGGGGGCGTGATTAGGTCGAGATTACTCTATAAATCGGTTGGCTTGGAGCGTGGGCAGCGATATACGGGCAAATCCAAGATGAATTATACTTCGCTCGTCATTCATGGGTTGAGTGCCGTGGCGGTCTATGTCGATACCGTTTCGGTGCGATTACTGATTTCGGTTTCGGTGCTTATCCTGACGGCAGTTTTGGGTATTTCGCTCGTATTTTTGCTCGACTACCACATTCCGATTTGGGGTTTGTTGCTGTTTTTTGGCATTTTGAGTCAGGCATTTCTTAGCACGCTGATTTTGGTTTTTACGGTGCTTTCGTATCGAGTAAATTTTAATTTTCTGCCCGCTGTACATTTTCAAGACTACATTCAGTCAGTCGAAAAGTTTTAACTTATGAATAAAAAATACTGGGTTTTTCTACTCATCGTCCTTCCGATTATTGCTTTTTACGCTTTCGTTTTTCATAATGCTTTCAATGTCGGCTGGAACGACGATTGGCACGGAATCGAAGGTTTTTTGGCCAGTTGGCAGCAGCAAGAAACTTTTTCGGAGAAAACATCACTGCTTTTTTCGCAAATGTGCGAGCATCGAATCCTGTACGTTCGCCTCAGTACGTTGCTTTGCTACAATCTTTTTGGCGAAGTAAATTACAAAACTTTGATGCTCATGGGCGTAAGTTATTTACTGATTTTACCCTTTGTTTTTTACCGAGTTTTACGGTCAATCAATCTTGGTTTGGCATATCTTATTCCCATCGTTTTTATTATTTTTAATATCCAGCCCGTCGAAAATATCTTTTGGGCTATCACGTCTTTGCAGCCAAATACAGTTATTATTTTCGGACTTTGGGGATTTGCACTTTTGTTGTTTTATAAGCAAAAATGGGCGTTTTACTTGGCAAATTTGCTGTTTTTCTTGGCAATGTTTACTAATGGCAACGGAATGTTTGCTTTCTTGGCCGCCGTTCCGTTGGTACTTTACGCCCGCACCCGTTCCGAAAAAATTCAGTATTTTGTCTTTCTTACTACTTGTTTTGTACTATATTTTTTCGACTTCAAGAAGCCAGGTATTCGCCCCGATGTGGTAATAAATTTCACTCAATATCCCCACATCATTTTGGCCGATTTCTTTGCCTTCTTCGGTTCACCGATTGACAGCACCGTGCAGTTTTATAGCATAAATTTGAAGTACATTGTAGCTATTTCGGTCGGCGTTTTGATGATTGGCTGGGTGCTTTATGTAATAGGCCTAATTTCTTTTCCGATTTTTTGGAGAGTTGGAAAACACCAAAAAGGTGTAAAAACGCAACGTTTGAACCTCACCCTAAATCCCTCTCCACAAGGAGAGGGACTTGAAAATCAAGCACTTGACAAATTTACGCCACTTTGGAAACAAAATATTAGCGAGGTCAAATTTCCAAAGTTTAATCTTTTTTTATTGGCTTCTTTTCTCTTCGTGGCTTTGAGCGGAGCGGCATTTGCGGCATCTCGTGCCAGTCAGGGTTTGGAATTGGCTTTTGCAAGCCGTTACAAAACAGTTTCGATTATACTTTTTATCATCGTTTATTTGAGTGCATTTAATGTTTTGGACAAAAAATATTGGAAAAAATACCTCCAAGTTTCAATCGTCCTAACGTTTTTATTCAATATTTTTTCTTACTACGAAGCGTGGGACGATGTAGAAAACCGTCGTCGTTTTTTCGGGACAACGATTCTGAACTGGAAAAACAACGGACGCTATTATTATTACGCTTTCCCCAATTCAAGAAACCCCGATGATCACGTTCCGATAGATAGTTATCAAAAACTATCAATTCCGCCTTACAATTATGCAGGATTTGTGCCTGGCGTGATGAAATACGTGAACGATATTTTGTGGGTTAGTCGGGTTCATTTCAAGAACTACACTCCCCCCGCCGAAATTGATGTGCTGAATAAAGCATTGTACGAAAACCAAATCGCAGGAAAATCAAGCGAAAAGGTGTCTTTTATAGAAGAATCGAATACTTTTCACGTAAAAATCGAAAATGCCTTCGTGCCAGCCAATAGACGGTACGATGGGTATTACGCACTGTTTAGCAATGACAAAACACGTCTGGCTTTTCCATTAAGCACGGAAGCCAATAAATTCACGACATTTTTGAGTACCCAACGATTATATAATAGCCGCATAGATACGATTGTTGCCAAGCCTGATTTGCCCATCGGCACATTCAAAATGCAAATCGGCAAACTCGAAAACAACCAATTTAAAATAATAAAAGAACAAATAGTTGAGATAGAATAACATTGAGAGGAAATAATTATGAATGAAATAGGGACAAAAAATGCCCCCTCGGGGGGTCAGGGGGCTTTAACAATAATAGGTGGCGGAATGACAGGGCTTGCCACGGCTTACATTGCGGCCAAGCAAGGCGTAAAAGTTACGGTCGTAGAAGGCAGCGATAAATTTGGTGGCTTGCTCAATACCTTTGAAATCGGTGGCAATCAACTGGAGCATTACTACCACCATTTTTTTACGCAAGATGCCGAACTTCGTTGGTTGCTTGAAGAACTGAATATTGCCGACAAAACTTTTTATAAAAAAACTACAATGGGGGTTTTTCGTAATGGAAAAATCTATGATTTCAATTCTCCCATTGATTTATTGAAATTCAAACCCGTGGGCATTATTGGCAAAATTCGCTTTGGTTTGACGAGTATCTTCTTAGGAAAATTTGCCGATTGGCGAAAAAACGAAGACGTTTCGACCTTAGATTGGTTTTATCGCTGGGCGGGAAAAGACATCACCGATGCTCTCTGGAAACCGATGCTCAATATCAAGTTTGGGCCCTACGCCGACAAAGTGCCGCTTACTTGGATGATTGGCCGAATGGCACAACGCCTCGGCTCTCGCAAAGGTGGCGACGAACGCCTCGGCTACGTGGGCGGAAGCTGGAAAACCCTCATTGACGCACTCGTAAAGCGTTTGCAAGAAATGGGCGTCGAACTTATTAAGAATGAACCTGTGCAAGAATTTAAGATAAATGCAGGAAAATTGGAGAGCATCATTACCACAAACAGGAGCATAGATGGCGGAAAATTCTTGATAACGATTCCATCTATTTACATTGATAAAATTAAAAATTCACCGCCAAAACTTGGCGGTAATGTCGAATATTTTGGTGCTGTTTGCACGATTTTGGAATTGAAAAAATCATTCAGCCATATTTATTGGATGAACGTGGCCGACGAAGGTTTTCCTTTTGGTGGCGTGATTGAGCATACTAATTTTATTCCGAAGGAAGAATATGGCGGTTCGCACATAGTTTATTTGTCAAGGTACTTTGCCATGACCGAAGATTTGGCAACCATGACCGACGAGCAAATAAAAGCCGTGATGATTCCGCCATTGAAGAAAATAAACCCTGAGTTTTCGGAAGATTGGATAAAAAATGTTTTTGTTTTCAAGACAAATACTGCCGCTACGGTTTGTGATTTGAATTTTTCGGAGAAAGTACCAGCAAGCAAAACCGAGTTGGAAAATCTATTCTTGGCAAACATGACACACATTTATCCCGACGAAAGAAGCACAAATAACTCAATCAGGGTAGCTGCCGAAGCCTGCAAAGCTATGGGCATTAATGCCGAGGCGGTGCCTTATGGAGCATCTCTTTCAGGAAAAATTGGTTTTTGATAATATTTTGAAAAATAGTTGAATAGTTTTTCAAGCATAAAACTTTTTATACACTATCGGCGTTTACTAATTATGCACAAAAGAATGTAAAGTCTTGTTTACGAAAGGAACAAGACTTTTTTGTTTTTCTTCTCTTCTCGTAGATTCCTTTTTTGTTTCAAAAACCCTATCTTTGCAAATAATATTTACTCACGAAATGAGAATGGTTTAGCAATATAAATTCCTATTGACTATTGACCATCGACCATGGACTACTTTGCAAAAAAATGATTTCGATTGTTATCCCGATTTATAACGAAGAAGAAAACCTCCAAAATCTTTATACTCGTCTTACCAATGCTGCCCCAACTTGGAACGAACCTTACGAGATTGTCTTGATTGATGATGGCTCAAGAGATAGTTCGCTGACGATGATGCGAGTAATGGCCGAGAAAGACTCTCGGGTGCGGGTAGTAAAACTTTCGAGAAACTTTGGGCATCAACCAGCCATTTCGGCGGGAATCCAAGAAGCAAAAGGCGATGCAATTATCATCATGGACGGCGATTTGCAAGACCCACCCGAAGAGCTTTATCGCTTTCTGGACAAATGGCGGGAAGGCTACGAAGTAGTTTATGCCATCAGAACGAAGCGAAAAGAGGGTTTTTTCAAGAAATTAGCCTATTCGAGTTTTTATAGATTGATGGCTGCCATTTCGGATATTGATATTCCGCTCGACTCGGGCGATTTTTGTGTCATGGACCGAAAAGTTATCAATGTGCTGGTGCATGATATGCCCGAGCAGATTCGGTTTATTCGGGGTATGCGAGCTTATGCAGGTTTCAAACAAATAGGCGTAACCTATGAGCGTGCCGAGCGGGCAGCGGGTGAGGTAAAATTTACTTTCAAGAAACTGGTGCAATTAGCTCTCGACGGCTTGTTTGGTTTTTCGAGTTTCCCGTTGCGACTTTCTACTTATTTGGGTATAAGCATTGCCATTCCTTCACTTTTTATTGGTATTTTTTTCTTGGTTCACCGACTTTTTGGTTTCAAGGTGTTTGGTCATACGCCCGAAGAAACCCCAGGTTTGGCATCATTGGCAGTCGGAATGTTCTTTTTGGGGGGAGTTATGCTCACGATGCTGGGCATTATCGGCGAGTACATCAGTCGAATTTATATCGAAGTAAAAAAACGTCCGTTCTTTGTCATTGATGAAATCATTGAAAAGAAATAAATTTTCTACTAATTCGCTCCAACCGAAACTTTCGGACTACTTTTTATGGTACTAAACATATCACTCATGACTTCCATGTGCGGAGCCGTCAATATGGCTATGCCAATGAAAAGCCAAAAAAGCAAATCTGAAGTACTGCTGTATTGGTTGCCCACGAGTGTAAAAACTATTATGCCTATAATAGCAATGGTACTGAAAAGTGCGGCTTTTTTTACCAGTTTATTCCAAGTCAATAATTGACTATTTTCCATCAAATATTTTCGGATACTCTGCAAGCACAAAAGTGAATGCCAAAGACCAAAATAGAACGAAAATGCTAATAAAAAGGGTAATTTGGCACAAATAGCCATTAGAACTAATCCTTGAATCAAAATAAAAATGATTAATTTGGGACTTGTTTTTGAGGCCAAATAATAGTTATAGCAGGCACCCAAAAGCCAAACAACACAAGCCGTAAAATAATAAACTTTGTACTGCCCCAGCAACAAAACTAAGGCATCGGTGAAGGTATCCAAAAAATGGGGGAGTGAATTGAGTATTAGTATGACATCTGATTGATGCGTAAAAAACAATACATTGAGCAACATCCAGCCGTAACTCAAAAAAAACATTCGCTCGGTTCTTTGGTGTTTTGGCAAAATCATCAAATCGGTTTCGCCGAAGTGATAAGCCGAAATACCAATAAAAATTGTAATCGCAAAAATCGGGAAAAACCACCACAACAAGGCGTAAACCGCCATTCTTGATAAATATTTTGCCAAAAAGCTACCCATCGAAAAACTGCGGCTTTGATTGGTGAGGTTTTTTTCATCAACCAGATGGTCAATTGCTCCGTGTGGGATACCCGTCACGAGCATCGTTCCGACAAATAAAACCCACTGCACACTTTCGGGAATGTTGTAAATAAACTGATGAAATGTTACTAATAGAATACCGTAAACCAACAAATATAGTTTGAGGGCAGAGATCCCGTTTTGACGAAGGCCAGCGAGTGTATTCATTTTTTATAGGGTTGAGGTTGCAACAAACATATAACTATTAAAACCCAAAAAAGTTTTTTTAAACTAACGGTTAGGATAAACTTTCGCTCAAAAATGTTTCGTAATTACTCGGATTCACCAATGTTTGGCTTGCGTTCGGATAAGCCTCACTAAACGTTTTGGGAAAACGAACTTTTTCCTTAATACTCCATTTGTACGCAAATGCTGCTATTGCACCATCTTTTTCTTCCAAATAATCAATTTCTTGCTGTTGGGTTGTTCGCCAAAAGTAGGTTTCGCCATAAATCTGATTGTACTTACGGAATTTCATTCTTTCGGACATTAAATAGTTTTCCCACAAAGCCCCCGTATCGGTTCGGTTGCCGAGTACCTGAAAATTGCCAATGATAGCATTTCTGATACCATTGTCGTAGAAGTAGATTTTTTTTGACTTTTTGAGTTCATTTCTTAGATTTCTACTAAACGCATTAAGCCTGAACAGTACAAATGCTTGTTCTAACAAATCAATGTATTTTTCAACGGTGTTTTTATCAGCACCTACCAACTGACCTATCTCGTTATAAGATACTTCGCTACCCAACTGCAAAGCCAAGGCACGCAATATCTTACTCAATAACGATGACTTTTTGATGCCTTCGTATTCCAACAAATCTTTATATAAGTAACTGTTAGTCAGCAGATTAAGCATTTCTTTTTCATTACCAACTTGGTTTATTACTTCGGGATAAGCACCATAAACGAGGCGTTGTGCTAACATTCTTTTTTCTTCAAGAATACTGTTATTCTTGCTCAATTCACCGAACGAAAAAGGGTACAAGAAAAACTCAAATTTTCGACCAGTCAATGATTCATTTATTTTATTAGCTAATTCAAAAGCCGACGAACCCGTAGCAATGATTTGGATTTCTGGAAAATTATCGGTGGCTAACTTTATTGTTAAACCGATATTTTCGATGCGTTGTGCTTCATCAATTACTACGATTTTAGCTTGCCCAATGATTCCTTTAAATTGGGTCGAGGTTATGTTTGTCAATGACTCTCGAACATCTGGTTCGTCTCCACTCAGCCACAAGGTTTTCAGGCTTTGCTCTTGTACGATTTTTTTGAGTAATGTTGTCTTTCCTACTTGTCGGCTTCCAAAAATCAAAATCGCTTTTCCTTTGAATAAGCGGTCTGTAATCTGGGCTTCAATATCTCGTTCGATCATATAAATAAAGTTCGATTAACAAATATATAATAATTCGTGAATCAAATCACTAAATATTATACTTTTTAATGATTTGATTCACGAATTATTTGATTTTCACGAATAAGCATAAAAAACGCCCTAATTGAACTTTGAAATTAGGGCGTTTTTTTATCACAAAAACAATTCAGCACGCTACACCAACCCCTTGGCTACTTTTCCATCATCGACATCACATCTTCCGAAATACCAGTATTCGAGAATCCGCCATCGTGCATGAGATTTTGCATCGTTACCATACGAGTTAGGTCAGAGAAAAGCGTGATGCAATAATCAGCACAAGATTCGGCCGAGGCATTGCCCAAGGGAGCAATTTTATCAGCAAAATCAAAGAATTTATCAAAACCACCAATACCCGAGCCTGCTGAGGTTTCGGTTGGTGACTGCGAAATGGTATTTACCCGTACTTTCTTTAATTTTCCATAACGGTAGCCGTAGCTGCGGGCGATAGATTCGAGCATTGCTTTTGCTTCGGCCATGTCGGTATAGAACGGAAAAGTACGTTGGGCGGCCATGTAGCTAAGGGCAAGCACTGAGCCGTATTCGTTAATTGCGTCCATTTTTTCGGCAACTTGCAAAAATCTATGGAATGAAAGTGCCGAAATATCAAGGCTTTTCATGTACCAATCGTAGTTCAAATCTCCGTAGGGGCGACCCTTGCGGATATTAGGCGACATTCCGATTGAGTGAAGTACGAAATCAACTTTTCCACCAACGGCTTCCATTGATTTGGTATAAAGATTCTGAATGTCTTCTATCGAAGTAGCATCAGCGGGAATGATTTGAGCCTCACAAATTTCGGCTAATTTATTAATTTCGCCCATACGCATCGCAATTGGAGCGTTGGTCAAGACTATCTTTGCTCCTTCTTCGTGGGCTTTTAGAGCCACTTTCCAAGCGATTGATTTTTCGTTTAATGCACCCGAAATGATGCCTGTTTTACCTTTTAGGAGTCCGTATGCCATTTTATTTACGATTTACGATGTACAATTTATAAGTGCTTTCCTTGCAGAATAGTCTATTTTATGCTTCAAAGGTAGTTATTTTCTAAAAAATAAAAAAACACTCTTTTTCATTGGCTATTCCAAACGAAATCGTTCATCATTTTCTCAAATAAATGATTCGATAGATTTTGATTTGAAAAGTATTTTTTTGTAAATTTGAATAAATACTTTCACCAACAACCTCCTTATGAAAAAGACTTTACGCTATATTTTACTAATTTTTATTTCTTCAACTGCTTTCGCCCAAAGCAAATTCACCTTATCAGGCACAGTTACCGACATTACAACGAAACAACCTTTGCAGGGTGCGGGGGTTTTCTTCTCGGGGCTGTCGGGCGGCACGAAAACCGATAGCTCGGGCAATTTTTCGATAAGACTTCCCAAAGGCAGATACACTGTTACGATTCGCTCGTTGGGCTACCAAGTGGAAACTTTTTCGGTAAGTTTGAATCAAAATACTTCCAAGTCTGTGCAGCTCACGATGCGGGTAGGCGAGCTTGCCGAGGTCGAAATCAGAACTACCAAAGAGGACCGCAACATCAGAGAAACCCAAATGGGCGTAGTGAAGTTGGAGATGAAAAACTTGAAGAAAATTCCCGTTGTTTTTGGCGAATCTGACATCATCAAAGCCCTTACGCTCCAGCCTGGCATTACGACCGTGGGCGAAGGTGCGGGTGGCTTCAATGTACGAGGCGGACGAGTAGATCAAAACTTGGTACTCCTCGATGGAATGCCGATTTATAATACGTCGCACCTTTTGGGGTTTTTGAGTAGCATCAACTCTGATGCCTTGGCGGGCGTTTCGCTCTACAAAGCGGGTATTCCCGCCCAATATGGCGGACGGCTGTCCTCTTTGCTCGAAATGAACACCAAAAGCGGCAACTCCGAAAAAATCACTGGCTCGGTAGGCGTTGGTCTGATTACAAGTAAAGTTGTACTTGAAGGACCGTTATTCAACAAAAAAGTTACGTTCATGGTGGCGGGGCGAGTGGCGTACCCTAATTTTATGATTAGGCAATTTCCTGAACCCTCGAACCGTAGCAAAGCTTTTTTTTATGACTGGAACGGCAAGATTCAATATAAACTCAACCCCAAAAATGTGCTTACGCTCAGTACCTATGGAAGTTTTGATAATTTTAAATTTGCCGACGATACGCTCTATTTTTCTAAAACTCAAACCCTCAGCTTACAGTACAGTAGTATTATCAATAAAAAACTCTCGGTGAATGTGCAGGGCGTTTATTGTGGCTATCAGTTTGGCACAAAAGGCCTACGAAGTGAATATGAGTTTACACTAAACTCGGGCGTTCGTCATGCCGAATTACGAGCTTTTGCACTTTATACGCCCAACGAGAAATTCAAAATGGAACTGGGCGTAAATGCCATCGACTACATGATTAGACCTGGTGATTTGCAGCCCGACAAGCCAACATCAAATATTATAGACTTGAAAATACCCAATGAATTTGCCCGTGAAGTTTCGCCCTACGTAAGTTTAGACTGGACAATTAGCCCCAAAGTAAGCGTACAGGCGGGCATTCGGTATTCAACTTTTCAGAATTTTGGACCAAAATTAGTCTTTGGCTACGCCGAAAATCAATCTCGCACTTCGCAGACAATTCGGGACAGTAGCTTATTTACCAAAAATCAAGCAATCAAGCAATACGGTGGTATTGAGCCTCGCCTTTCGATGCGGTTTGCTACCACAAAAACCTCGGCCATTAAATTGAGCTATAACCGCATGAGGCAATACGTGCATTTGATTTCAAACACAACGGCTATTTCACCCGTTGATTTTTGGAAAGTTTCGGATACGCACACACCGCCCCAAATTGCCGATCAAGTTTCGGTAGGAGTTTTCAAGAATTTCAATGAAAATACTTACGAAACATCAGTAGAGGCGTATTACAAGGATATTCAAAATTTAGTAGAATACAAAAACGGGGCAAGGCTATTTTTTAATCCAAACCTCGAAACCGAACTTTTAGCAGCAAAAGGGCTTGCCTACGGGGCCGAAGTAAGTATCCAGAAAAATAAAGGTCGTCTGAAAGGAAGTTTTGCTTATACGTTTTCTCGAACAATCGCCCAAGTAAATTCTGACTTTCCAACCGAGCAAATTAACCGTGGACAGTGGTTTCCTTCGACGTTTGATAAACCCCATAATTTGGCAATTTCGGTGCAGTATTTTATCAGTAATGGCTGGACGCTTTCGGGTAATTTTGTTTATGCCACTGGTCGCCCCGCCACTTACCCCGACCGAACTTACCGACTTTTGGGTAAAACCGTCATTGATTATTCGTCAAGAAACCTCGACCGCATTGATGACTACCACCGCCTCGATGCCTCGCTACTGAAAGACACCCGCAAAACCACCGACCAAAAACGCTATAAAACTTGTGCCATTTCGCTGTATAACTTTTATGGTCGCCGAAATCCATATTCAGTTTATTTCGTTCGATTTAATAGTTCCATTCGTTCGTACCGTTTGTCGGTTTTTGGTAGTTTAATTCCTGCATTTTCGATGGCTTATAATTTTTAGCCCGATTAAAGTGATTGACAGGGGCGTTTTTATTTTGAAAATTTTACCAAAAAAGATAATTCTATGGCCTAAAAGTTTAGTAACGCGTAAATAATAAGTTGGTCGATTTCAGATGAATTATTTTATTGTTAGTTGTATCGACTTTTAAGGCGAATAGCATCGGGCAACGGTTGTAGCTACTTTACGCAAAAGACGGTGCAAATGGCGGCAAAAGAATCATATCAAATGACCTACTTATTATTTACACGTTACCTAACCCAAACAGCTTTTAAAATAATCCTAAATATGAAAAACACAGGTCTGACAGCCCCATCCGTACAAGCAAAACCCAAAGAAATCATCACGCACAACCACGTTCGGGTTGATAATTACTATTGGCTCAACGAACCAAAAAACCCTGAGGTAATCAACTATTTAACAGCCGAAAATACCTACTTAGATGGCGTAATGGCTCCTGTGAAGACATTGAAAGAAAAACTTTTTCAGGAAATAAAAGGACGAATAAAAGAGCAAGACGAATCAGTGCCTGTAAAAGATGGCGAATACTTTTATTATGTAAAATATGTATCGGGCGGTGAATACCCGATTTATTGCCGAAAACACCAAAGCCTTGATGCCTCTGAGGAAATTATGCTCGACGGAAACACCATGGCAAAAGGTAAAAAATATTTCAGCATCGGGGGATACGAAATCACGGATAATGACGAAATGATAGCTTATGGTGTTGATACCGTGAGTAGAAGAAACTACACCGTAAATTTTGAAAACCTCAAAACGGGCGAAATCTATAAAGAACAAATCAAAAATACCGAAGGCGGAAGTTACGCATGGGCGGCCGACAACAAAACGTTTTTCTATATCCGACGTGACAAAAAAACACTCTTAGGCTACCAAGTTTGGCGGCACGTTTTGGGAACTGACGTAAAAACCGACGTACTGGTTTATGAAGAAACTGACAACCAATATTACATGGGGCTTTGCCGAATGAAATCAAAAAAGTACATTGCTATCGGCAGCGACCATAACGGAGTTGCGTCAGAATACCAGCTTTTGGAAGCCACAAATCCAACGGGAGTTTTCAAAACTTTCCTACCCCGTAAGCGTGGACACGAATACGAAATTGAGCATTTTGAAGATAAATTTTATATAAAAACCAATATTGACAATGCCATTAATTTCAAATTAATGGAAGTTAGTGAACACGAAACAAGCAATGTAACAAACTGGAAAACCGTCATTGAGCATCGTCCCGAAGTTTACTTGGAAGGTATTGAGGTTTTCAAAAATCATTTGGTGGTTCAAGAAAAAAGCCAAGGTCTTGCCCAAATCCGAATCATTAATCATTTAACAAAAACCGAGCATTATCTTAATTTTGGCGAACCCGCCTACGATGCCAACATTGGTGCCAACCCAAACTTTGATACAAGTACGCTGCGTTACAGCTATACTTCGCTCACTACGCCCAACTCGACATTCGACTATGACATGAACACCCAAACCAAAGAATTAAAAAAACAACAAACGGTCTTGGGTGGATTTGAAAAAAATAATTACGTATCCGAGCGAGTCTTTGTAAGCGTTCGTGATGGTGTAAAGGTACCAGTTTCGATTGTTTATCGAACCGATACCAAACTTGACGGCACCGCTCCCCTCCTACTCTACTCGTATGGTTCGTATGGCTACTCAACCGATGCAACTTTTAGTTCAAGTCGCCTGAGCTTGCTCGACCGAGGTTTTGTATATGCCATTGCCCACATCAGAGGTGGGCAAGAGATGGGCCGAGAATGGTACGAAAACGGCAAGATGTTCAAGAAAATGAACACTTTCAATGATTTCGTAGATTGTTCCGAGTTTTTGATGAAAAATAACTATTGCAGTCCCGATAAACTCTTCGCAATGGGAGGCAGTGCGGGCGGACTCTTGATGGGAGCAATCGCAAACCTTCGCCCCGACCTTTACCGAGGCGTAGTAGCCGCAGTACCGTTTGTTGATGTCGTAACAACGATGCTTGATGAAACGATTCCGCTCACTACAGGTGAGTTTGAAGAATGGGGAAACCCCAAAAATAAAGATTCTTACGAATATATGCTTTCGTATTCGCCCTATGATAACGTAGCGGTGAAAGAATATCCAAATATGCTCGTAACTACGGGTTTGCACGACTCCCAAGTGCAATATTTTGAGCCAGCAAAATGGGTTGCCAAACTTCGTACAATGAAGACCGATAATAACCTCCTACTGATGCACACCAACATGAAAGCAGGACACGGCGGAGCATCGGGCCGCTTCGCTTCGCTCAAAGAGGTAGCTTTACAGTACACCTTTATTATTGATTTGGCTGGAATTTTTGAATGAAAATAATAGCCGAATAATCAATTTTGACAAAATAATGTAGTTTTTTGTAGAAACTTCTAACATTTTTTTTTTTCTTTGCTAAACATTATACCTAAATTGTGACCTAAAACTATTTAGTTAGTCCAATTTTTACATTATTTCTTAGAAGAACACAATAAATTCCCCAACATGAAGAAGGTAACATTCCTTTTTGTAGCGTTATTCACATTATCGCTAACGACTCAGGCACAAGATACTTGTAAGGTCTGCAAACCCTATAAGTGGGAAGTTGGTATTCCCCTCGGTATCAACCAATACTTTGGTGATATGCACTGTAGCCGACCTTATCCCTCAGCAAACAATCTGATGATAGGTGCGTTTGTACGCCGACACCTTAATGATTACTTTGCTCTCCGTGGACAGTTAATGTTAGGTCGCTTGGCAGGAAACGATCTCGACCAACCAGACGGACGATGGGACTATCGTCGTTTGAAGTTTAGAACACCACTAACCGAGTTGGCAGTACTGGGAGAGTATTATCCATTTAAAGAAAGACGCTATACTTGTGACGGAACATTCCGCCGTACGCTTGCCCCTTATCTATTTGGTGGTGTTGGCGTTGCTCTCACAAATCCGAAAGTTACTGCACAAAATGCAAGATTGGAAGACGATCCTGATTTAGGTAAATATATTGTAAAACGATTATTTGACCAAGATCAAGAAAATTTGAAAAAAGCAGCATTAATAGTGCCTTTTGGTGTTGGTTTAAAATATAATGCTGCCGAACGCTGGACAATCGGTGCGGAAGTCGGCTACCGTTATGCTTTTTCTGATTATTTAGATGGAACTAAACTTTCGACTACTGCACTCGGAACGGGTACGGCATTTGAACCAAACGGAAAAGCCTACAACGATGGCTACGTGGTTGCAAACCTACTTGGTTCGTACCGCTTCGGTGATAAAGATGGCGACAAAGATGGTGTCGTCGATAGATGTGATGCTTGTGTGAGCGAGAAAGGTTTACGCAAGTTTCAGGGTTGTCCAGATACTGACGGTGATGGTATTCCAGATAAAGACGATGCCTGCCCAACCCAAGCTGGCCCAATGGCTTTGAGAGGCTGCCCAGATACTGACGGTGATGGCATTGCCGATAAAGACGATGATTGCCCTACGCAAGTAGGTACGGTAGCATTGAAAGGTTGCCCAGACCGTGACAAAGACGGCGTGGCTGACAAAGACGACGCTTGCCCAGATGTAGCTGGCGTGAAGGCATTGAAAGGTTGCCCAGACTCTGATGGTGATGGCATTGCCGACAAAGACGATGCTTGTCCGAACGAAGCGGGGCCTGCCTCATTGAACGGTTGCCCAGATACTGACGGTGATGGCATTGCTGATAAAGACGATGCTTGCCCAACGGTAAAAGGTGTAGCTTCGGCGAAAGGTTGCCCAGACCGTGACGGTGATGGTGTAGCTGATGCACAAGACAAATGTCCAGATGTAGCTGGACATTTGTCTTCAAATGAAGGCTGTCCAGAAGGATACGTAAATGGCTTGTTAGTACCGAAAGGATACCGTACGGCCAGTGGTTGTGAGATTTCGCAAGCCGAATTAGACGAATTGAGCTTTGCCGCACAAGGAGTTGAGTTTTATAGTGGAACAAATAAATTGAAGCCAACTTCGTACAAAAAACTTGACCGTGTTTGTGCATTATTGCAAAGATGCCCAGATAGTATGCTACACGTGTCGGCATTCAATGATGGTGCAAATACTGCTACAAATCTACGTTCAGCCAAATTGCGTGCTTGTGCGATATACGCTTATTTCTTGAAGAAAAAATGTATCAGCAAAGCCCGTATGACTTATGACGGTCAAGGTGACGAAGACCCTGGTACAGATTATACAACACCAGATGGCAAGAAATCAAACACCCGTGTTCAGTTTCAGTTGAGATAATTTTAGAATAATCGGGCGACGTTCCGATTTCTAAATTGTTTAGGATATAAAAATAGAAAATAGCAGAAGCCAACGGTTTCTGCTATTTTTTTGTTAGATTGCTCTGTGAACAATCAACCAAACCTATGAAACCTAAACTTTCGCTCTTATTGCTTTTGTCTATGCTCACTTTTGGAATATCAAAAGCCCAAACGATTAATCTCGCCCCGCAGGATTTTATCACAAAAATCAAAGCAACAAAAGATGCTCAACTACTTGATGTCCGCACGCCGCAAGAATGGCAAGCGGGCAAAATTGCGTCATCAAATTGTATGAATTTTAATGACACAGATTTTAAGCAGCAAATCGAAAAATTAGATAAAAACAAACCCATTTTTGTCTATTGTGCTGCAGGTGGGCGTAGCGGAAAAGCCGCTCCAATGCTGCAAGCGGCTGGTTTTAAGTACGTTTATAACCTTACAGGCGGGGGGTACAAAGACCTTGCGGGTGCGGGTTTGAGATAAAGTTATTTTTCAGCAAGTAATTTCAGCAATACGCCATTTGTCCAAGCGTATTTTGCAGGAATTGGGCTTGCATCATTACTTTGTTTGCTACCATCGACTTCATATTTTTCGTAGGTTTTACCCGTTTTTTTAAACACACTTTGGTTATTCGCTACCCAATTTTGCTTGATTTTATTTGCCAAATCATCGAAACCGTAATTACGCAGCCCCTTGATTGCCAAATATTGTAAGGGAGCAAAGCCATTTGTGCCGTCCCAAGGTTGATTGGTTTGGTTGAGCGTTGTGGCCAAACCGCCCGATCTTAAAAACTGTTTTTCTAAAATTTGGGCTACTTTCTGTGCCTGTTCGGGCGTTGCCATCTTGAAAAATAAAGGATAAACTGCCGCCAACGAATAAACATTGGTCTGCTTTGCGGCCACAAAATCATAATCGAAATAAAAACCCAACGCTTCGTTCCAAAAGTATTTATCAAAAATTGCTTTGCGTTTATTGGCCAGGGTCATTAGGCTTTGGGCGTATTCGGGTTCGTTTTTTAATTGATAAATTTTAGCAAGCGTCAGTTCGAGATCATAAAGTAAGGCATTCAAATCGACTGGTAAAATCTCGGTCGTGTGAATGGTATTTAGGTTTTGAGCATCTCGCAGCCAACGGCTCGAAAAATACCACCCCGATTCGGCTCCCGCCCGCAAATCTCGGTAAAGTTCGTTGGCTTTTCGTCCCGATTTGCTCACCATCGCCACATCTTCTTTATAGACTTCGGGGCGGGGCGTATCTCGGTCATCAAAATAACGATTCAAAACATCATTTTTTTCTAAAAAAACCGCTTTTCTATAAGCCTTATCTCCTTTCTTGCGAGCTTCGCTTTGCTTTTGGGCATCTTCTTTGCCATTTTCAACGGCCATCCAATACTGATATTCTCGCTGGATTTGGGGTAAATATTGCGTCAATTTCTGCTCATGTCCTTTCATTTGGGACAAAAGTTTGACCATCGAAGCAAAAAACGGTGGCTGCGACCGACTAAAATAATAACTGCGATTACCACTCGGAATGTGTCCAAAATCTTGAATTAACTGAGCCAGATTTAACACCGTATTCGACATCAACGAATCTTTGCCCGATGCCTGCAAGCCCAACATTACGAAATAACTATCCCAATAATTTATCTCGACAAATCGGGCATCGGGGGCAATGTAGGGCTTTAATAGCGGCACGAGTGTTCCGCCAATATCTTTTGGTGTACGGGTCAGAACCGACCAATAATCTGTCAAGGACTGCTCGGTCAAGTTTTCTGATTTAGAGATTGTGTTTTCGTTTGATGGTGCTGGCACCGTAAAGTTTTCCAGCACAAATTTCTTCAAATCAAAGTTTACTTGATTTTTTTGATCACCATATTTTTTTAAAATTTCCTCGGACTTTGTTTTAGGAATACAATCAGGAAAAGTTTTAGAATCAGCAAAAACTGCCTTTAACTGCACTTCCCGAAAAAGCTCACTGTACGCATCATCGGGCGAATCATATTGCTTCTTTGTTACGGCTTCACCACAACTCCACAGCGAAGCAGTAATAATTAGGGCGTAAAAGGTTATTTTTAAAGAGGAATTTTTCATTTTAATCATCATAAAATCGTTACGTCAAGCACAAAATTAGTCTAAATAATAGATTCTTTACCGTTGAATAACATTCGATTGCAAACTTTGTTTGAAAAGTAGTAATTTCGTAACAGTATTTTTCTTTCTCTATCAGCAATTCGGAGAATTGCTCTACTATTAATTATCAGACATGAAATTTATCAAGATAGTTTTAAGTTTTTTTCCATTTCTGGCGGCTGCTCAGGCTGATTTACAAGCCGTTGGCGGTTGCCTTGAAACAAAATATGCCTTTTATCGACAAGACGTAAAAGAGCAAGAATTTACCAAAAACTACGATTCGCAAGGGCGTATTTTGAAGCAAATTAGTGTGTTTTCAAGTAAAAATACGGGTAATTATAGCGAGGCGTTTTCTTATGAATACGATGCCGCAGGAAATAACAGCACGGTAACGTACCAAAGAAATGGCGAAGTAAAGAAAATCACCAAGAAGAATTTTGATGCTACGGGCAAGCTCACCAAAGAATCAATCGCTTCGGGGGCGAACCTACTTTCGGTAAATAGTGCAACTGCCAACGAAAAAACACAGATTTTTTTTGGCGAAGATGGCAAAACCGAAACTTTGAAAGAAATTAGCACTTTTGATGCAAAAGGAATGTTGCTGAAAAAAGAAATCAAAGACCCATCGGGGAAAGTTTTGGTAACTGACACAAAAACGTATAATTTGCAAGGAAAAATCACGCAAGAAACACATCTTGACGCTGCCGATAAGATTATGATTCAGACCGATTTTGATTATGATACAAAAGGAAACTTGTTGAATGACAAAACCCTTAGAAATGACGTAGTTTTTGCCGAAACCAAAAATGAGTATGACGGTGCGGGAAAAATCACAAAGAAAACCCGATTGAATGGCAAAGGTGCAGTCGATTATTTTTTTACTTACGAATACGATAAATCTGGAAATATGTCGAAAGAAAATTATCTTTACAACAATCAAATCGTAAGTGTACGTACCTTTGCGTACGATGCCAAGGGAAATAAAATAAAGGAATCGTATTTGGATAAAATCGGCAAGGCAAGTATGTACAAAACTTGGGAGTTTGCTTGTAAGTAATTACAAAATTGAAGTTTTTGAAGGCAAAAGAATCTGATAAATCATAGTTAAAAATGGTCGCTGAAAAAATTGATTACGTTACCGAAATTGCTCGGTTGAAGAAAGAAAAAAATGCAGTTTTGTTGGTGCATTATTACCAAATTGCCGAAATCCAGGACATTGCCGACTACATCGGTGATAGTTTGGGGCTTTCGCAACAAGCCGCCAAAACCGATGCAGAGATGATCGTTTTTGCGGGGGTTCGCTTCATGGCCGAAACCGCCAAGATACTTTCGCCCAACAAAAAAGTGCTTTTACCTGATTTTAATGCTGGCTGCTCGCTGGAAGAATCAGCTCCGTACGCCGAGTTTAAGGCATTCAAAGATGCTCACCCCAACCACGTCGTTATTTCTTACGTAAACTGTTCGGCAGAGTTAAAAACCCTCACCGATGTCGTTTGTACAAGTAGTAATGCCGTGAAAATCGTAGAGAGTTTTCCGAAAGACCAAAAAATAATCTTTGCTCCCGATAAAAACCTCGGTGGCTATATTAATAGAGTAACGGGGCGTGACATGGTGCTGTGGGACGGTGCCTGTATGGTTCACGAAACGTTTTCTGGAAAAATGATTACAAATCTGAAAGCCAAAAATCCAAATGCCAAAGTGGTGGCTCACCCCGAAAGTGAAGAATCGGTACTGAAATTGGCCGATTATATTGGCTCAACAACGGGGCTGCTAAAACACGTAATCAACAGCCCGCAGCAAGAATTTATTGTGGCTACCGAGTCGGGAATTTTGCATCAAATGCGAAAATCGGCACCGAACAAGAAATTTATTATTGCCCCGACTTCAAAGAACGGTCATGCCTGCAAAGCCTGCTCGGATTGTCCGCACATGAAGCTCAACACGCTCGAAAAGCTGTATTTGTGTCTGCGTGACGAAACCCCCGAAATAAACCTGCCCGCCCAAATGCTGGCCGATGCCCGAAAGCCAATCGACCGAATGTTGGAACTTTCGGCAAGTTTTGGGTTATAAATCAAAATCCCGTTGAGAACCTCAACGGGATTTTTTAATCAATAAAAGTATTTAATCAGCAATCTTGAACCTCCTACTTACTTGATAATCAGCAATTTGCGTTTCTATGGTCTATCGACTACAAACCATTGACTAATTACTTGATATTTTTCTTCCGAAGCTGCTTCACATTTATCGACTTCACAACCTCCGATTTTCGTATGATAATACTCCAAATCGCAAAGCCCGAATCATCGCCAAAGCATAGTTTTCCGACACCTTTTTCGTACGGAATCGGTGAGGTGTAAACAAAAAGCGAATCACCAATTTTCTGGACATTATCACCCATCGTTAGTTTTTTGGCGGCATTATCGGCGTAGGCTTCTAAAATCTCTTTTTCTTTTGCGTAAAGTTCATTATTACTGCCAATATCTGGCTGCCCCAAAAGTCTTATTTTTGCCCCGTAAGTGCTTGATAATGAGTCGATTAGCTTCATATTTTTTAATTGACAAAGTTCTTCGCCTCGGCTTACATTCACGTTTTTCATTTGTTTGGCAAAATCCACTGTTAATGCCTTTGACATTTCTCCGCCCATTTCTTCCATTTGGTAGGTTATTTGGGTGGCCGTCACTCGCTTTACTTTATAACCGTCCATTCGCTCGGCAATTTGTGCGGTATTGTCTAAGCGTTCAAGATTTGAACAACCCAAGTTTACTAAAAGTATCAAAAGTATTATTACGTTCTTTTTCATTGGTTGTCTTTGAATATTTCTTGCAAAGCTACTAATAGACTGGGTTTTATTTGTAAAAAAGACAAAGAATCTTACTGAGTAACGTGTAAATAATAATATGGTCATTTTCGGTCGCTTTTATCGCCATACTGCTTAAATTTTTCTTTAAATATTTCAATATTCGCATCAAAATTTTATTGTCTGACAATAAAATCAACTCCAAAATTTGACCATTTTATTATTTACACGTTACCAAACAAAAAACCTGTAAGGTCGAAAAAAGACCTTACAGGTTGATTTATGCTCAAAACAATTTTATCAGTTCCATCAACCATAGCCACCCCTAAACTTATAAGTGCTTGCTACTTTATCAATGGCCACGATGTAGGCCGCCAAACGTAACGAAACGCCGTACTTCTGTGAGGTTTCAAAAACGTTATCAAACGCATCTTTCATCATGCGGTCAGAGCGGCGATTGATGCGGTCTAATGCCCATTTGTACCCGATTCGGTTTTGTACCCATTCGAAATACGAAACCGTTACGCCACCCGCATTGGCCAAAATATCGGGTACAACCATGATACCTTTTTCATTGATAATATCATCAGCACTGGCCGAAGTTGGGCCATTTGCACCTTCAACGATAAGCCGAGCTTGAATCTTTGCCGCATTTTCGTGCGTAATTACATCTTCTTTGGCGGCTGGCACCAACACATCAACATTGAGCGATAAAAGCTCTTCGTTCGTAATTAGTTCGGCACTCTTAAAACCTTCGAGTGTACCATTATTGGCATTTCGGTAGGCTACTGCCGCCTCAATATCAATTCCTTTGGCGTTGTAATACGCCCCCGAAATATCACTTAACCCGCAAATCGTTACGCCTTTTTCTTGCAAAAGTTTTGCCCCCCACGAACCCACATTTCCAAAACCTTGCACAGCGGCCGTGGCCCGATAAGGGTTGAGTCGCAATTTTTCCATACCTGCCAAAGCCGATACCATTACGCCCCGACCCGTAGCTTCGGTACGCCCGAGCGAGCCTCCCAAAACCAATGGTTTGCCCGTTACTACGGCATTGACGGTCATACCTTTGGCTTTCGAGTATTCGTCCATGAGCCACGCCATTTCACGGGGGCCAGTACCCATATCGGGGGCGGGAATATCTTTATCTGGCCCAAAAATATCAAGCATCGAAATCGTGTAGGCACGCATCAACCGCTCAATTTCACCCGATGACATTTCACGGGGGTTACAGGTGATCCCGCCTTTTGCTCCACCATAAGGAATATCAATTACGGCACATTTCCAAGTCATCCACGCTGCTAAAGCACGCACTTCATCAATATTTACATCGGGGTCGAAGCGGATTCCGCCTTTGCTTGGCCCCAAGATAGTTGAATGAATAACTCGGTAGCCCTCAAAAACTCTGATTTGACCGTTGTCCATCGTTACGGGCAAGCCAACTGTCACCTGCCGAGCAGGGACTTTTAGGATATAATACATTTCGTCGCTAATGCCCAAAATCTTGGCAGCAGCATCAAAACGTTGCATCATTGACTCCAAGGGATTTTCTTTATCCTTGATTGGAGCGGGTTCGATATATGTCATAAACGGAATAATATTTTGTTCGTGAATGTGATTTCACGGTACAAACTTAGAAAAAAGAAATTATTTCTTAAAATCGTTAAATTTTACAATAAATTTATATCAGCATATTTTGTCGATAAACCTTAGTCAGATTTTGTATTTTGCTTCAAAACCAAATAATTTATGGTTTTTATGAAATAACCTTTAAATAAATTTTTTTTCTTTAAAAAACAAGATTTTAATACACGGCATTGTTTCACCCTACTAAAACACTATATTTGTGGGATTTTTCAAAACTACCCAAAAAACCATTTACTGCATTACGATTATGACCGCAGTTGACGAAAAAACCCGCTATTCGGAAGATGAATTAAGAGAATTTGAGGTAATCATTACCCAAAAGCTCGATGCTACTCGCAACGAGTTGAATTTCATCAGAGAAACATTGAGTAGAAAAAATGACAACGGAACTGACTACACCGCCAACAGCACAAAATTGATGGAAGATGGTGCCGATGTGAGCGAAAAGGAGCAGTTGAGCCAGTCGGCTGGGCGGCTACAAAAATTTGCCCAACAGTTGGAAGCCGCTCTGATTAGAACCAAAAACGGAACTTATGGTGTTTGCCGTGACTCGGGCAAGCTCATTCCGAAAGAACGTCTAAGGGCTGTGCCACACACCCAACAAACGATTGAAGCAAAATTGAAGGCTTCTAATTAAAGTTTAGAAATAGAATTACTCTTTTCCCCCAAAAACTTTTGAATCATCTTTTGGTGATTGAAAGAATCTTTGTCTATAAAAAAAGCCTCTTTGTCGGAGGCTTTTTGTTTTTTTGGGTTTTTCTGTACTTATTTGTCGAAAAAACATTTCATCATGAAAAAAACCTTTATCCTTTACTTATTTATCTCGCAAATAGTTATTGGTCAGGCATTTAGCCAAGTTGCCGATAGTTATTATTTGCCACAGAATATTACTTACGATGCTTCGATTCCAACGCCCCAGAAATTCTTGGGCTATCAGGCTGGCGAACAGCACGTAACGCCTTACGAAACCGTGATGTATATGCGGGAGTTGGCTCGGCTATCGAACCGCTTCAAGATAGAAAACTACGCCAAAACCTTTGAAAACCGTGAGTTGGTTTTGGTTACGGTGACATCTACGCAAAACCATGCACGCATCAACGAAATCAAAACCGAACACCAAAAACTCGTAAACCCCTCACAATCAGGCAGTTTGGATTTGCAAAAAATGCCGATTGTGGTTTGGATGGGCTACTCAGTACACGGAAACGAAGCCAGCGGCACGAACTCAAATCTGATGTCGGCCTATTATTTGGCAGCGGCTCAGGGTGCAAGCGTCGATTCACTATTGAACGAAACCGTTATCCTGATTGACCCCGTAATCAATGCCGATGGCGGAAATCGTTTTGCTACTTGGGTGAATATCAACCGCAGTACAACCTTGGTGAGCGATATAAACAGTCGAGAATTTAGCGAAACTTGGCCTGGTGGTCGGTCAAACCATTATTGGTTCGACCTTAACCGTGACTGGCTTTACCAACAAATGCCCGAAAGCCGTGGGCGTTTGGTGAGATTTTATGACTGGCGACCGAATATTCTGACCGACCACCACGAGATGGGCAGCAATTCGAGTTTCTTTTTTCAGCCTGGGATTCCTTCCCGTACGCACCCCCTTACGCCCCGAAAAAATATTGATTTGACCATAAAATTTGGCAAATTTCAGGCCCTCGGCATGGACAAGATCGGTTCGGCATATTATA
>JANNEN010000226.1:0-7813 GCA_031378715.1 Emticicia sp.
GTGCAAATCGCTATGCACGTATTCAAGGGTTTATCTCCACTTGCCGTAAAAATAATATGAATGTTTTCAACGAACTCAAAACAATAGCTCTAAAACCGTTTTCCTATATCGCTCCCTTCGGGTGCTAAACAATTACAAAAAAACTAATTCTACGTAAATTTACCACCCCGTCAGCCGACTCCGTCAGGCTGCCACCCCTCCTTGAAAAAAGGAGGGGAAACTAAACTACAACATCAAAATAGAAAAAATTTGAAAAATAATGAAACAATTAAACAACAAACCCGAACTAAAAACATTCAGAAAAAACCTAAGAAATAACTCAACTTCGGCAGAAGCAACTTTATGGAATTACCTAAAAAATAGCCAGTTAGAAAACCGTAAATTCAGAAGACAACACAGCATTGAAAATTATATACTTGACTTCTTCTGTCCCTCAGAAAAATTAGCCATCGAACTTGACGGCAACGATCATTTTACAGGCTACGGATTGACACAAGACGAAATTAGAGATAAGTTTCTTAATAGCTTGAATATAAAGGTTTTAAGGTTTGAAAATAAGGAAGTATTTGAGCGTTTGGAAGGGGTTTTGGAGGAGATGAAACTTAATTTTAAAAGATAAAAATCCGAATAATTTCCTCCCCTACTTTTTCACAAAAACATACTCGCTCAGTAATACATTTCTTGGGTCAAAATCAACTTTGTCGGGAGCTGTACTAATTTTGAATGAATACTTTTGTTGCTTTTGGTTTAAATTCAGTTTTAAAATTGTTGGCTTGAGGTTTCCTTTAGTGTAATAAGCAATTTCTACTGGTAAATTAAAAATAAAATCACCCTTTTGG
Organism: Emticicia sp.; assembly: GCA_031378715.1. Taxonomy (GTDB): domain Bacteria; phylum Bacteroidota; class Bacteroidia; order Cytophagales; family Spirosomataceae; genus Emticicia. Next base: position 840 of record JANNEN010000226.1, read on the forward strand.
CTTTGGGTCAATTGAACAGTTATTTTTTTGTTGTTTGGATCATATTGCCAATTACCATTAATCGTTGGATTTATAGGTTGATACAGCCATTGCTTAAAAAATGATTTTAAATCTCTACCCGATGCTTTTTCCATCGCTATTCTGAAATCATCTGTGCTGGCATTGGCATTAAAAAATTTAGCATAATAAGCTTGAATTCCTTTTTTGAAATTGGCCTCACCTACTAAATCTCTTAGCATGTGAATTACCCATGCACCTTTTTGGTAAGTTAAACCCGATGTGACATCTTCCTTTTCAGCCGTTCTTGGACTAATTATGCTAAAATCGGGCATTTTTTTTGCCGTTTTAAATATCGTTTCCTTTGCCTTTACTATTTCCTTTTCGTATTCGGCCTTACCATATTCATTTTCTATAAATAGCATGGTAAAAAAAGTAGTCAAGCCTTCACTCAGCCAAGCGTCGTCCCAAGTAGCTTCCGTAACGGCATTGCCAAACCATTGATGGGCAATTTCGTGAATCACTACATTTCTTAATCGTATATCTCGTTTGCCATTGATTAATTTATCAGAATAAAAAATAGCCGACGATGTTTCCATGCCTCCCCCCGAATTTACAGATTGAATATTTGCCAATTTTTCATAAGCAAAGGGGCCAACATAAGAACTGTAAAATGTTAAAACTTTTTTGGTGGGTTCATCAAAATCATAAAAACCAGCTTCTCTATTTTTGGCATAAACCCATGTTTCTATTGATTTTCCTTCAAACTTATCCACGTATTTTACAGCAAAATCGGCTGCACCCAACACAAATAACCAGCATGAAACGGGTACAGATTGCTTCCAATGGGTTAGTCTGATGTTATTCCCCAAATCTGACTCCTCCATCAATAATCCATTGGATATCACCTTGTAGTGAGCGGGTGCTTTTACTATAAATTCGGAAGTGGCTTTATCTGAAGGGTGATCTAAAGTAGGTAACCAATGTCGTGTCTTATTTGGCCAGTTTTCACTAAAAAAACTCCTATCTCCTAAGTTTGTAGGGCCTATCTTTAATCCATCAAGGGGTATTCCATGGTATTTTACGCTAAATGTTAATTCCGAATTGGCAATAGATAAACTTGGTAAATTGATAATTAGCTCATCATTTTGATGCGTAAAAAGGACAGGTATATTACCCACCAATATTGAATCAATCTGCATTCCTTTGCTTTTTCTCTCAATAGTTTTATTTATTAAATCTAACCTAAAACTTTGTATTCCTGACGTTTTAAACAAAACCGTTATTTTAACTTTGCCCAAAATTTCATCAGAAACGTCAGATAGGCTAAGTTCAAATGAATAATGTTTTATGTCTATATTTTTATTGATGGGGTAATCATCAGCCAGAACATTTAAAGGCAATAAAAATAGACTTGCGGCTAATAAAATGTTTTTTAGGTGTACCATTATTGGATAGTTATTTTTTTGAGATAATTGCCCTTGGGGTCAATTTGAGGGGCCGATGTACCATTTACTACGATACCTTCAGCGGGAATAGTTATTTTCTCTAATTTACCATTCGACATAATATCCAAAGGCAATGGCATAAAGAAATTATTAATCTTTACTTGGTATTTTTGAAAACCAACCTCTTTAACATTTATATCTACTACTTGGGTTGTTCTTAGATAAAAATCAAAAAAAGGCTTTAGATTTTTTTCTGATGCGGTACTAAACAACTTTTCTACATCATCGGTAGTTACCACATTATCATAGGTGTAATTTGGGTCGGTGGCCAGTTTTTTTAAAGTTGGGAAAAATATTTCGTCACCAATCAAATACCGCAAACTGTGCATAAAAAACGAGCCTTTTCCATATATATCACCGCCAGAATACACCTCTTCTTCGGTTATTTCTTCACCCAAAACCATTGCTTTTTTATTTTTCACGCCCCTTCGGTGTCCATCTATTATGGTATTATAAGCGGTTTCACCGCCTATTTCCAACATAGCTAATGCCTCGGCATAGGTGGCTATTCCTTCCTGTATCCACATGTGAGCCCAATCTTTATTGGTAACTTTATTGGCCCACCATTCATGGGCATATTCATGAAATAGGTTATCGGAATATTCCTGACCATTGATAGTTTTATACTTAAATTTATTGTCGAAAGTTATCATGGTTTGGTGTTCCATACCCGAATTAGGCACTTCTGCAATTCCGATTTTTTCTTTCGCCCAAGGATATTCGCCAAAATACTTTTCCAATATTCTTGAATCCCGTTTTTTCATTTCAATCACCTTTTTGGCTTGGGCTGTATCAGCTTCCAATACATAATATTCGATTGGTACTTTATTACCCAGAATGGTTGTATATGTATCTTTTGCAACTTTATATTTACCAATATTGAATAAAATACAGTAATTACTAATCGTATAATTAGTTTTCCAATAGTAAGTGGACTTAGTCTTTTTAGTGGAAACGTTCATTAATAAACCAGGCCCTGCCACCACCAAATTCGATGGAATTGTGATTTTCATATCCACGCCTTCATTGGGTTCGTCACTGGGGTGATCTTTACAAGGAAAGTACATTTTCCCTCCCTCACCTTGAATATTAATTGACACCCAATCGTTGCCTGCAACATCTTTCACCCAAGTAAACCCGCCATCCCAAGGCGGTTTTATAGCTACAGGCGGAATGCCATTGTATTCAATTTTTACTAATTGATTGCCAACGTCAAAGCCAGCGGTGGAAGTGATAAATATTTTGTCGTCATTTTGATTAAATGAAGCTGGTTTGCCGTTCACTTTAACAGTTGTGACCTTGTATAAATGAATCAAATCAAGCAAAATAGCTTCTGTTTTTTGACTAAGATTTAAGCTCACTTCTGTAAAGCCTGCAATAGACTGATTAGCAATATCTACATCTAACTCAATTGTGTAGTGTCTGATATCCATAATTGCTTGCAGTGGGTTTAACTTTCCACCAGAAGTAAGGTATAGAATATCTCTACTATTGATACCATTTTTGTTTTGACTTTTCCCAGTAAAAGTTACAAATAAAAATGAAATTAAGATAAATGTTTTAAGGAAATACGTTGAGTTTTTTTTCATATTTATAAAATTAAAGATTAATATGGAAGAGAAATTAAATAAGTTGTTCAAGTTTACTAAGTATTTTTTGGTTAAATCGAGCTTTCAAAACCGCAGTTTTGTAGCCACAGTGGAACTGGGCAAAATGAGCGGTCTGCCGCAGCGGGATTTTGTAAGCAAAAAGTCAAACAAAAAAGGCGAGTAAAATTGGATAAGTAAGGTTTAAATAATAGACATCTTGCAAAAGTCTTTTATGATTGAAAAATTGTGAGTTTTCGAGCGAAAATTGAATAAATTTTAAAGCCCAAATGGAATTTCATAGCACCGCTACGGTTGAAAAATTTGCTCAATTTGTAGCCGAAAATCGAACCGCCGAAGCTGGTGCGGTTTTGCAAACTATACGACTTTCGCAAGAAGTCTATTGAGTTCATCAGTCGAGTGTGCCGCATTTGGGCAAACAATCTTATTGCAGAGTCAAAAATCATCTATAACCATTCAAAGGCATATTTTGTGTTGCGGTAGTTTTTTAATTCCATGGTAGCAGTACCCACCGAAAAATCAATTTCGATTCGGATTGGTACTCGGTTTTTATCATCGGATACCCAAATTCTGATGGCATCTTCGCCCTCAAACATTTTATTTTTGGGCAAAACAGGATTGAGTTTTATGACATTTATCTTCCCAAATCTCGTCCGTACAATCCCCTTGCCGTTGAAGCGAACCTTCATGTTATAGATTTCATCATCAAAAAACATATTGGCCGATACCGTTTCGCCCGCTTTTACTTTCGTAAAATCAATGGTTCGCAAAAAATAATAACCCGACACCACATCATGTACATTATCGGGGAGTTTGAAACTCTTGCGATCTTTGTCTTGCTCTCTCGTAGCGGCGTTGGTGGTGTGGTCAAAAGTAATAGTCTGCTCTTTGTGGTAGTTGTTTTCTTGCAAATCCATCAAGAATTTTTGTGGTAAAATTGCCGAAGTATCCAAGTAAGAGCGGTAGGTATTACGAATATGAAAAAGGTCGGTGATGCCCGTGGTTCGCCCAAAAATATTAACTCGATAGCACGGTCGATTATTGACCGAAAATATCTGCTGGCTTACATCGACCGTTGCTTCGCCGATGCTCAAAAAACCGTATTTGACTTTATAATCAAAATATTCGCCCGCCTTGAAGCAATGATTGGGCAAATGTCGATAGGTATCGCCCCCAACAAACGAGCAAGTGAATATGACTAAACCAAGAAATAGTATTTTTTTTAGAAAACTCATTTTTATTTAGTAGTTATCCGCAATGCAGTCTTTCGGAAGTCACCTCCGCTCTACCGTGAAACATTGCCCGATTGCTGTTTAAGATACACAAGATATTTATCAAAATTACTGCCAAATTTTTCAACAAACGCTTGATTAAACTGATTTTGTTTGCTTTGATAGGTCAAATAACCAATAAAATACGCATTATTGGGCAAATTATTGTCGTTTAACTGCCATTTTTTACGATTTATCATTTTTGACTGAAAACTATTAGAAAGTAATGTATCAGTTCGGTTGATAATCGTGCGTATCATTTCGGCTTTTTGTGTTTTTTTTGTTTCGATAGCTAAGTTTTTATCAAAATTACGGTACAAACTATCTAATTTCTTAGCTCCTCTGATAAGATGCTGGCTGTAAGCGTCATTGTACTTTTTTGAGAATTGGTAGCGTTCCAGTTCCTTAGAATCTTGACCGTATTTTGCCCGTAAGAAACGAATTGCTCCGTAATCACCCACAAAATCAGCTAAATTTTCGTTAAATTCTAAACTATTTTTCACAAAAAGTGTGCCGTGCGTCAGTTCATGAATAATTAATGCCGCCAAACGTCCCTCCGATTTTTCGAGCATCGAACTCAAAATTGGGTCTTTCAAATAGCCTAATGTACTCCATGCCGACACCTCATTGAGCTGCGTATCGAAACCTTTTTGCTTCAAAACCATAATCTCCTCATCGGCGATTGCTTTCTCAAAATGCCCCTTGTAGCTAAACGTACCCACTACTGGGAAATGCCATTTTTGGGCTTTCAACGCAAACGGTTCGCAGGCGGTCATTACCCAAAGAATCGGTTTTTGGTGTTGGTCATAAAACGTCGTATAGTTGTCGGACGGACTCAGCCCCAACGAATCAACGGCAAACTGCTTGATTTCTTGAATCAAGCGAATCTTGCGTTTCAAGGAATCGGGGTAAGTCTTATCAGCCAAAACCTCGGATACAGGTCGGGTATTAAAAATGATTTTTAACTGCCCTCTGGCTTGTCGATAGGCATAAATTGTGGTATCGTAGTGATAAATCATCAAACCCACCAAGCCCAACATTAGGCCGAGAAAGGTGTATTTTAATGCTTTGAAAATTTTTTGTTTCATCATAAATAAGTGATTCCTAATTTACAAACGCAAATAAAGAACAATTTGTGCTGTTCACCGAAAAATTATTGATTGGGTGTACTAAATTTAACCTTTTGTTTACTTACACAAAATATTTTCGTCCAAGAATAGCCTTTCTACCAAATTTAGCTTAGTTTTAAATCTTCAAACAACCGTAACGATGCACCGATTAGCACTAAAAATGAAACTTCACGCTGGGCAGGCGGCCGAGTACAAACAACGCCACGACGAACTTTGGGAGGACGTAAAACAACTACTCAAAGATGCCACCGTGAGCGATTATTCGATTTTTTTGGACGAAGAAACCAACATTCTTTTTGCGACCCTAAAAGTTGAAGATAGAACCAAACTTGATGCCCTACCTCAGCACCCAACCATCAAGCGTTGGTGGGTCTATATGAAAGATATCATGGACACCAACGCTGATAATTCGCCCGTAAGTATTGACCTAAAAGAAGTATTTTATTTGCCCTAAATAAAGATAGTATGATGATTAAAATATTTCACAAACTGCCCGTTTTAATGCTATTTTGCTGGTCAAATGCGGCTTTTTCACAAATTCAAGCACCTGCCTCAACGCTACATTCCGATGCTTTGCATACCGCAAAACCCGATTATCCAACGCCTTACGAAAGCCCGAATATAGCCGAGATTACGCAGGTCTTAAATCGAATACATGGATACTTAGATGCCGTTACGCCTATGAAAGTAATCCATAAAATCACCAAAGAGGAGATAAAAGACTTCTCAAAAATCGACACAAATGCCACAATTTACCGTGGAGATTTCAGCCTGACGAGCTACGAATGGGGCGTGACATACGCCGCAATGCTGGCCGCAGGAAAAGCCACTGGTGACGCTCGTTTTACACAATATACCTCGCAAAGGCTCAACTTTTTGGCCGAACTTACGCCAATCATCAAATCAAAGTTTCCAGTAAGTTCGGCTATGCCTCTGCGTCAAATAATTGCCCCACATGCCTTAGACGACTGCGGAGCGATGTCGGTTTCGATGATTAAGGCACTGCGTGAGGGCTTAATAAAAGATAACGCTCGCCCCTTGATTGATAATTATCTCAACTATATTTATACCAAAGAATATCGGCTGACCGATGGTACTTTGGCACGCAACCGTCCGCTACCCAACACGCTTTGGCTCGATGATATGTTTATGGGTGTACCTGCATTAGCTCAAATGGGCAAGCTCACGGGCGATAACAAATATTATGACGAAGCAGTGAAGCAAATTCGGCAGTTTTCGGCTCGAATGTTTAATAAAGATTTGGGGATATTTATGCACGGTTGGGTCGAAAGCATGGAAACCCACCCTGAGTTTCATTGGGGACGGGCAAATGGCTGGGCGGTTTTGACCTTAGTAGAAGTGCTGGAAGTTTTGCCCAAAGACTACGAGGGCCGTACCGAAATCATGGCATTGTACAAAGCCCATGTAAAAGGTTTAGCAACTTACCAAACGGGTACGGGT
>JANNEN010000083.1:0-21874 GCA_031378715.1 Emticicia sp.
AACGCTCGCCCGCTTCGGCAATTGTTCCGTCAGCCTTAGCCAAATGCTTCAATAAAGCGTAGCCTTCAATTCCGTAAGGAAGTTCGAGCGTTGCTTGCTTGTCATTTTTCGAGATGATTGTACATTCTTGGTCAGAGTTTACAGTAAAGATATGCTCAAAAGTGTCCCAAGGGTTTTCTTCCAAGTGCTTGTGACTGAGTGCTAAACGGCGATTGTCACCATCTAATTCTAATACCATTACTTCCAAAGAATCACCAACTTTTACGAAGTCCGATGGGTGCTTGATTTTCTTTGTCCAAGATAAATCCGAAACGTGAACTAAGCCGTCGATGCCTTCTTCTAATTCCAAGAAGATACCGAAGTTTGTCATGTTACGTACAGTTCCAGTGTGCTTGGTGCTGATGCCGTATTTATTAATTAAATCTTGTTTTGTCCAAGGATCTTCGGTTAATTGTTTGATGCCCAGCGACATTTTGCGGTCGTCACGGTCGAGTGTCAAAACAACTGCGTCGATTTCATCACCGATTTTCAAGAAATCTGATGGGTTACGCAAGTGCTGCGACCATGACATTTCCGAAACGTGAATCAAACCTTCTACGCCAGGTTTCAACTCCAAGAAAGCACCGTAATCAGCAATGTTTACGATTCTACCTTTTACTCTTGAACCGATTGATAATTCGGCTGCCAACGAATCCCACGGGTGGTTTTCAAGCTGCTTCATACCGAGTGAAATACGTTTTTTCTCTTCATCAAAGTCTAAAACTACAACTTTAATGCGTTGATCAAGTTTCAATAACTCGTTCGGGTGATTGATACGTCCCCACGAAATGTCTGTGATGTGCAACAAACCATCTACGCCGCCGAGGTCAATAAATACACCAAAGTTGGTGATATTCTTAACGATACCTTCCAATACTTGGCCTTTTTCGAGGTTAGTAAGGATAACTTGACGCTGAGTTTCGAGGTCTTTCTCAATAAGGATTTTGTGCGAAACAACTACGTTATCGTTAGTATGGTTGATCTTAACAACCTTTACTTCCATTTTCTTACCAACGAAAATATCAAAGTCACGAATCGGCTTCACATCAATTTGTGAACCTGGCAAGAATGCCTCAATTCCATAAATATCTACAATCAAACCACCTTTTGTGCGGCGTTTTACCAAGGCATCAATGATGGCATCTTCGGTAAATGATTTTTCGATGTTGCTCCAAGCAGTCAATACTCTGGCTTTCTTGCGAGAGATAACCAACTGACCCATGGCATCTTCTTGTTTTTCGATGAAAACTTCCACCGTATCGCCTACTGCGAGATTTGGAAGGTCACGAAATTCAGAAATCGAAACCAAACCGTCCGATTTAAAACCAATATTTAGCAATACTTCACGGTCTGTGATTCCCACAACCGTTGCCATTACTACGTCTTTTTCTGTTACATTAGCAAGTGTTTCACTGTAAAGTGCTTCTAACTTTGCTTGTTCGTCGGCTGAATAGCCGCCGCCGATACCTCTCTTGGTGACCTTATCCCAGTCGAAATCTGCAATTTGTGGTGCCATAATATGTTGATATTAAGCTCTTTATACATCAGTTCGGCGAGCTAATCGAACTGAAAATAATTGAAAAATTTTTGTTCTTTCCAAAAAGGAGTGCAAAATTAGTAAAAATTATGCAAAAACAACCCTTTTAAATTGAATATTTATATGATAATTGCCTTATCTTGGATAAAAATGATTTTTGCGTACAATTTTTCTCATAAATCATAGCTTTTACTTCAGCGACTTCTCGCAACCTAAATGAGAAATCTTTGTAGGTGTGGTACTTTTATTCTATCCCGCTAATATTGCACTAAAAAAAAAGGTGTTTAATTTTATGAAAATTAAACACCTTTTTTTATTTACCTCATAGGGAAACAGAGATTAATTTCCTCCGTCCCACCAAACTTTTGATGTAAACTCATCGCCGCCCATTCTATCCGATGCCGCTTTGTAGTTGGCAGGGTTCGAGCTGATTTCGCTTTCCCAATAAATCAATCGGCGAGGTATTTCGTTGATTTGCTTGTATCGGTTGGCATCTTTGGTTGGTGTCAAAACAGGGAAACCCGTTCTTCTCCAGTTGCTATACGACTCAATATCGTTGAGCCACGTTGCCGCCCAAAACTCTTCGCCAATCAATCGGTATTTATCATTATTGCTGGCTGCTGCAAATTTTCTACCCGCAACATAAGCATCAATATCTGCAGGTGAGCGAGTAAACGAAGGGTCGAAGGCTGTCCAAGAGGTAATGGCGGCTGTTACGCCACTCTTAAATTTGTCATCAGCGTTAGCAGTCACCCAACCTCTTACAGCCGCTTCGGCGGTCATTAGCTCAGTTTCGGCAAACGAGATGAGGTAGTAAGGATCTTCCCAGTCGCAATATTTCAAGTTTAGCATCGAAAACATTGTACGGCCTACACCCGCCTTGTTAAACTCAGTTTTGTCAGCCGCCGATAAGGTCGTTCCTTCCAAAATCGTAGTTGAAGTAAAGCCGTTTGGCATACCTTTTTGGGCAGTTGGATCAACGTTCCAGGCGGCTGGGGTATCTGGGTTGCCCGTTCCACCACTCACAATCATCAAGCGTGGGTCTTTGTTGGCTTGCATCCAATCAATGAATGTTTTGCTGATTTTGCAATCTCTTGAATACTTATAGGTATTCCAGTAGCCATCGTTCAAACCATTGCGGTTGAAGCCCGACGGGCCGTTCAAATATTTAATCGTTCCGTTGTCAGCATTTGAAGTAAAAGTACCCGACGCAAACGCCTCAGCGAAAATCGCTTTTCCACCTGCTTCATCTTTCTTTTGCATACGCATACCGATACGCATCAATAGAGCATTGGCAAATTTTTTCCACTTCGTGATGTCACCACCGTAAACCACATCTTGAGCTCCAAGTGGCTTGGCAGTTGCACTCAACTTATCACGAGCGGCCTTTACGTCTTTTACGATTGCGGCATAAACGTCTTTTTGGTTTTCGTATTTGGGAAACCAGTTTTCTTCACTTTCCAAACCATAGCCCGCTTGGGTATAAGGAATATCGCCGTGAAGGTCGGTCATACGGTGCATATCGAAGGCACGTAAAATCGTTGATACTGCATTGATATTGACCAAGTTAGCGTCCTTTGAGGTTTTACGAATTACTTCGGAATACAATCTGATTACGTCCGTAAAGTGTCTTTCCATGTACGCTCCGCTGTACTGAGCGTTATAAAAATATTTGTCACCACTGAAGTATCCAGCAATCGACGAAGTATGCTGAATCATCGTTGCCGAGTACAGCATATTTGTACGGGTGTTTTCGTATTCTCCACCGATTCTCAAGGTTGCGGTTGCCATCAAATACGCCATGTCTATATCAGTTACGGCGTTTTTGTTGATGTTCATTTCGGCGAGCTTATCTTTATCACAGGCTTGACCCACGAACAAGAAAGCCAAAACCAAACTCATTTTTAATATATTTCTCATGTTGATTCTTTTTTTAATGATTTCTTGATGGTTCTTAACCATTGGTTTTTGATAGAAATTTTACCAAAAGCCAATGGTCAATCGTTAAAAGCTAAATTAGAAGTTTAGTGAAAGGTTTACACCAAAGTTTCTTGTTTGCGGCATGGCAAAATATTCAAGACCCTGAGCTCCACTCGCAACGGTATAGCCCGACTCTGGGTCAATATTTGGTACATTCGACCACAACAAAGCAAGGTTACGACCCACAACCGATACTGAGGCAGACTCAAAAGGAGTTTTGGCTAATAAACTTTTCGGTAAACGGTATCCAATCGAAAGCTCTCTGAGTTTGGCAAACGAAGCATTGTAAACTACGTTTTCGGTGATAGCCGAATATGCCGACCAATAATCATCAATTCTATCTTTTGGAATCGTGATGTTTACTTGGGTATCGGTTTCTTTGTTGGTAGCTACATCAAACAGCACACCCGTCACGGTTAGGTTTCCTTCTCTGCCCGCAAGGGTTTCGTTGTGTAGTCCCGTGCGGTACGCAAATAAGTTTGTACCCGAGAATATCGAACCACCGCTTCTAACATCAATCAAGAATGACGCTGTGATATTCTTGTATTTCAAGGTATTGCTAAATCCTGCCGAAATTGGGTGGCGACCAATACCAACGATTTCGGGTACTGCCGAGCGAACTGGATAGCCATTGGCATCATAAAATTTCTGACCAGCGGCATTTGTACGGTGTTTCCAACCAACCAAAGTACCGAGTTGCTCGCCCAAAATATGACGTACACGCTCACCACCTCTGGCACGTGACTCATCAAGATTCAAAAATTGGATTGCTTCACCTTTGGCGTTGATACCTAAGTTTACAGCCTTGCTGATGTTGCGTGAGAAGTTAAAAGTAACGTCCCATTTGAAATCTTTGTTTTCGATAATTACGCCATTCAACAACATCTCGAAACCATTATTGGTTAGTTCTCCAACGTTGATTGTAGTGCTACCAAAACCCGAAGTTGCCGAAATACCCGCATTCAAAATGTCATCGGTTGTTCTTCTGTTATAAACTGCCACGTCAATTCCGATACGGTTTTTAAATAATCTTACATCTGCCCCAACCTCAAACTCAGTAGAAGTATAAGGAGAAAGGCTTGGATTAGGAATTGAGCCGTTGTTGATTTGACCAAGATTGGCACTTCCGTGCGGGTTGGCCAATAATCCGTAAGTAACATTCAAACCGTAAGGGTTCGGGCCACCGCCACCTACTTGGGCGTACGAAGCTCGTACTTTTGCAAAGGTAATTGCGGCAGGTAATTTTAGGGCATCAGAAATTACGGCACTCACACCCACCGAAGAATAAAACTTTTTACTGTTTTCAGGTGAAAGCGTTGAAAACTGATCTTGGCGACCCGCAAGGTTCAAGAATATCCAGTTGTCGTAGCCTACATTTACCGATGTAAAGACGGAGTTTATTCCTAATTCAGAGAAATCATAGATTCGCCCTGGGGCTTTTACATTATTGACGCTACTAAAAAACGGCACAACCAAATCGTTTCCGCCTGTACCTTTCAAGATCGATTTGGTTTTTAGTTGGCTTCCACCGCCCAAATAATCCAAGGATATTTTGCCGAAACGTTTTTCACCACCAATAAAAAACTCATAATTGTCTTGGCGGAGCGACTGGAAAGTCTCGTTAAAATCGCCCAATGGCTTGTAGGCCGTTCCGTAAGGCTCCGACCTTGATTCGTCACGACCCGTGAAGTCAGTGCCTACCCGACCCATGACGTAAAGCCAATCTGTCAAGTCATATCTTGCCGAGATATTCGACACCAGACGATTGGTAACATCTCTTCTGAAAAACTGATACGCAGCCCAATAAGGGTTTGTCGAGAAAGCATTTGCTTGGTAACGCAGCTCTGTTCCGTCGGCCAATGCTCCTTCTTTGGCGGTTGCACCCTTGATTACGCTGTACGGCACGTTGCCTGGCTTGGCAAATACCGAGAAGTTGGCATTTCCTGGTGAGTCCGAAAGGCGAGGTCTATTCTTTACATCCTGCATCGTATATTGAGCCGATAGCATGAGTGTCAATTTTTTCAACTTGCTATTCAAATTCAAATTGGCAGTTTGGCGTTTGAAGTTAGCGTTGGGCATGATGTCTGAATTTTTGAGGTCAGAAACCGCAAAGCGATAATTGCCCGTTTCGTTGCCGCCACTAAATGCCAATGAATTGTTGAACGTGCTACCCGTACGGTAAAAATCATTCATGGTTTCGCCAGTGTGCGAGTATGGTCTTTGCTGACCGTCGAACTGAATGGTATTACTACCGTCAAACTTCGCTCCCCAAATATTAGTCGATTGGTCAAAGGCTTCGTTTTGGGTCGTAAATTTATTTCCATTTACCCCCTGCCCGTACTCACGCTGGAAATTTGTCCTATCAACTGCTTGATCACTGGTATAATTTGAGTTGAACGAAACGCCCACTCCCTTGCGAGCTTTACCTGATTTGGTCGTAATCATGATTACACCGTTGGCGGCTCTTGCACCGTAAAGTGCCGATGCCGTGTTTCCTTTTAGTACCGAAAGGCTTTCGATGTCGTCAGGGTTGAACATCGCCAAACCATCACCTTGGTCATTGCCACCCCACATTCCTGCTTGTCCGAAATTACCCGTTTCGATGGGTACACCATTCACAACGTATAACGGTTGGTCGGTTCCACCCAACGATGAGCCACCACGGATAATTACCCGTGACGAGCCACCAGCCCCAGATGCGGGCGGAGAAACAACCACACCAGCGATTTTTCCTGTGAGGGCATTACCGAGGTTGGCGGTACGTGCTTCCTGAAATTTCGCACCATCAACTTGCGTAACCGAGTAGGCAAGGGCTTTTTTATCTTTCGACATACCGAAGGCCGTCACAACTACTTCGTTTAGGACGCTTTCACCCGCTACCAAACTAACATTGAGTACAGCACTATTGGCCACAACATCTTTTGATTGAAAGCCGATATAACTGAACGTCAGTACTGAGCCTTTTTTTACCGAGATGCTGTACTCGCCTTTGTCGTTGGTTATCGTACCTTGGTTTGTTCCCTTTGAGGTTACGTTTACACCGTAGAGCAAATCACCGTTTTCTTCACTAACTTTTCCCTTCACTACCATATCTTGACCGAAGGCGATTGAAGCCATTGCCGAGAAGATGAGGAAAAATGTGATGACTTTTTGATAGAAATTTTGTTTCATAAAGTTTTGTTTGTTAAATTATTACAGGTTTGTTTACAGTAAAATGGTTTATAAATGGCTGATATTGAAAAAGAGGATAAATAGTAATCAATTGGTTTTGGCATAGGCAGATAGCGATTTATCAGGTTAGCAAATCAAAAAAAACATATAAAATATCAATATAATTTTATATTGGTGGTAAATTTAATTATTTTTTTTAATAAAAACATACTATTAAAAAGAAAATTTAAGAAAGAATACCATAATTCGTTGATTAGTAATGCAACATAAAATAAAAGATAAACTGATGGGCGGCGGAGTGAAGATGTCGTATTTTGTAGTTGCCGAAAATTTAATAGCTTTACCAAAAAAATCAATAATGACCCCAAAAGATATTTTACTTCACCTCCGACTACCGTTTTCGTTTTTCTTAATGCCTGTCTATTGGTTTGCCATTAGCCAAACGCCGAATCTCGACAAGCAAAAGGCATTTTGGATATTCATACTTTTGCATTTGTTTATTTATCCTGCCAGCAATGCCTACAATAGCTATTACGACAAAGATGAAGGTAGCATCGGCGGACTCGAAAAGCCCCCAGCCGTTGATAAAAAACTCTTTTGGACATCTTGGACGATTGATATTTTGGCCGTTATTATTAGCTTGCTGGTGCTTGATTGGACATTCGCTTTGATGATATTTATCTACGGATTAGTTTCAAAAGCTTATAGCAATGATACTATTCGTCTGAAAAAATACCCAATTTTGAGTTGGTTTATTGTTGGGCTTTTTCAAGGAGCGTTTACTTATTTTTCTATCCTGATGGTTTTTGAGAAAGATTTTGAAGTACTGAAATCTCAGCTTTTGCCCGCCATGATAAGTACCATGATGCTCTGGGCGGTGTATCCGATGTCGCAGATTTATCAGCACGAGGAAGATGCCAAGCGGGGCGATACCACGATGAGTATGATACTCGGTATCAGAGGTACTTTTGTATTTACGGCAATCGTTTTTTCGGTGGCCTTTGCGGGTTTCTTTGTCTATTTTAATCAGACTGATTTCACCACGTTATTACTTTTCAATACGCCCACTTTGGTGTTTTTTGGCGGGTGGTTCGTGAGAGTTTTAAAAGACAAAGACCAAGCAAATTTCAAAAACACGATGTGGCTCAATTTACTCGCTTCGGTTTGCCTAAATGGATTTTATATTTGGCTCTGCTAAGGAATTGAAAATAAATAACCGTTGCGACGGTCGCTTGCTCAATTTGATTATAAAATTCACGAATTCTACCTCAAAAAACCTCTCCATGTTCATTATGGAGAGGTTTTTTGAGTTGTCTTCGTAAATTTTATCGCACAAATTTTGAGCAACTTATTTATTTTCAATTCCTAAAAACAAAAAAAAGGTTGTCAGCAGAGCATACAACCTTTTTGAACCTTCCTCTTTTTTAACCAAAAACCTTCATGTTTAGCAAATTATTTCGCTAAACAAACTCAGAACGCATAGGCGTACATATATAATTTGTCTTTCAAATCTTTGCGGGCAATGTGAATTCTATTTTTGACAGTACCAATCGGGATACTCAACTTTAATGCAATTTCGTGGTATTTGAAACCCTTGAAGTGCATCATGAATGGTACTCTGTATGCCTCATCTAATGTTTCCACGGCATTATTTATATCTTCCATCGCAAACGAAGAATAAGCACTATTATCAACCATACTGTCAGTACTATTGATATAATGTAAATTATCGGTTGTGTCGATAAAAGTATTTTTTCTTACCATACGTTGATAGTTCGTGATGAACGTATTTTTCATGATGGTATAGAGCCATGCTTTTAAGTTTGTACCGTCAGCATATTTCTCACGGTTCAAGAAAGCCTTCATCAGGGTATCTTGTAATAAATCATTGGCATCGTCGTGGTCTTTGGTAAGTCTCATTGCAAATGGCTTCAAGGACTTCGATGTTTTTGATATTGCGTAGTTGAATTCGAGGGCTGTCATAGTGTTTTTCGTTTTGTTGAAACAAATGTACTAAAAGTTAAACAAACAAAACAAGTCTTTTGTCAAATATTTTTTTATATTTTTCAAAAAAGTTGCTTTTTGACTAAAAATCTATCTTTTTTCGACGCTATTAAGAGTTTTTGCCATTACTTGAATAAAGTTTGTTTAAACGTTAAACAATTTATGTTTAACAAATGCTGAATAAAAATAAACAAAAACACATATTTGTTATTTCTTTGTTTAGCCGTTTGAGTGTTAAATATCAACAAGATTAGATTTGACAAGCGTTTTTTTCTTAAATTTGGTTAAACAAGTATCAATTCAACCGAAACTATGCTACAACTTGGATTTGTGAGTGCAATCTTGGCAGATTTTGGCTTCGAACACGTGGTAGATTTTGCCGCCAAGCACGAGTTTGCGTGTCTTGAAATTATGTGCTGGCCCGCCGACAATGCCGACAATCGGCGTTATGCGGGTGTTACCCATATTGATGTTGATAAACTTGACGCTCAACGAGTTAAATACATCAAGGCTTTTCTACACGAAAAGGCGATAAATATCTCAGGTTTGGGGTATTATCCAAATCCGTTAGATGCTGACAAGCAAAAATCGGAATTTTATATCGAACACATCAAGAAGGTCATTCGAGCCTGCAACGCCCTCAACATACCCGTGATGAATACCTTCATTGGGCGTGACCCGAAGAAGAATATTCAAGAAAATTTGCAAATATTCAAGAAATGCTGGAAGCCCATCATTGAAACAGCCGAACAAGAGGGCGTCAAGATAGGTATCGAAAACTGCCCAATGTTTTTTACAAATGACGAATGGCCAGGCGGAAAAAACTTAGCCATCAGCCCCGCCGTTTGGGATAATATGTTTGAAACCTTCAAAACCCCGCTTTTTGGACTAAACTACGACCCCTCGCACATGATTTTTCAGATGATGGACGAAATCAAGCCAATCTATCAATACAAAGATCGCCTGCACCATATTCATTTGAAAGATGTGAAACTTTACCAAGATAAATTAGACCGAGTAGGTATCTTGGCAAACCCGCTCGAATATCACTCACCAAAGTTGCCGGGCTTGGGCGATGTGCGTTGGGGGAAGTTTTTTGCGGCACTCACCGATGTTCGCTACCGTGGGCCAGTGGTTATCGAAGTAGAAGACAAAGCCTACGAAGGCAGCCCCGATGATGTCACAAAGGCGATTTTGCAGAGTAGAAATTATATTCGGCAATATTTGCCATGAAAAGAAAATGAGTAAATAACGACTGATAACTCCGAGATTATCAACACTAATCAAAAAACTTAAACAATCTCTTATAAATAGGCTTAATACCAAAATGAAATATGCTGCGTATTATTCATAACATTCCGAAAATTGTATTGTTACTGATGGCGGTTTTTTTGCTCGCTTGTGGCCGAACGATTATCAACGAAACTCCCCCTTCGTTCAACCGACCGTTAATAACATCTGTTAATGTTTTACCCAATAACCGAGTAAAAATCGACTGGTTTTTTGATGCTTACCAAGAGCCGCTCATTAATGGATTTCGGATTGAACGTTCGGAGAACAATGGTGTGTTCAAGATTTTATCTGACGATATGCCACCCACCCAACGCACACTCGAAGTAGCGGAGCCTTTTCGCAATGGCAAGGTTTCGTTTCGACTTTTGAGCAAAACCACCAAAGATACGGTAGCATCTGCGGTGGTAAGCTATTTTGCTCCCGCCGTGGTCAATAGTGCTTTTTGTAGCTCCCTTTCGGCGATTTTGGTGCAAGCAATCGAAAAACCAAACGTATATTTATCATGGAAATTAGAACCGAATAGTAGCACTTATGCTGGAAGCTACCTCGTTCAGCGTTCGGCAAAGCAGGGGCCATTTCAAACTATTGCCACCGTACGAAACTCTTTTTTCTTGGACGAAACCACTGAAACGGGCGTAAATTACAGTTATATTGTCCGATTGGCCACCAATAATTGTGCTTCCAACGAAATCCCCATCAGGGTTGTATCCGATGGTATTGGTTTGTGTCCGCAAGATTTTAAGGGAACTTTGGTCATTGGAAAAGATAAGAAATCGGTTTTGTTCAACTGGAACGCCCAGTTGGCTAATTTCAATTCCTTTTATGTACTTCGGTCGAGTGGCATTTCGGGTGTTTTTGAGAACCTAACACCCGCTGGAATCCAAGCTACGGTGTATGAGGATAAATCAGCATTGAAAGAGAAAACGACTTATGTCTATAAGATTATTACTAAGATAGACACACAACCGCCTAATTCTTGCGAAACGATGGTAGTGGAAATAAAAAACCAATAGTTTTTTTAAAAATACTTCGTAGTATTATATTTTTTCTCAAAAATATACTATGTTTGTAGAACCTTATTCAACCTAAATCATTTTTCGCCTCGGCGAGTTTTCGACCCTACCTATTTCTCAAAATATTATTCAAACGAGGCATACCCCAGAAGTGTGCCTCGTTTTGATTTAGGAGCAATCACTTTTTTGTACTTCTTCTGAAATTTTTTGACAAACAGTTTGACCGTACTTTGCCTCTCATTGAAAAAACATTGTTCATGTAAACGAAATTTGTGGTAAATTTGTGACCCATTAAAGACAAAATCGGCTCAAAGTAGTTAAACCAATATGGCACTTATAACTACCTAATTTACCACAAATTTTCATGCTTTACCCCCAAAATATAGAACAAAAGTTAGGTTTCGATAAAATTCGTGAACATATCGCCGAGCATTGTGTGAGTTCACTCGGACGAGCTTTTGTCGAAAAAATCCGTTTTTCTGATGATTTCAAGATAATCGACCGTTTGCATCGCCAAGCGGCCGAGTTTAAGTTGATTCTACAAACTGAGTCCGATTTTCCGCAACAAAATTATATTGATGTTAGCGATGCCCTCTCACGAGCTGCCATCGAAGGAGCTTTCGTAAGCGAAGAGCAGTTTTTTGAGATAAAACTTTCGCTTCGCACGATTCAACAAATCATTCATTTTTTCAAGATAAAAGAAGCCCACGTTTATCCCGAATTAAAGGCGTTGGTGGTAAACTCTTTACCAATAAGCCCCATGGCAGCGGCCGACCGCCCAAACTCTGCCCAGGTTGGGGAGAGAGTCGGGTCAGATTGGTCTTCGGTCATCACCCAAATCGACAAAATCATTGACGAACGGGGAAAGGTACGGGATAACGCCTCGCCCGAATTGATGGATATTCGCCGCCGATTGATTGCCGAACAAAACGATTTACGCAAAACCTTGGACAGAATCCTAAAAACGGTTCGTAATAGCGGCTGGATTGGCGATGAAATGTCGCTCACGATTCGGGACGGTCGTATGGTAATTCCGATTTTGTCGGAACACAAACGCAAAATCAAAGGCTTCGTACATGACGAATCGGCCACGGGACAAATGGCGTTTATCGAACCCGCCGAAGTGCTGGAAGCCAACAACGAAATCAGAGAACTGGAAGCCCGCGAACGCCGTGAAATCGTAAAGATTCTGGAACGCTTGACTGATTTTATTCGTCCGCACGTGCCAGCCCTGCGTAAGGCGTATCTTTTTTTGGGAATTGTTGATTTTATTCGAGCAAAAGCCAAATTTGCCTTAGAAATTGATGCTTCTTCGCCGTTTTTAGTCGAGCATCAAGCCCTCGAATGGTACCGAGCCAAGCACCCCTTGCTATATCTATCGTTCAAAAAACAAGGAAAAAGCGTCGTTCCTTTGGGCATAAAACTCGACAAAGACAACCGAATCGTGCTGGTGTCTGGCCCCAATGCGGGTGGAAAATCAGTCATGCTCAAAACCATCGGTTTGGTACAATACATGGCACAATGCGGTTTGCTCGTGCCGATTTCACCCGACTCAAAAGTAGGGGTTTTCAAAAATATTTTCATTGATATTGGTGATGAGCAAAGCATCGAAAACGACCTCAGTACGTACAGCTCGCACTTAACTAATATGAAACATTTTGTGAATTTTGGCAATAAATTTACGTTGTTTCTCATTGATGAGTTTGGTACAGGCACTGAGCCGAGTTTGGGCGGAGCCATTGCCGAGTCGATTTTGGAACAGTTACTAAAACTAAATGCTCACGGCGTGATTAATACACACTACACAAACCTAAAAGTTTTTGCCGACAAACACGACGGAACGGTAAACGGTGCAATGAAATTTGATGCCGAACTTTTAGAGCCACTTTATACCCTCGAAATCGGCAAGCCAGGCAGTTCGTTTGCCTTGGAAGTTGCCCAAAAAATTGGTTTATCAAAGCAAATTATCGAAAACGCCAAACTGAAATTAGGTACGCAACAGATTGATTTTGAGAAATTAATCAAAGAATTGGAGATTGAAAAGAAGGTTTTTTCGGAGAAAAACAGAGAATTTGTCGAAAAAAATCAAAAGCTAACCAGCACGCTTGAACAATATACGGGCTTGAAAGATTTTTTGGACGTTGAAAAAAAGAAGATTCTGAACGAGGCCAAAACCCAAGCCAAAGAGCTGCTTAAAGAAGCAAACCGCAAGATTGAAAACACGATTCGAGAAATAAAAGAAGAAAAAGCCGAACGTGATGCTACGAAAATATTACGGCAAGAATTACAGGTTTTTGAAGAAAAAGAACTGAAAATTCAGAAAATAGAAGAAATAAAAGCTGCCCCCGTGGGCGAGGAGTGGGAAATCGGAAGTGGTGAAATCGGAATAAAAGATTACGTCCGAATCAAGGGACAAGCTACGATTGGGGAAGTTTTGGCAATTAGGGGCAAGGATATTGAAATAGCTATCGGTGAACTCAAAACCAATATTAAGCTCAATCGTTTGGAAAAAATGAGCAAAACCGCTTACAAAGAAGCCACAAAGGGAGTGATTAAGCCCCGAGTTTCGGGCATTGACATGAACGAAAAAATGATGAATTTTAGCTTCAATGTCGATTTGCGGGGCAAACGTAGCGAAGAAGCCCTCGGCGAAGTGGATAGCTTGATGAATGATGCAATAATGTTGGGCTATCCCGAACTCCGAATCGTACACGGCAAAGGCGATGGTATTTTACGGACGCTCATTCGCCAACATTTGCGGGGCTACAAGCAGGTATCAAGTACGTCAGACGAACACGCCGACCGTGGAGGGCAGGGCGTTACGATTGTTAAGATGAAGTAATATTAAGCAATGAGAAGAGAATTTTTTTTTGAGAACCAGTAAAATACAAACCAATTATTTTTAAAAAAGTGTCATGTAGGATTATAAAAAAAAATGGTAATCAACAACTTACATCTTTTCTCCGCTTATGTCGTGAAGGATACCAAAATCTCGACGATTTTTCCGTTTGTCAATATCAAATTTGGCAGAAAGACCGAAAAAAGGTAATTTCGCCATACAAATAAAAAAACCAAACTTTCGATGGAACAAATTTTTACAACCGCAGCTCTTACAAGTATATTTTCGCTGACACTCTTAGAAATAGTGTTGGGTGTTGATAATATCATTTTCGTTTCGATTATTTCATCGAAACTACCGCATGCCGAACAAAAAAAAGCCCGAAATATTGGTTTGATTATGGCCATGGCGATTCGAATTTTACTACTATTTGCTTTGGGCTGGATTCTCGGACTTCAAACCGACTTATTTAATTTACAAGATTTTGGAATGTCTATCAACATGGGTTTTAGTGGCAAAGATATTATACTGTTTATCGGTGGGCTTTTCTTGATTTATAAATCAACCTCCGAGATTCACCACAAACTCGAAGGACACGAAGAGAACATCAGTGGCAAAAAAACAGCGTCAAAACTTGGGCGTGCCATTTTTGATATAGCAATTATTAATATTGTGTTTTCGATTGACTCCATCATTACAGCTATCGGTATGACCGATAATATCATGGTGATGGCCGTTTCAGTCGTGCTTTCAACCTTAGCGATGCTGGCTTTTGCAGGAAGCGTTGGTGATTTTGTGGAGCGTCACCCAACAATCAAAATGTTGGCACTTTCGTTTTTGGTGATGATTGGTACGCTACTCGTGGCCGAGGCATTTAAAGTTCACGTGCCAAAAGGTTATATCTATTTTTCAATGGCGTTTTCGTTTTTGGTTGAAGTGTTAAATATCAAAATGCGAAAAAATTCAAAACCAGTTGATTTGCGTAGCGATATGAAGTAGTGATTGGATAAATACCCTAAAATTTTCATAAACTATTGATTATCAATTATTTATAAAAAGATAATTGCTAATTATTAATCGCTAATTGAGTGAAGCTACTTTCTTGGATTTATACCACTTGGTGTATTCTTTGGTTTTTGTTAATTTTCTTACTGTTGTTTCCCATCGTTTTTATTGCCCTGCAACGAGAACACTGGAAACCCGTGGCTCACTATTGCAACCGAATTTGGGGGAAAATCTTTTTCTTCCTTATCGGAATGCCCGTAAAAGTAACCTACCAAACCCCACTTGATAGCAAGCAAGCCTACGTTTTTTGTGCCAATCATTTTAGTTACCTTGATATTGCGATGATGGGCGTGGTCATAAAAAACTACTTTGCATTCATGGGTAAAAGCTCGGCCAAGAACATTCCGTTGTTCGGTTATATGTTTGCCAAGCTGCATATTCAAGTTGATAGATCAGCAAAAGATAGCCGAATTAAGGCCCTCACTCGTTCTATCCGTGCCTTAAAATCGGGTAGAAGTATCATGATTTTTCCAGAGGGCGGTATTCATTCGACTAATATTCCCGAAATGGTGCAGCCCTTTAAAGACGGAGCTTTTTCGATGGCTATCGAAAACCAAGTACCAATCGTACCGATTTCGCTGCTTGATAATTACAAAGCAATGCCCGAGATATTATTCAAATGGCACAAATTGCGGGTAATTATTCACACGCCAATCGAAACCACGGGCAAAACCAAAGCCGATATTGAGGCCTTGAAACAACAAGTTTATGACACTATTCAGCCGATGTTGAACGCAAGTCGGTCTTTATAACCGACAATCGTAAGTCGGTTTTGTAAGCGACCAAAGGAACAAGATTCTATCAAAAATTTAAGCCAATCGTCGGTTACCAAAGCCGACTTGTGATATGAAAATAGACCAAAAAACTGTCGAAAAAATGGCACATTTATCTCGTTTAGATTTGAGTGAGCAAGAAAGCACGAAAATGGTTGGTGATTTGTCAAAAATCTTAAACTGGATGGACCAACTCAAAGAACTCGACACAACCAACGTGCAGCCACTAACCCACATGAGCGAAGCGGTAAATGTTTTCCGTGAAGATGTGGTTAAGAACGAACTTTCGAGAGAAAAAGGTTTGCGAAATGCACCAAGCCAGGACGGTGAGTATTTTCAAGTACCAAAAGTGATTGAGTAGAGCGATACATTGCTTTTCGCTATTCTAAGCTCGAGTGTTATTTTATTGCCAAATGTATCACATACAAACCCCACCTGATAAGATTTTCCTGCCAAAGTGCCACAATAATTCATTTGGCATAAGTATTGAGATATTATTTTGCCCGTAAATATTTTAATTGTCAGAAAGGTTTCGTATTTTCACTCGGACATTTTGGCAGATAATTAAATTACGGTCAATAATCAATCATTTACATTTCTCATTTCTTGAAAGCACACAAAATCAGCCTTTCAACAAACGTAACCCGTTTTAAAAGCAACGGCAAAATATAGTGTGCTAATGAACAGAGATACATTCTCAAAATTTGTGATGGCAAGACAAGACCTCGAAAACGTTGAAATGATAGAGATTGCCTCGCCCGACGAAGTGATGGAAAACGCAGATAATTTGCCCAGTAATCTGGCACTTTTATCGCTACGCAATACCGTGCTTTTTCCTGGAATAGTTATTCCTGTTACCGTAACGAGGCAGAAGTTTATCAAAATGATAAAAAAAGCCTACCGCACCGACCGAACCGTGGGCGTGGTGGCACAGATTCGACAAACACCCAACGAGCCAACGCCCGATGATTTATTTAAGGTCGGAACGATTGCCCATATCTTAAAAATGATTGTGCTACCCGACGGTAACGTAACAATCATCATTCAAGGTCGCCGACGCTTTGAGATACAAGAATACGTGCAAACCGAGCCACATTTACTGGCGAAGGTTAATTATATCTCAGAAAACTTCCCGAATACTCGCAAAAAAGAAACAAAAGCACTGATACAAAGCCTCAAAGAGGCAGCGTACAAAATACTGAATCTCAATCCCGATATTCCACGTGATGCCCAAATGGCGATTAGTAATATTGATAGTCCGAGTTTCTTGACGCACTTTCTTTCATCAAACCTCAACATCGAAATAAGCGAAAAGCAGCTACTCCTCGAAACTTTCGATGGTGGCGAGCAAGCCACCAAGCTACTCGAACACATGATGAAAGAGATTCAAGTACTCGAAATCAAGCGGGATATTCAGAGCAAGGCAAGTATTGATATTGACCAGCAACAACGAGAGTATTATCTTCGTCAGCAAATCAAGGTTTTGCAGGAAGAACTGGGCATGGAGTCGCCCGATCAAGAAGTAGAAAAACTACGAGCAAAGGGGGCGAAAAAGAAATGGTCGAAAGAAGCAAACGACCATTTTAACAAAGAATTGAATAAAATTTTACGCATGAACTCGATGTCGCCCGAATACGGCGTGTCGCTCAATTATGCCGAAACGATGGTCGATTTGCCTTGGAATGAGTTTACGAAAGATAATTTTGACCTCAAACGTGCCAAAAAAGTATTAGATGCCGACCATTCGGGACTCGAAAAAGTAAAAGAACGTATCATCGAATACTTGGCGGTTTTGAAGTTGAGAAACGACATGAAGGCACCGATTTTGTGCCTTTATGGCCCCCCAGGCGTAGGAAAAACCTCTTTGGGAAAATCAATCGCTAAAGCACTGGGGCGGAAATACGTCCGAATGTCGCTTGGGGGCTTGCATGATGAAGCCGAAATCAGAGGTCATCGCAAAACCTACATTGGTGCTATGCCAGGCAAGGTGATTGTGAATCTACAAAAAGCAAAGTCATCAAATCCTATTTTTGTTTTAGATGAAATTGATAAAATAAACCGTGATCACCGTGGCGACCCTTCATCGGCATTGCTCGAAGTACTCGACCCCGAGCAGAACAACGCTTTCAAAGACAATTATTTAGAAGTCGATTATGACCTCTCGAAGGTTCTTTTTGTAGCCACGGCCAACTCGCTCGATACCGTTCAAGGGCCGCTTCGGGACAGAATGGAGATTATCGAAATTTCGGGTTATACCGTTGAAGAAAAAATAGAAATTGCCCGTAAACACCTGATACCTAAGCAATTAGAACAACACGGAATCAAGCCGAAAGACTTGAAAATCGACGATAAGGCTATTCAGAAAGTGATCGAAGGCTACACCCGTGAGTCGGGCGTGCGGCGTTTGGAGCAGCAAATTGGGGCATTAATCCGAAAAATTGCTAAGTCGATTGCGATGGAAGAAGAATACGCCAAAATCGTGAAAGCTGAAAACGTTGAAAAAATGCTTGGTGGCGTTATTTTTGACCGAGATTTGTACGAAGGAAACGACGTGCCAGGCGTAGTTACGGGTTTGGCTTGGACTTCGGTTGGGGGTGATATCCTGTTCATAGAATCAAGTTTGAGTAGAGGAAAAGGACAAATCACGCTTTCGGGGCAGTTGGGTGATGTCATGAAAGAATCGGCCATTACCGCACTTTCTTACCTAAAATCGCACGCCGAGGGCATTGGTATTGACTATCGAATCTTCCAAAATTATGATCTTCACGTCCACGTGCCGCAGGGAGCAGTACCAAAAGATGGGCCATCGGCGGGTATCACGATGCTGACTTCGATGGCGTCGATGTTTACCCAACGTAAGATTAAGCCAAATACGGCCATGACGGGCGAAATTACCCTCCGTGGAAAAGTATTGCCAGTTGGCGGAATAAAAGAAAAAATCTTGGCGGCCAAACGGGCAGGTATAAAAGACATCATTATGTGCTACAAAAACCGCAAAGATGTAGAGGAAGTAGGCGAAACATACACCGTTGGACTAACTTTCCACTACGTAGATTACGTGGAAGAAGTACTCGAAATTGCTCTTTTGCCCGAAAAAGTAAAGAACCCGTTGAATTTTATTTTGCCCGAAGAAAAGAAAGAAACAGCAACGCCGATGATGATGGTGTAGGCATAAAAAAAGGAAGTCTTCGTTCAAAGCGAAGACTTCCTTAGTTTTTAAAAATTCTCGACTAAAACATTGAACATCATGGATTTACAATATATCTCCGATACCCAAGGAAGGCATACAGCCGTGGTTATTCCGATCGAAGAGTGGAATAATATTACTGCAAAACACGAAGATTTGAAGATTTTGGAACAAGTAGCTGATGTTTCTACTAAGAATGCCGATCGCTTTAAAGGTATCTTAAATAATGAGGAGGCAGATAAATATACCGCTTACCTAAATCAAGCTCGCAACGAATGGCAAAGAGATATTTAATCGACAGTAATGTAATCATTGATTATTCTGCTTCTCGTTTACCACTGCTTGGTAGTGATTTTGTAGAACACCTCTTTAACACCGATTTTTTGATTTCGGTTGCAGTAAAAATTGAGGTTTTAGGTTTTGATGATATTCCTTCAAAAATGAAGGCAATGGAAGATTTTATAGGTATGGCAACGGTAATGGCATTAGACGAAATCGTTACTCAGAAAGCTATTATGTTGCGAAGAAAATATAAAAAACTAAAACTTGGTGATGCAATTATTGCCGCAACGGTTCTTGTAAATGGTTTTATCCTTATTTCACGCAATACCAAAGATTTTGAAAATATTGGTGGTTTGAGTTGTATAAATCCCTATGAAGTGTAAAAAAGGAAGTCTTCGCTCAAAGCGAAGACTTCCTTAGTAGTCAAAATAATCAATTCCTATCTGCCCCCTGAACTTTACTCGCTCCTTTTTGGGGAACACCAGGCTGCGTAATCTCAAAATTTTCTTTCGTTTTGGCATCAGAAACCATCTTTCTGACATCGGCCAAAAGTTTCTTGGCATCATAAATTACACCGTCTTTTACGGTATATTTCACGCCACCAACCCTTATCACTTCGTTTTTGTCATTTACCCGAATCGCTCCCGTGCCGTAGAGGGTTTTAAGATTTGCCAAAGGGTTTTCTTCTGTAATCACAAAATCAGCTAATTTTCCTACTTCCACCGAGCCGATTTGGTCGGCCAATCCAAGGGCTTCCGCACCTTTGATAGTTGCGGCACGAATGACCTCCAAGGGGTGAAAACCAGCTTCACGTAGCAATTCAAGTTCACGAACGTAAGCAAAACCGTAGAGCTGATAAATAAATCCAGAGTCCGAACCTGTCGTTACTCGCCCGCCCTTGTTTTTGTATTCGTTCACGAAACGCATCCAAATTCGGTAATTTTCTTTCCACGCAACCTCTTGTTCCGTTCCCCAATTCAGCCAATACGAGCCGTGTGAAATTCGGCTTGGGCCATAAAAACGCCAAACGGCGGGTAGCGTATATTCGTCATGCCATTCGGCTCGGCGGGCAAGCATTAGTTCCCGATTTGCCTCATAAATATTAAAAGTTGGGTCGAGTGTAAAATCTAATTTTAGCAACTCGTCCATAACTTGATTCCATTTTGCTGAACCAGGCTCGGCCGACTGCTTCCAAAGTTTACCCGCTTCCTCAAAGCGGTTCTGCTCATTATTATAGTTATAGTCAGCAGGATAGTTTTGCAGCGTTTGCTCATCAAAAAGTGCTTCTGGCAAGCCATACCAATGTTCCATACTCGTAAGTCCCGCTTTTGCCGTTGCCAAAACATTCATTCGAGCTACTTCCAACTGGGCGTGGTGGCAAGCCGAACGCAGGCCAATTTTCTTGTTTTCTTCCAAAGCTGCTCTAAAAATAGCAGGTTCTGCACCAAAAAACTTGATTCCGTCAGCTCCCTTGGCGGCATTATCCCGCACCCATTGGCGAGCTTCTTCGGGAGTTTCGATTGGCTTGTCGCTGCCCATACCGAAGGCCGTGTAGGCTTCGATTCGTGGGGCGGTGATTTCGTTTTTTTCGCTGCGGCGTTTTTGGTCGAGTGTCCAATCCAGACCATTGCCTGCCGAGGGGTCACGAATAGTTGTGATGCCGTGTCCAAGCCAAAGTTTAAACACATATTCGGCGGGTGTGCCTTGCGATTTGCCGCCGATATGTCCGTGCATATCTACAAAGCCTGGCATGAGGTACATTCCCGTACAGTCCAATTCTTTATCTCCCACATTGAGTTTTGGGCGACTTTTGGCTTCAATCGGCACGCCAGGGTAGCCTACTTGCTTGATTTGGGCGATTTTGTTTTTTTCAATCACAATATCAACTGGCCCAATGGGCGGTGCCCCCGTGCTGTTGATGAGTGTTACACCCCTGATAATGGTGCGGTTGGCATATTCACCTTCGGCACGGTTGGGGGCTTTTTCGATTTGGGCAAAAGCAACCGATGTAAGTAGCGGTAGGAGAAGTCTAAGTTTTTTGATCATAGTATTTGACGGTTTGTCGCCGCAGTAGGTTTTCAACAAATTTAATCATCAAAAATTATATTCACAGACTTTGCTCGTTTTTTTTAGAATTTTTACTTCAAACCTTATGCTGCCTATAATATTTTGCGGGGTGAAAACATTTTTAAGTTGAAGAGATGAGATTAGGTATAAAACACTGAAAATCAAATACTTACAACGACCAGTATTATGATGGTTTTTGGAGTTGTTTTAGAGTTAATTTGTTAATTATCAAGCTTTTATATAATACTTAGCGTTGGAACTGATGAACTTTACGACCCCTCTAATTTGGCGTCGTAAGACGCCCAGCAAGCCAGTCAACTCACCCTACAAACTTGATTGCCGAAAGTAAATTTGCATGGAAAAATCTAAAAAAGAAATGGCTTACCAAAATATTTTGAGTTTCGGAGAAAAAGTTGCGAAACTACCACGCAGATTTCATGTCGCAAGCCCACATTGAGAGCAGGAAAATGTAAAAGATGACAGACTACTGCAACAAGAATTAAGTAATTGATAGTTAAAAAAGAGTTCAAAATACCGAATTTATTCGGGTACTTAAATATAAATTCCGTTGATTATTACAGCAACCGAATTTATTCGGGTTAATCGGAAAAATTGAAATTACTA
>JANNEN010000258.1:0-6680 GCA_031378715.1 Emticicia sp.
GAAATTCCAGCCGACATTCATCAATTCTACGGCATCTAAGGCACTTCGCCCACGCCACGGAGCGGCGGCGGCATGAGCGGCTTCTCCCTCAAAATTAAATTTTACTGACACCAAACCATTATTTCCAGCATCGCCCCACGACACGCCCAGATTATCAGCTACGTGCGTAAAAATACACGCATCAACATCTTTAAAATACCCATCACGCACGTAAATAGCCTTCGCACCAACTTGCTCTTCGGCAACCCCGGGCCACAGCACGAGTGTTCCCGAGATTTTTTCTCGTTCCATGATTTCTTTCAAGGCCAGTACGGCCGTAATATTCAGGGCTTGCCCCGAATTATGTCCTTCGCCGTGTCCAGGAGCTCCTTCTACGATTGGGTCTTTGTAGGCAACCCCAGGTTTTTGGGAGGCTTTCGGAATACAATCAATATCACTACCAATACCGATCACGGGCTTGCCCGAGCCCCACTTGGCTATCCAAGCCGTGGGCATTCCTGCGACACCTCGCTCAACGGTAAAGCCATTTTTTTCGAGTAAATCAGTAAGATATTTCGAGGTTTCAAATTCCTGAAAACCCAATTCGCCAAAGCTAAAAATCTGGTCGTTTACTTCCTGCGTAAATTTTTGTCGATCATCAATTTTCTTGATAACTTCTTGTTTCAGCAATTCTAATCGGTCGGGAATGGGTGCGGCAACTGAGGCAGTTTTTTTCTTTTGAGAAAAAGCTAAATTACTGACTGTCAGCATTGTAGCGATGAAGATGTAAGCTTTTTTCATTTTGTTGAAGGTTAGTTAAGTTTTTTTGATAAACTGAAAAACGCTGGCAGGGGCAGCTCCACTGCGGCTTATAGCCCTGCCAGCGTTCAAGTACGCTTACTTCGGAAATTTACTTTTATCAAGCCCAGGAATAATCTTTAAGGCATTTTTATAATATACCTTTTTCAGCACTTCGTCCGAAAGCCCTAAGCCGTACATACGCCAATATGCGTGGTATTTTTTATGATACGGAAAATACTCGTCTTCACTTTCGAGTACTCTGAAATACGTTTTATACTCGTCGGGTACCCACGAATCTTTACCAAAAAGGATACGGTCTTGGCGTTTTTCAAAAAAAGATTTTGCCGTACGTGGTTGGCGACCCAACTCCGAAATAACCGCCCCGATTTCGGCGTACATATTCGGAAAAGCGTCCATGAGGCTGTCTAATTTTGACAGATTATTGGGATACCAACCCATGTGGGCATTAATAAAAGTTGTTTTTGGGTGTTTTCTGAATACATTGTGCTGTTGTTCGAGGAGTTGTTCCCACGAATAATCTTTGCCCGAAGCGGCATCACGCTTGCGGCCTGGGTGGGTTTTGAGTTCGAGCCAGCGTTCGTTGGTGGCATCTAACGGATTCCAAAACGACGCAGGGTCGGCCGTATGAATCAGTACAGGAATGCCCAATTCGCCCGCTTTTGCCCAAATTGGGTCAATGCGGGCATCATCGACGGGTACAAGTTTGCCGTTGTCTTTGACACTAAAACCGAGGCTTTTGTAGATTTTCAAGCCCTTCGCTCCCCGTAGTTTTACGTCGTCTTCGAGCATTTTTACGGCTTTTGCCGACCAGCCCACTTCATTGATTTTCGAGAAATCAATATTCGTGAAAACCGCAAATCGGGTAGGATAATTATCTCGTACGGCATTAATCATGTCCGTAATTCCTGCCGTACTTTTGGCTTCGTCTTGGTTGAATCCCCGCCCGCTGAGATTAACCATTAAGCCCATATTCATCACGTCCATATCCGTGACGAGCTTGGTTAGGTTTTCTTTGCTGCCCATTTCCCATTGGTGATTATGGACATCAATAAACGGAAATTTGGCACGAGTGATGGGTTTTCCCGCTACTACGAGCGTAGATTTTGGTTCGTATTCTTCAAAAGTTACCGCCCCAGCATTATCACCGATTTTGATTTGTTGGGCTTGTAAATGATTGATAGCCAGTAAGATAACGACTATTAGTATTGATTTTTTCATTTAGAATGGTTAAACGTCTGTACCGCAGGTCTGACGTTATGGGATAGATGTTAAAGTTCTTTCACGCAATGTAATGAAAAACAGATTGTTTTTTATGAAGAATGTTGAATTTTCGACAACAGAGCTTAAATTGCAGATGAAATCACACTAAAATGAAGACTTCGTAATGAGCGAAGTTTGCCTTGTTAAATTATTAAAATAATGTTCAAGAAAAAAACTATCCCTTTGATTTTGCTGATGCTCGGAATTATGGCGGGTGTATCTATCTATTTTTCAAACAAAACAATCATCGAAAATGCCGAAGGAAAATTATTTTCTGATGTCAATAAGATACCGTATAACAAGGTAGGACTATTACTCGGAACAACCAAATATACAAAAATAGCTGGATTCTATAACCCATATTATACAAATAGGATTGAGGCAACGAACAAACTTTTGAAAGCAGGAAAAATAAAATATGTCATTATTAGTGGCGATAATGGCAGAAAAGACTACAACGAACCCGAACTGATGCGGGCAGATTTGATCAAATCGGGTGTTGATTCAACAAAAATATACTTGGATTACGCAGGTTTTCGTACGCTCGACTCGATTATTAGGTTAAAAGAGATTTTTGGGCAAGATTCAGTGACGGTAATTTCCCAACGATTTCATAACGAACGAGCAGTGTACATCGCCTCGAAAGAGGGTATTTTTGCAACTGGATTTAATGCCAAAGATGTAACAGTCGCACAAGGATTAAAAACCCAATTACGAGAAAAATTGGCGAGAGTAAAGGTGTTTTTGGATTATTTTTTTGGTACTAAATCTAAGTTTTTGGGTAAAAAGATTCGCATACCAGAATAGAGAAGTACTGTCGTTCAGCACTTAATAACGTCAGACCTGCGGTGCAGACGTTGAAAAATCAGACGCTAATCACTTGTATATCAAGCAAATAGCATGAGCTTCCAAGCCTTCCATGCGGCCCACAAAACCCATTTCTTCGGTGGTGGTGGCTTTGATTGAAATGCAGTTTTCGGGCAAGCCCGTTACGCCCGCAATGGCTGCTATCATGTCGGGAATGTACTTGCCGATTTTAGGTTCTTGCAAACAAACTGTCGAGTCAATATTGCCAATTTTATAGCCTTCTTTTTCGAGCATTTCGGCTACTATTTTCAATAAAATCTTGCTATCAATGCCTTTCCAACGGGGGTCGGTGTTTTTGAAATGTTTGCCAATATCGCCCATGGCGGCCGCTCCCAGAAGGGCATCACAGATGGCATGCAACAGCACGTCAGCGTCCGAATGTCCGACCGAACCAACAGTATGCGGAATTTTGACACCCCCCAACCACAAATCATACCCCTCGCCCAACTGATGTACGTCGTAGCCTTGCCCAATTTTGATATTCATAGATAAAATTTTCTTTCGACAAAAGTAAGGAATTTTTGAACAATTTTTAAGAAATATCCACGTTTTACGTGGTTTTCTTGTAAAAACAAAAATCTATCACAACCGCACCACCACCCGCCCCATTTGTTGGCCTTTCAGTATTTTTTTGATTTCTTTTGGAAGCCCACGCAGCGTAATTGTTTTTGTAATGGCTTGAATATCAGCGGAACGCCGCCCTTCGGGTTTCCAGTTTTTGGCGAGGTTTTTCCAGAGTTTTTTACGCCACTCAATAGCACATTCTGAGGAGTCAATGCCAAACATCGACACGCCTCGCAAAATAAACGGAAACACACTCGTAGGCAGTTCGGGCGACTGCACCAAACCACAAATGGCCACCACGCCGTTATAATTCATTGATTTCAAGATGGTTGCCAGCGTATTTCCACCGACGGTATCCACACAACCTGCGTACACGCTTTTGAGCAATGGACGGCTCGATTTATCATCAACTTCTTCTCTCGAAAGCACTTCTTTTGCACCGATTTTCAATAAAAAATCCTTTCCTTCGGGTTTGCCCGTAACACCCACAACATGAAATCCGAGTTTTGCCAAAATCATTACTGCCATCGTACCAACGCCCCCAGTTGCTCCTGTGACAATGATTTTGCCCTTGTCGGGTGTGAGTCCAGCTCCCAAAAGTCGGTCAATACACAAGGCGGCGGTCAGCCCCGCCGTGCCAAAAATCATGCTTTCTTTGAGTTTTAGTCCACGAGGTAATTTGATAACCCATGCGGCTGGTACTTGAATATATTGTCCAAAACCGCCCGCAGTATTCATGCCCAAGTCAAAGCCTGTTACCAAAACCTTATCGCCTTTTTGGAAATTGGGCGAAATGCTTTCCTCCACAATTCCTGCGGCATCAATACCAGGCGTGTGCGGATAGTTACGAGTAACGCCCCGATTTCCTGTTGATGAAAGGGCATCTTTGTAATTTAGAGATGAATATTTGACACGAATAAGCACCTCACCCAGAGGCAAATCATCGGTGTTTCGCTCAATGATTGCTTGCGAGAAACTTTTATCGTCGTTTTCGGATATTTGAAAGGCTTGGAAGGTGGGCATGGTGGGGTAGTTTTTTTAGCAAAAATACTTTGAAAATGCAAAAAATCAAATATTTAAATAAGTTGGCTTCACACAAAACGTCTTGTATGAATGACTTTTCAACCGTCCATCTACATTCCTCTTTGACAATTGCCCTAATATTGCTGTAAATTTGCTCAAATTAAATGAATATTGAGCAAATGGTTTTGTTTCTGAATGTAAATTGATACATTTGAAATAAAACTATTCTTACAAAATTAAAACTAAACCATTACTAAAAAAAATGAAAACACAATTAACATCTTTTGGCAGATTGGCTATTGCTATTTCTATCATTGCGGCATTATGGGGCTTAAAATGGCTTATTTTGGACAGTGGTAATGTGATGAAAAAGGAGGCAGCGACTTCGCAGGAAATCGGCAAAATTGATTTGCCAACTGCCCCGAAAAATGCTTCTTCGTCGGTTTCTGCTGCCGAAATGCCTTCAGAGGTATTAGCAAATGTCAGTTCTCCCGAAATCAGGTGGATGCTTTGGGCGTGGAATGCACAAATGGGAGTGGTATTTGCCAATGGTGGAGCAAAAACAACCAAAGGCTCAATTATGGAGAAAAAAGGTATCAACTTGAACCTAATCAGACAAGATGAAGTACCCCAAATGCAAGCAAACTTGGTGAAATTTGCCAACGAATATAAAAGTAATCCAAAGACAACCGAAGGTGTACAATTTGTAACCGTTATGGGTGACGGTGCGGCGGCTTTTCTGTCGGGTGTAAATCCTGAGTTAGAAAAAATTGGTAGCGATTATAAAGCCCAAATCATTTATACGTGCGGAAAATCACTCGGAGAAGATAAATTTATGGGTTTGCCCGCTTGGAAAGATAATCCACAAACTGCCAAAGGCGGACTCACTGCCGCAGTTTTGCGTGACGGTGATTGGAATATTGTAGTAAAATGGTGCGGAGATAATGGCATTGCTGTTAATCCGGATGAAAAAACGTATGACCCCAATGCAATGAATTTTGTGGCGGCAGATAGCTATTTAGATGCTGCTGAGAAATATATCTCAGGATATTCAGAAGAGCGGCAGGTAGTTTCTAAGGGAAAACCAACGGGCGAAACAAAGAAAGTTACGGTCAATGGCGTAGCAACTTGGACACCTGGCGATGTAAATGTAGCTGAGAAAAAAGGTGGCTTGGTTTCGATTGTTTCGACCAAAGAATACCGCAGCCAAATGCCGTGCGTTTTGATTGGCATAAAAAAATATATGCAAGATAACCGTGAGCAAGTCGAGAAGCTAATCGAAGGTATATCTGATGGTGGCGACCAAGTGAAATCGTATTCAAATGCCCTCGACAAGGCAGGAGAACTCTCGGCAAAGGTTTATAACGAAGCTGATAAAGCATTTTGGGTAAAATATTACAAAGGCACCCAAGGGGTTGATGCTCAGAAGCTTGTGGTTGAATTGGGCGGCTCGGCTGTGCATAATTTGGGTGACAACATGGAGATTTTTGGCTTGAACGCAGGAAGTACCAATATTGTAAAAATCGTCTATGATGTGTTCGGAAACATTGCCTCAAAACTTTATCCTGCTTTGATGCCATCTTTCCCAAAATCAGATGATGTGATTGATGTAAGCTACTTGAAAAACATTGCTTCTCGCACAAAAAATATCTCCGCTGGTGAGCAAGTTACGTTCAATGCCGATGATAATATCAGAGAAAAAATTTCCGAAAAATCATGGAATATAGCCTTTCAGTCTGGAAAAGCAACGTTTACACCTCAAACCGAGCAGGCTTTAAATGAATTGTTTGATGATTTGGTGGTGGCCAGTAACCTGAAAGTTGAGATTCACGGGCATACAGATAATATCGGCGACCCAACTGCCAATATGTCGCTTTCGGAAGCAAGAGCTTTTGCCGTAAAATCTTGGTTAGAAAAAAAATCATCAAGTAATTTCCCGCAAGGCAGAATTCAGGTATTTTCGCATGGTCAAACCCAGCCACTTGTACCAAATGAAACTGCCGAAGGAAAAGCCAAAAATCGTCGGGTTACAATCGTAATGGGACGCTAAAATTTAAAAATCACCTTACCCACCCCCCTCCTAATTGGCTACGGTTTATACACATCTTTTTGTGTTTTTTAGTTTCCGCCGCTGCGGAGGAAATTAAAAAAAGATGTGTATAAAC
>JANNEN010000295.1:0-2905 GCA_031378715.1 Emticicia sp.
TTTAGTAATTTCAATTTTTCCGATTAACCCGAATAAATTCGGTTGCTGTAATAATCAACGGAATTTATATTTAAGTACCCGAATAAATTCGGTATTTTGAACTCTTTTTTAACTATCAATTACTTAATTCTTGTTGCACTAGGGTCGATCGTCTATTTGCTATCGACTACTTATAGATGATCAACAAATGAGTTTTCGTTTTTGCGGAAAAACCATATTGAAATCAATACCGAAATACCCACAAAAAAGAGCATCGGAACGAAACTTTGCCAGTTGAAATCGGTATAATTACCGAGCAAACACCACCGCAAACCGTCGATTGCTCCCGCAACGGGGTTGAGGTTATAAATCGGATACCACCATTCATTCCGCACTCGGTCGCTTGAATAAGCAACGGGCGAAACGAAGTAGCCAAATTGCACCACGAAAGGAATTATTTGTGCCACATCTCGGTATTTTACATTCAGCACCGAGGCAAAGAGTCCAGCTCCAAAAGCTCCGAGATAAGCAAAAAACAAGAAAAATGGGGCAAAAATAATGTGCCAATTTGGTACGAATTGATAATAAACACAAAATACCAAAAACATCGCAAACGCAATGAGGGCATCAAGCAAGCCAACTAATAATGAACTAAAAGGGATAATGATTCGGGGAAAATAAACCTTGGATACCAAATTACCGTTGCCCACAATACTATTACTGATTTGTGCCAGACATTGCGAGAAAAACAGCCAAATTATTACCCCAGGAATCACAACCAACATATAAGGTATGCTTGAATCTTGTTCTAATTTTGCTATTTTACCGAAAGCAAAAACCATCACCATTGCCGTAAGCAAGGGTCGAATTACGCCCCACGCCACGCCAAGAACTGTTTGTTTGTAGCGAACCATTATGTCACGTTTTCCAAGAATCCAAAAAAGTTCTCGTTGCCGCCATGCTTCGCTCCAATAATGTATTGCAGATTTTCCTGCTTTTATAACTACTTGGTTATCTTTATTCATCAAAAATTTAATCACAAAATATTACTCAATCAAAACTAACTCATCAACTCTTGATACGATTTTCGCATGATGATAAATACCAAACACAAGAAAAAGCCAATAAACGCTCCAGCTTGGGTATTTCCGCCTACTGTGTAAGTTCTTTGAAGGAGGGGAAGTCGAACTGGCTGAAGAACAGTAAACATTGGCGTTATATTAATTAGTTGCATTTTCAGTTGCTCAACAGCAGCAAGTTGTTGAAAATACTGCGTCGAAACGTAATTATTACTACGATTTAGCTGCATGGTACGCATCGGGGCGGTTGGATCAACAGCATTTTGATTTTGGAATTGTGCGTTGGCCAACTGCCGATCGGTTGAACTAAGTTTTCCCTCCAGCTCACGCAATCTGGTGGTCTGAATATCATAAATTTCCCTTGTTTTTTGAGTTCTGACCTCTACATAAAATTCTCTGAGACTAATCAGTAATGTTTCCAACCAGACCTTAGTCAAGTATTCGCTGTTTGTGATAGCCGACAAAACCATGATAGAACCCATTTTATCAAGGGGTTGTAAGGCAGTTTGTGCTTCGAGTTTTTCATAAATTGTAGCAAGCATAATATTTTCGTCTTTTGTAAAATCATTGGGCGATTTTGGCGAAAATTTATACTTTATTGCTTTGTAGTTTGGCTCGTGAAGTAAATCGCCACCCCATTCTTTTTTGGCAATATCGCTGCTATCTTTATAGAAGTTTATGAAGAGTGTTTTTTTTCCACCAACCATTACTTCTTTCATTAATGCTTTTTCATAAAGGGTTTTTGAAGAAATCAATAGGCCAAAATTCCCCCCACTAAACAAATCGTTTGAGTTTGAGGCACCACCACCAATGCCAAACGCTCCAGCCAAACCGCCTAAACCTCCGAGTGCCATTTGCTGCCCGCCGCCAGCTTCCAAATTAAACTGAATTTCGCCCGTATAATCGGTATCTTTCAGTTCTTTAATATCAAAGATAATACTAAACATTGTACCCAAAGCAACGCTGATAAGCAGGAGTTTCCATTGGCTACCAATTAACTTGAAAACACCAATTATTTTTTTTATTAAATCTTTGGTATTGATTTGCTCTTCTTGAATTATCTGAGATTCTGCCATTGTGAATTTGTGTCAATAGTTTATTTTTTTAAGCCCAGCAACTATCTTGCGAAACGAAATATTGCTATTACACTCAAAAGTGCAGTGAAAGTTCCAGCAACGGTAGTAAACAAGCCTTGTACTTGTGCAATTTGTTGTTGAGCCGTGGCTGTTCGCTGAGGAATGATTATTTCGGAGCCTGGGGCAATTTTTGGGTAAACATTCACAAATAAAAATCTACGGGTTCGATCCACCGAGCCGTTGGCGTACAATACGTAGGATTTACTCTTCAAAGATCTATTCGTGAAACCGCCAGCATTTGAGATGTAGTTAATAAACGTTTTTTGTTCCAGAAACTTTACAGTCGTTGGGTAGAGAACTTCCCCTTGCACCCGAACGGTTTCGAGTCTTTTGGGAATTCTGATAATGTCACCATCTTGTAGCACCATGTCTTCGTCTGAGCCTGGGTTTTGCATGATTTTAGTTAGATTTATTCCAATAGAAGAAACTGTTTTAGCATTCATCACTTCGGCGCGGGCGCGGTGAGGTGCTGGAGCGCTTCGTACGAGCTCGGCGCTCCGTCCCTGAGCTTGCGGTACTCCACGTCGATCTGCTCGAGCATCTGCGCGGTCAAGCGCAGGGTCATTTCGGCGGTGCGACGAACGGCAGCCCAGTCGTCGGGCGTCGAGCACACCTCGCCGAGCACTCGTCGAACATCTCCCGCGTGCTTTTCGTCGACGCTCGCGTGCGCGAAGAAGAAGGTCATGTCGCGCTGGGCGAGCTTCATTTTTC
>JANNEN010000329.1:0-10291 GCA_031378715.1 Emticicia sp.
GAGTTTATTGGGGTACTTAAAGTTAAAATTCTTTGATTATAATAGCAACCGAACGGTTCGCAGTTGCGATTTTAATCGGTATGGCAAAACCAAATGAAATCAAAAAACTATCAATCTTTTAATTCCTGTTGCATTAGTAAGTAGTTGAATGGAAATAATCGACATTTTAAATTTAGTTAACTTACTTATTATAAGCAGAGTGTAGGACAAGTTCATTTTAACCACGGAGTTTCACAGAGTTACACACGGAGTTTTACCGTATCATAGAGAAATACTCTGTGAAACCCCGTGATAAAACTCTTTTAACTCCGTGGTTTGAAAAAGTTTTACCAACTTGTCCTACACCCTATAAGCATTTTACACCATTAAATATTCAACATTTATCATTAAACATTACTTATCTTACTTAATTCTCGTTCCTTGGGATTGATAAAAAAGAAGTCCCTTCGCCTTAATGTTAGCAAATGACACCCAATTAAGGTATTCAATACTAATTATTCGCTAATAATTCCATCAAAAATATCTTCCAATTTTTGGGTGATCAACAATCATTTTTTTGAGTTTTTGGTGGTCGATACTTCCTTGAATACTATAAATAATTTTGCCATTTGGCTCAATCAAAAGTGTGTATGGCAAAGCTCCGTTCCATTTTGGGTCAATGGCTTCGATGAGTTTGTAAATGTCTTCGTCTTTGAAAATATAATTTTTTACGCCCGAGTGTTTTTCTTTCAAGAACTTCAAAGCACGGTCTTTCTTCGCCAATTTATCGGCTGATACCGAAACAAATTCAAAATCTCTGGCCCCGTACATTCGCTGAATTTCCAAGAAATCAGGGTATTCGAGTGTACACGGCCCGCACCAAGTAGCCCACACATTAATCAATCGTAACTTATCCGAATCATCATTTTTAACTATTTTCTTGATGCCATCGGTGTCCAATTCTTCAAGCGTTACGGGGCGTGAAGTCCAGTTTTTTTCGTTTTTTTCGTTATATTCAGTTTTCCACGCCCATTTTACCGAGCAGCCAAAAGTCTTGGTTATGGGCATTGTTACATTTTCTCCTGCCAAAATTTGGTCAATGGCTCGTCGAATATCCTCGGCATTTGCCCCATCGCTTGGTTTTTCAACGGCATCTAACCTACCTGCATAACGCAGTAACCGCTGATTATCAAATACAAAAGCATGGGGTGTAGCCACTGGGCCGTATTTTATTGATACGGCTTCATTATCGCCATCGTAGAGGTACGGAAAATTATATTGCTTTTCTTTGGCTCTTATTTTCATGTTTTCGTAGTTGTCGTTGAGGTCAGAGTAGCCTAATTCTTCAAGCAAAAGCCCATTTGGACTATTGGGCGAAATAGCCACTACCGCTACGCCCTTGGTTTTGTAATCATCAACTATTTTCTTGATTCGGTCTTCGTAGGCCTGTGCCGTTGGGCAGTGTGTGCAAGTAAAAACTATAATCAGCACTTTGGCAGAGGCAAAATCTTTGAGCGAATAAAACTTGCCATCATAATTAGGCAATCGAAAATCGGGAGCTTTCGAGCCGATGCTCAATGTGGGAGTTTCGTGAAAAGGAATCGCCTGCGGACGAGCCACAAATTTGGTTTGGGCGTTGCTTAGGAGGCAATTAAGCACCAAAAGTATTGAAAATAGTGTTTTCATGAAAATCTTGATTAAGGAAAATGAAACTTTGTTTTAGACAATTTTTTCTTTTCAAATTTACATAAAAATAAATTATTGGAGAATAAAAATCATTTTTATATCTTTAATGTATTATTTCATTTTCCCAAAAACATTATTGATGAACCCAATTCTAAACCGCAATAGCTTTTTTGTAAAAGAGCAAATTGGCACTTGGAAAGCCGCCAATAGTTATGATATTCTGAACCCCGACACTAACCAACTTTTGATGGAATGTAGAGAACCAAATCTGGGCTTTTTTACAAAGATGTTTCGATTTACGAAATACAAGCGTTCGACCCCATTTGATGTAGAAATTAATGATAGTATGGGCAAACGAGTTTTCAGAATCAAACGGGGTGTAAGTTTTTTTCGGTCATCGGTTGAAGTTTATGACGAACACGAAAGCCTCGTGGGCAAGTTTCGTCAGCGACTTTTGAGCCTTGGCGGCAAATTTGACTTGAATAATAGTGAAGGCCAGCTACTATTTACGCTCGAAGGTAAGTGGTCCAACTTTGACTATACCTTCAAGCGTGGCGATGAAACCTTGGGCATGATTACCAAAAAATGGATGGGTATTGGTAAGGAGTTATTCACCTCGGCTGATAATTATATCATCACAATTGAGCCAACCGTGGCAGCAACCGATACGAATCGAATACTAATCGTGGCTTCGGCTATATGTATCGACATGGTTTATTACGAATAAGAATTCAACTTTATAAATAAAAAAAACTATGAACTCAAATTTTTCTCGCCGTGACTTTGTGAAGGCCTCGGCGGCCGCAGTGGGCGGAATTTCGGTGGCTTCATTGCCTATCACCACTTTCGCTAATAGTTCGGTGGACGACACCCTCAAAGTAGCTCTCATCGGTTGCGGCGGGCGTGGAACGGGAGCGGCCATGCAGGCACTTTCGGTCAAACAAAACGTAAAACTC
Organism: Emticicia sp.; assembly: GCA_031378715.1. Taxonomy (GTDB): domain Bacteria; phylum Bacteroidota; class Bacteroidia; order Cytophagales; family Spirosomataceae; genus Emticicia. The sequence goes on from JANNEN010000329.1 coordinate 2,622, forward strand.
GTAGCGATGGCCGATGCTTTTCGTGACCGAATTGATGATTGTTACAAGAATCTTACGACCGAGAAGTCGGAAGGTAAGGGTGTAAAAAGCCGAGTTGATGTACCCGAAGAACGCAAATTTACGGGCTTTGATGGCTATAAGCAAGCCATTGCCTTGGCCGATGTGGTTATCTTGACGACACCCCCGGGTTTTCGCCCGATTCATTTTGAGGAAGCCGTGCGTCAAGGAAAACACGTTTTTATGGAAAAACCCGTAGCGACCGATGCCCCAGGTATTCGGAGAGTGTTGGCAGCGGCCGAGGAATCGAAAAAGAAAAACTTGAAAGTGGTTGTGGGTTTGCAGCGGCATTACCAAAAATCATACTTAGAAACCTATAAAAAAGTGATTGATGAGGGCATGATTGGCGACATCGTAGCGGCTCGTTGCTATTGGAATAATGATGGCGTTTGGGTAAACGAGCGGCAGACAAACCAAACCGAAATGGAATACCAAATGCGAAATTGGTACTATTTCAATTGGCTCTGCGGTGACCATATCAACGAGCAGCACATTCATAATATTGACGTAATCAACTGGTTTAAAGGCGGTTATCCGACCGAAGCCAACGGAATGGGCGGCCGTCAGATACGAACTGATAAGAAATTTGGAGAGATTTATGACCACCACTACGTTGAGTTTAAGTACGGCGATGGTATGATTCTGTCGAGTTCGTGCCGCCACCAACCTGGTACGGTTTCGGACGTATCGGAGCATCTGGTTGGGACCAAAGGGCGTGCCACGGAGGGTAGAATTTTAGATGCAAAGGGTAATACTATTTGGCGACACAAAGACGCAGGCGATGCCAATCCTTATCAAGTTGAGCACGATGTGCTGTTTGATTGTATCGTAAATAACAAGCCAATTAATGATGCAGAAAGAGGTGCAATGAGTACCATGACGGCTATTATGGGGCGTATGGCGACTTATTCGGGCAAAAAAATTAAGTGGGAAGATGCCCTAAAATCGGATATTAATTTAATGCCCGATGCTTATACTTGGGATACGCTGCCAAAAACATTGCCCGATAAAGATGGACATTACCAAATTGCAATGCCAGGGAAAACGAAGGCGGTTTAGGTTTAATTAAGAATGAAGAGTTAAGAATGATTTTCAACGAAAATAAAGATTTAAGATGTAACTAAAATTCTTAATTCCTCATTCTTAATTCTTAATTTGAATTTACTTCACCAACTCTCCGCTCAAACGCATAATCTCAAGTTCGGAGATTTTTATGTTATAACGGGCATTCGTCAGGCGATTGAGTGACGTATTTAGGCTACGTTGAGCTTCGTTGAGTTCGAGAATTGTTGAGCCGCCGAGTTTAAATTTTTCTAACGAAATTTTTAAATTTTCGTCGGCCACTTCGTTGTTTTCTACCTCTAATTTCAATAATTCTTTGTCGGTTTGGTATTGGTTATAAGCCCGAACCAAGTCCGATTCGATTTGCACCCAAAGACCTTCTTCTTGTTTTCGTAGAATATCGGTATTAATTTTTGAAGTTTGAATCTGACGGCGAACGATTTCTCCATTGAAAATATTCCAAGTAAAACCCAAGCCTACATTCACACCAATATTTTGATTATAAAGAAAAAGCCCCGCATTGGTGGCATTCAATGAGTAGCCCAAGGCCGTATTAAGTGCAAGCCGTGGGCGTTTAGCGGCCGCTATTTCCTTTTGAACAATAAGGCTGATGTCAGTATTTTTACGGAGGACTTGCAGATTTTTGTTGGCTGCTTTGGCTTGACTTTTGAGTTGCTCTGGGCTTGGGTCGAACATAATTCCGATAACTTCCTGCACATCAAAATCTTCATCGGGCTGCCTTACTAACAAATTATTTAGGATAATTTTGGCATTTTTCAAGGCATTTTTTGCTTGAACTAAGGCCGTAAACTGCGTATTTAGTTCGGTTTTCGACTGCAAATAATCAAGTTTTGAGCCTTTGCCAAACTGCCAGCGTTGGTCAGTAATCGTGAGGCGTTCTTCGTAATATTTAATAATTGTCTGCAAAAAAGCCACGGTTTGTTTTTGCCGCATCACTTCATAATACGCCTGCATGACATTCACAAGGGTATTTTCCATCATTTGGCGGGTTTGAAGTTGGCTAAGTTGTTCTTGACCTTTGAGTCGGTCGAGGGTGGCGTACATTCGCTTGCCATCATAGAGCGTCCAACTCATGGCTACGTTTGAATTTGGAGCAAGGCTTCGCCCAAAACGGTTGATCTCCGTTCCGTTTGATAGTTTTTGGCTCACTTCGTTGAGAGCAGAACCAACATTGGCGTTCAGATCGACTCGTGGTAACATTCCTGCATTGCCCTTGAAAACCTGTATTTGAGCTACTTCTTGCTGCATTTTGGCTACTTTTATGTCGTAGCTTTTTTCGAGAGCAAGGTCAATGGCAGTTTCGAGGGTTAGGGTTTCTTGGGCGGAAACAAGAATTGGGAAAAGCAAAAAAATGAAGAATATTATATGTCTTTTAATGGTCATTTTTGAGATATTTATTTGTTGTAGTCCGTCATCACTTCAACAAAATTAGTTGCAATTTGCTTTCTATGGGGGTTGTCTCGTCGGATAACCATTGTTGTATAATATAATTGTCCTGAAGAATCGGATAGTACCATTTCGAATTTGTCATATTTCCGTTCTTTAAAATAGTCAAACCATGAATCAAACTTTCGTCTTCGAGCGTCTTGTCGTGAATCTGAAGATTCGTAGAGATACACAACAATGTTGTGGGTATTTCGATTAAAAAAATCCTCAAAAATAAAGGCAATAGTCGTAGGAATTAGCTTATCAAGCGGAGGTCTTTTATCTGTAGTTTTTAGTTCAATGACTAATTCAAAGGTAAAAGGGTTGAAAATGGAATCTTCACCAAACAAATAATCTGTTGGTTTGAATTTTATCTCATAAATAATTTCATTGTCAGTTTGAAAGATGTAAGAATTAAAAGATCCACCTCCAAACTCAAAGTCATAACCTGATGATTCGAGTTCCTCGTTCCTCATTTCTACTAATTAGTTCATTCAAAATTTTCATTTTATCAGGATCAGTTATCCACTCCTCCCGCATCTGTCTTTGGGTTTCTTTTTTTTCTGACAACATTTTTTTGCAGAGTGCCAAACCCGTCAGTCTTTCTGTTTTTTCGATTACTACTTCCATATTTTTTGAATTTTTACACAAATCTAACGAAAAATTTGCTTGTTTTTGTTCCTACACCAATTCCGCCTCATTGGCGATTGCCTCAATTTGCTTCATGCGTTCAAAATTCTTTTTGCGAGATAAAAACGTGTAAATCGCAGGAATGACATACAGCGTAAGCACCAACGAAAATAGCAATCCGCCCATGATTACGATACCCATGGCCATACGACTTTTGCCCGCCGAACCCAAAGCAAATGCAATAGGTGAAGCCCCCAGCACGGTGGCAAAACTCGTCATCAAAATCGGGCGGAAACGCATCGTGGCCGCTTCGATAGCCGCTTCTTTTATTTCCATGCCTTTTTCTCGGAGTTGGTTGGCAAATTCTACAATTAAAATACCGTTTTTCGTAACCAAACCGATGAGCATAATCATACCGATTTGGCTGAAAATATTGAGGGTTTGATTGAAGTACCACAACGAAAACACCGCCCCCGCAACCGCCAAAGGCACGGTGAGCATGATAATAAAGGGATCAACGAAACTCTCAAATTGTGCCGCCAAAATCAAATAAACCAATATCAGAGCCAAGAGAAACATATAAAGTGTGTTGGACGAGCTTTCCGAAAAATCTCTCGACGAGCCAGCCAGTGCCGTTCGGATAACATCATCGGCCATTTTATCACGAATTTTGTCCATGGCCTTGATGCCATCACCAATGGTTTTGCCAGGAGCCAAACCCGCCGAAACGGTCGCACTCATGTAGCGATTGAAGTGGTATAACTGCGGTGGGCTGCTTTCTTCGTTAATCTTTACGATGTTGTCAAGTTGAATGATTTCGCCACGGTTATTTTTTACGTAAGCATTTTTGAGGTCTAATGGCTCGTCACGGTTGGCACGGTCAAACTGCCCAATGACTTGGTACTGGCGGCCATTCATCGTAAAATACCCAAAACGCTGCCCTGCAAAAGCAAGTTGCATCGTTTGGGCAACGTCCGTCACGGATACGCCCATACTTTTTGCTTTCTCACGGTCGATACTTACTTCGAGTTCGGGTTTATTAAATTTCAGATTCAAGTCCGAAATCATAAAAGTTGGGTCTTTCGATACTTCCTCCATAAACTTCGGCACGTACTGACGAAGTTTCTCAAAATCAGGTGCTTGAATGACGTACTGTACGGGCAAGCCGCCCCGTTTATCAAGCGAAATAGTTTCTTGTTGCAACACAAATGCTCGGGCATCGGGCATTTTCTTAACGATTTTTGTTACTTGGTCGGCAATTTGCTGCTGGGTACGCTTTCGGTCGGTGGGTTCGTTGAGGACCAATCTCGTGAAACCCGTATTGGCAGCACCCGACCCCGTAAATCCTGGGGCGGTCATGGTTACGATTACGTTTGCTTCGGGAACAGAATCCCGCAAGGTTTTCCCCAATTTTACAATATAATTATCGGTAAATTCAAAAGACGAACCCTCGGGAGCCGAAATTGACAAACGCATGGCACTCCGATCATCAAGTGGGGCTAATTCTTGTTGCAAATCTTTCCCGAAAAACCACGTCATGCCGAATGTGAGCAAAACCAAGGGAATAGCCACCCAACGAATAGTTATAAAACTCGTCAAGCGACTGCGGTAGCCTTCGATTACCCGTAAAAAAAACGGCTCGGTCATTTCGTAGAAACGACTGTGTTTTTGATTTTTTCTGACCAAATACGCATTCAGCATTGGTGTAAGGGTCAATGAAACAAAAGCCGAAATCAAGACCGCAACCGCCAGCACAATGCCAAACTCACGGAAAAGTCGGCCAACGAAACCTTCCATAAATATCACGGGCAAGAAAACCGAAGCCAACGTAATGGACGTAGAAAGCACGGCAAACATGATTTCGTTCGAACCTTTGATAGCCGCTTCGATGGGTTTCATGCCTTCCTCTATTTTCTTGTAAATGTTTTCGGTAACTACAATTCCATCATCAACGACCAAACCCGTAGCCAAAACAATGGCGAGGAGTGTCAGGACATTGACCGAAAAACCGAACAGATACATAAAGAAAAACGTGCCGATGAGCGAAACGGGAATGTCAATCAGCGGGCGAACGGCAATAATCCAATCACGGAAAAACAAGAAAATAATAATTACCACCAAACCAATAGCAATGAGCAGGGTTTCGCCTACTTCTTCGACCGAACGCTTGATAAAAATCGTCGTGTCCGACATTAATTCCATGCGATAATCTTTCGGAAGTTCTTTTTTTATCTCAACCAAACGGGTGTTCACTTGCTTCGAAATCTCCAAATAATTTGCCCCAGGCTGCGGCACAATCGCCAAACCGATAGATGGTATTCCGTTGATTCGTAGCAGTGTTTCTTCATTTTCGGCTCCGAGTTCGGCTCCACCAATATCTTTAAAACGAATGATTTTTTCACCTACCGTCTTGACTATCAAGCTATTAAAGTCTTCTTCGCCTTTGAATCGTCCCACGGTTTTGACGGTGAGTTCGGTATTATCTCCCGCCAATTTTCCGCTCGGAAGTTCCACGTTTTCACGGTCGAGGGCTTGTTTTACGTCTTGGGTCGTTACGCCCTGTGCCGCCAATTTGTTAGGGTCCATCCAGAGTCGCATCGAATATTTTTTTTGCCCCCAAATAATTACTTGACTGATGCCTTGTATGGTTTGCAGACGCTGGGCGATTACATTTTCGGCGTAGTCGCTGATGTCCATGTGGCTTCTGATGTCCGACTGCAAGAGCATACTAATAATCGGGTCGGAGTTTGCATCGGCTTTGCTGACCGACGGCGGCCCGTCAATATCTTGCGGGAGTTGCCGAACCGCACTCGAAACTTTATCCCGCACATCGTTGGCGGCAGCTTCCATATCAACCCCGATTTCGAACTCAATCGTAATTTGGCTCGAACCGTTATTCGACGATGAGTTGATGGACTTGATGCCTTCGATGGCATTAATGGCTTTTTCGAGTGGCTCGGTGATTTGCGATTCGATGATGTCGGAGTTTGCCCCCACGTAGTTGGTTCGCACCGAAACCACGGGCGGGTCGATGGACGGATACTCACGCACACCCAAAAAGGTGTAGCCGATTGCCCCAAATAAGATGATGAGCAAATTCATCACGATGGCAAGCACGGGGCGTTTGATGGAAATAGTTGAGATTGACATTTTAGTCGATGGTCAATAGTCGATGGACGACAGAGAAATATCGGGCTGCGACTGATTTTTATAATAAATACTTGATTATCAAATACTTAGATGAAATATTTTAATTCAAAACGAATTATCAACTGCTTACTTCTGTACACTATTGATCGTGGATTGCGGACTTTTCACCCTCACGGGAGCATCTTTTTTTAGTGCCATGATGCCGCTCGTAATGACCGAGTCTCCGACAGCAAGACCGCTCGTGATTTGGATTTTCTTGTCCGTTCGTAAGCCCGTTTCGACCATTACTTCGGCCGCTTTGCCTTCACGGACTACATAAACTTTTTTTCCTTTCAGTATCGGAACGATTGCCTCGGTCGGAACCATGATGGCTTGCACCACGTCCAAATCAACGGTAACTCGCACGAACATTCCTGGCACGAGTCGGTCGTTTGGATTCTTTGAAACTGCTCTGATGCGTAATGTACGCAGATTTGGGTCGATTTTTGGGTCAATCACCACAATATTTGCGAAATACGGCTCGGGCTGCCCTTCGACTTCAAATTTTATTTTCCGACCCGTCTTTACGAGTGTCGAATATTTTTCAGGAATCGTAAAATCAATCTTCACGGGGTCGGTTTGCACGAGCGTAGCCAAACTCGTAGCGGGTGTGACGTACGCCCCTTCGCTGACATTCTTGATGCCGATTCGTCCCGAAAAGGGCGATTTCAAAAGCGTTTTATCAATATTTGCCCGAATAAGTTCTTTGTCGGCATTGAGGGTATTTATTTTATTGGCCGTGATTTCGTATTCTTCCTTGCTGATGGCATTAATATCTAATAATTTCTTTTGTCGGGCTTCGATTTGTTTGGCAAGTTCGATTTCAAAATTGAGTTTTTTGAGTTGGGCCTGCAAATCCGTGTCTTTGATTTTGGCAATCATTTGCCCCATTCGCACCCGACTACCTTCCTTTATACTAAGGCTCATCAACTTGCCCGATGCTTCGGCACGTAGCTCAACTTCTTCATTCGGAAAAATTGTTCCCGATGATGAAATGATATTATCCAAATTTTCAAAATTTACCACAAAAACACTCACACTCACGGGCGGAGCAGCAGTTTTGGTGTCTTTGCCTTTTTCGCCAGGCTTGCCCGCCAACGGTGCAGCACTCGTTCCGCCACCCATGGCTTTATCATCTTTCTTGAAAAAAAAAATTTTACCAAGTACCAAAACTGCCACAACGGCCACAATAGTCAAAACTGTACGCATATCAAACTGATGGTTAGAGGAATGTTTGTTATAAACTTAGATAAGTTGCATAAAATAAACACAAAAATAAGCCTAAC
>JANNEN010000359.1:0-4535 GCA_031378715.1 Emticicia sp.
TCGATGGCTTTTATTTGCTTTTCGGTGGGGTTCTCCGCCCACGGGAAATTATTATAAACGATGTCTTTCGAGTATCGAAAATCACTTTTTAATCTACCACAAACCGTTTTTACCCAAGCCATGTGCATTGCCGACATTAGCACCCCAAAGTGATATAATGTGCCATTGGGGATAATTAGACAGCTATCGGCAGCGATATTTTCAGAGCTAAAAAACCCGATAGGTATATATTTTCTATTTTCCGAAGAATGTCGAGGAATTAAAATATAATCAACTCCTTTTGGTTGTGTTATTTGAGCAAAAAGATAAGGTGTATCAGCTAATTTAGGGCGGGAAGAAGCCTCTCTAATTTTTTTTACGTTTGCAACTCGTTCTTTCAAAAACTTTAATCGCCTCAACTCCTTTGGTTCAATATCTTCTAACCACAAGCACCATCTTTCCTTATTATTGATAAATTCATAAGCCGAAATAAAAGGTTTAAAATACTTCTCAATTTCTGGTTCTCTTGACAAAACCTCGTTTTTTTCTTCTGTTGTAAATAGAAACTCTCCACCATCAGCGGGCATATTTCCAAAATTCATCACTGGAACATTACTGATAGCATTGGTCTTTTTGTTTATCAAAATATCTTTTGCATCAACCAAATAAGGATTGATATTTTTTACTTTTACTTCGTGGGCTTCACCTTTGATGTCTTCGTAGTCAAAAAGTCGCTTTTCTTCAATATCGTAGTTGGCAAAGCCAATAATGACGCAATAAACTGCCGCATTTCCTTTGGCTTCGTTGCTCCATTTGAAAGTTCGGTGGGCAAAATGAATCTTAATTTTGTATTTATTGAGCATTTGCCCCCACAAAATATAGGTTTGTATGCCTTGCACGATTGAATTTGTAGAAACAAAAGCGACTTTGATTTTTGTGCCTTGAATATACTTTGCCGCTTTAATGTACCAAGCTGTTACATAATCAAGTTCGCCAGCATCTTTCAAATTGTCAAAAGTTTTTATCAAATCACGCTTCTGATTTTGATTCATTATTCTTGAACCAATAAAAGGCGGATTTCCGAGGATATAGTCAAACTTTATTTCGTTGGAAACTTCATTTTCAATCTCTTCTTTGGTTCTATGGGTAGCCGTTTTGGTGAATACATTTACGGTGCCGTAGGGTGGCTCAGGCTCATTGACAATGACAATATTCGTGTGCTGGGCATAGATGTTATGGCTATTGACGGGGTTTAGTAAACTCTGCCATTCGACTTGCAAGGAATCTCCATGCACAATATTTGCGGCTTTTTTGAGGGGTAAACGCACAAAATACTGCCCAAATTCATTGCTGATGAGCATATTCATTTGGTGGTCAATGAGCCACATGGCTACTTCGGCGATACGGGCAGGAAACTCTTCGTATTCGATACCCGCCATCATATCAACGTCGAGCCAGATTATTTCCCGAACATCCAAAAAGCCTTGACCAGTTTTGTTGAGCGAACGTAAAATTTCGATTTCGAGCAAGCGTAATTCTCGGTACGTAATCACCAAAAAATTGCCACAACCGCAAGCGGGGTCAAGAAATTTGAGCAAACTAATTTTTTTATGAAACTCTTGGAGCTTGTTTTTTGCTTGTACTGAGCCTGTCGAAGTATCTTTTACACTGGTAAATTCTGCCCAAAGTTCGTCTAAGAACAGCGGTTTTATCAACTTCAAAATATTGATTTCGGAGGTGTAATGGGCACCCAAATTGCGGCGTTCTTTGGGGTTCATCACACTTTGAAACATCGAACCGAAAATTGCGGGCGAAATTCGGCTCCAATCCAAGTAGCAACAATCCAGCAGGGCAAGTCGCATTTTGCTGTCAAAACTCGCTGTGGGCAATATTTCATCAAAAAGTTTGCCGTTTACATACGGAAAATCCGCTAACTGTTCGTCAAGATTTTTGTAGCGATTTTGTTTGGCGGTGTTCAGTACCTGAAACAATTCTTGCAGTTTTGGGGCAAGGTCGCTGCCGTCTTCGTTGGTGCGTTGGGCGATGTAATCCTGAAATTGTTGTTTATCAAAAATAGTCGTGTCTTCGGCAAACAAGCAAAATAAGATTCTGACCAAATAAACCTCCAAGGGGTGTCCTGTGTAGCCAATGGCTTCTAATCGGTCGTGCAGTTTACCCATCAGTTCGGCAGCTTTGACATTGGCGGGGTCTTGGTCTTTATAAACCCGCTTTTGATAGCCCAACAGATGCCCAAAATGTTGCACATTGTTTACTAATTCATTGAGATTGAACTCAATAGCCCCTCCCGCCTCCCCCGAAGGGAGGAGATTTTCATCTAAATCATAGAGTCTAAACCGCTCAAAATCACAAACCAAGATGTATCTCGGCAAATCACCATCTTTTATGCCTGGGAAATAGTTTTTCGCTTGTTCGTGAGCTTTATCTAAGTTTTTACCCCTTGATTTAAACTCAATAAGAATATTACTTTTCCACAACAAATCAATGAAACCTTGACTTCCATCTCCTTTTTTTACGTTGATTTCAAACGATGCAACTCTTCGCCGATGAACACCAAAGACATTAAAAAAAGCGTCCATGAATGATTTTGCTTCGGCTTCTTCATTAAAATCATTTTGCCATTCCTTAGAAAATTCAATCGCTCTACCTTTTACTTCATTCCAGCTTAATGCCATGGTATTTTGTTTTTTTCGAGTTTAAAATCAAGCCCCTCTTTCAATACTTCGCCGCTTGCCCAGTTTTTGGCAACGATTGCTTGATAAACTGCCTAATGTCTTCATTTGAGGTTGCTAAATCCTCTTTTCGGAGATACATCATGTGTCCGCTTCGGTAGCCTTTCCACGACATTCGTTCTTTGAGTTTGCCGCTCGGGTCCATTTGCCACATATTATATTTGGCATTGAAATAATCACAAGCCCCATCATAATAGCCCGACTGCACCATGACGTGCAAATACGGATTTTGTGCCATTGCCTGTCGCAGGTTTTCACCCGTATTATCGCCCGTTCTGTCCCACGGACTCACTGGGCCAAACATATTATATTTCAAGTCAGTTTTATAATTGAGGTAGTTTGCCATATAAATATTGATGGCGGGCGTAAACGAGTGCAGCCACGAAGTGAGTTCAGAATTAAAATCGGGATTATCGCCCGCTTCTTTTCGGTCGATGCCTCGGTAGCGAGAATCCAACCGCCCTACCGTAAAGCCTTTATCCCGCAATAATTCTTTCCAGAAGTAACCTAATGGCACATCGAGGTTGTTTTGCAGAATAGCTTTTTCGGACAAACCCGAATAGCGGGCAATTTTTGCTGCCATTTCTTTACGTTTGGTTTCTTCCAAAAAGCCGCCCTTGCTCATGGCAGGAATCAGCTCATTGATGGTAAAGTTTTCGACTTCGGGGAGCATTTCGGCCAAGTCTTTTTTCTGTAAATCATCGGGCAACATTTTATGATACCACGCCGTGGCAGCAAAATAGGGTAACTTCAAAGCCGCTTGCGAAGCCACGCCACGCTCAATGCCAAGCGTAGTTGGCGACACCAAAATCACGCCATTCAGGTACATCCACTGATTATTTTGTAGTGCCAAAGCCAGCCCAGATACCCGTGTAGTGCCGTAACTCTCGCCGATGAGATATTTTGGCGAAGCCCAGCGATTGGTGCGGGTAACGAACGTACCAATCCAGTCGGACAAGTATTTGATGTCGGCATTGACCCCAAAAAACTTTGCTGTCGGAATATCCTTACTCGTTGGGCGAGAATAACCAGTATTGACGGGATTGACAAAAACGATGTCGGCAATGTCTAAAATCGAATACGGATTTTCTTTGATTCCGTAGGGCTGAACGGGGTAGCCTTCGTCGTCGATATTGAGCAAATGAGGCCCCGTATAAGCAATGTGCATCCAAACCGAAGCCGAGCCTGGGCCGCCATTAAACGAGATAACCAAGGGGCGAGCGGCACGGTCTTTTATGTCCGAACGCTCATAATAAGTATAAAACAAACCCGCAATCGCTTTGCCGTCTTCGTCCCAAACGGGCATCGTGCCTGTGGTTGCCTGAAACGGAATTTTCTGACCCTTAATAGTTGTCGTATGCTCCGTAACTACCTGATTATCAGGATTAAACGGAATACTCATCAACGATTTTTCGTCCTTTGTTATTGGTATGTTTGGTGTTGGTGCGGGGGCTGTTCGGGCTGGTTGAGCGACTGAAACGAGAATGTTTCCTGCAAAAAAGAGTAGTAAAAAAAAGTTTTTCATTTTGAATTAGGGTCTAAGATTTATACTTCAAAAGTAGGATTTATTATTGAAGCAAACAAATTTTATGAAATGGAGAAAAAGAAAATCAAGGAAATGAAAAATTTGTTTAAATTTGAAGAAAAATAATAACTTAGGAACGAGAACTAAATAAAATACTATTTTCAGTCTGGTAATTTTTTGTTCAGTTTATCCCATTTTTTTCTACGAATAATGGATTATTTAAAGCAAAAAATGGGGTAAAATCAACAAATAAAGTGTCGAATCAAAAAAGTACTTTATTT
>JANNEN010000398.1:0-3619 GCA_031378715.1 Emticicia sp.
CAACAGATATTCAAATTCAGCCACGTGAAGGCTGGTTAGAGATAAAAAAGATTTATCGTTTTTTTGGAGTTCAGTATAGTTCATTTTGCAAAGGTCGCACACGCACACGTTAGTATAAACTTTTTTAACTAATTTTCTTTAATAGCCGAAACTGCAAAATACTGGTGATTCTGCGACAATCGAAACAAAAAGAATTTGATTTGTCGGTCTTTCGAAAATATTCTATCAGTACCGATGAATCTAAGCAAATCAACTCATTTTCCATTTCTTGTTAAGTTGTTGTCTTGTTTTTTTTATCTCTTCAAAACCTTCATCGCTCAAAACAGGGCCATTTATAAGCAACTTCTGCCAATCAGTAAGGGTGGTTTTAGGTAAAATTTGTTCCATGTCTTTTTTTAATTGCACTTGTTGAACGGGGGGTAATTGTTTTACTAATTTCCAAATCTGCTCATACCCAAGTTCTAATGTTAGTTCCATTGTTTATTATGTTTTTCAAACAAATATAGAAAAATAATCCTCATCAAAACAAAAAAAGGTCTCAAAGTTGCTTTCAAGACTTTTTTTATTGCGGAAAATTTTCTATTTAAGTTTTTGTTAGTGTAAATTTTCCGTTGTAGTTTTTAAAAATCCCCCTTTGAAGGGGGTGCCTGACTGGCGTAGCCGTCGGCGGGGGATGTTATCGGTGTATTTGCAACGAAAAATTTACACTAACAATTTTTTTGCGAACAGATTTCTCTTCACTAACGCTGTCAAAATCAAAAATTAGTTCTCTTTCAACTTGGTGAAATTCATAATTTGGTTTGTTCATAAAACGAATATAAACAAAATAAAAAGCCCCAAACAAAAAAAGGTCTTGGAATTTCTCCCAAGAACTTTTTCATTTAGGAAGATTTTCTAAATCTCCCTTGCTCTATGTTTGTGTTCGTTGAGTAATTCGATAAACTCTTTGAAGTCTTGATTGAGTTCCATGATATTGTTTTCTTAAAAACTCTATGGCAGAGATTCGTTTTTCTGGCTCTTGCAATAACCAATATTCGTAGCCCTTTGGTTCTTCGTTCATTTTAATGATTTTGAAAGCCGAACGGTCTAATTTGAACTGATTTTCTATAAGCAAAATATTATTTGTTCATCTACAAATATAACCAAAATTTACAGACAGCAACAAAAAAAGGTCTTGAAATTTCTCCCAAGACCTTTTTTGAATATTTTACCTCCCATCGGGGGCAAGGGGGCTTACATCATGCCACCCATTCCGCCGCCATGAGAGTGTCCCATGTCTGGTGCTTTTTCTTCTGGAATATCCGATACAACGGCCTCAGTAGTAAGCAACATACCTGCAATCGAAGCGGCATTTTCCAAGGCCAAACGAGTTACTTTCGTAGGGTCAATGATACCTGCCGCCAACATATTTTCAAATTTGCCTTCACGGGCGTTATAACCGTAATCGTCTTTTCCGTTTTTCACTTCCTGCACAATCACTGAGCCTTCGCCACCTGCATTCGCTACGATGCAACGCAGTGGAGATTCGATTGCCGAACGAATAATGGCAATACCCGTAGTTTCGTCACCATTGATGCCTTCCAAACCAACCAAAGCTGCTTGGGCACGAATCAAAGCCACACCACCACCTGCTACGATACCTTCTTCAACGGCCGCACGGGTTGCGTGAAGGGCATCATCAACACGGTCTTTTTTCTCTTTCATTTCAACCTCAGTTGCCGCTCCGATGTAGATAATGGCTACACCACCTGACAATTTTGCCAAACGCTCTTGTAATTTCTCACGGTCATAGTCAGAAGTTGTTGCTTCCATCTGCGACTTGATTTGGTTTACACGGCCTGCAATTTGCTCCTGATCACCAGCACCGTTTACGATGGTTGTATTATCTTTGTCGATAATCAATTTGTCGCAATGGCCTAAGTATGAAAGGTCAGCATTTTCGAGTTTAAAACCTCTTTCTTCCGAAATTACTGTGCCACCCGTCAAGATAGCGATGTCTTCCAACATTGCCTTGCGACGGTCGCCAAAACCTGGGGCTTTTACAGCCGCAACTTTCAAGGCACCACGGATTTTGTTTACAACCAAAGTAGCCAAAGCCTCGCCATCAACATCTTCGGCGATGATTAGCAATGGGCGGCCCGTTTGTGCAACACCTTCTAATACTGGAAGAAGTTCTTTCATTGAAGAAACTTTTTTCTCAGAAATCAAAATGAATGGTTTTTCCATTTCAACTTCCATTTTCTCAGCATTAGTTACAAAGTATGGCGATAGATAACCTCTATCAAACTGCATTCCTTCTACCGTTTTTACTTCGGTTTCAGTTCCACGAGCTTCTTCAACGGTAATTACACCCTCTTTGCCAACCTTTTCCATGGCATGGGCAATCATTTGACCGATTTCGTGGTCGTTGTTTGCCGAAATTGTAGCTACTTGCTCAATTTCTTTTGAAGCCAAAATCGGCTTAGATTGTGCTTTCAACGAAGCCACAACTGCCGTAACGGCTTTGTCGATACCACGCTTCAAATCCATTGGGTTTGCACCAGCGGCTACGTTTTTGGCACCGATAGTGTAGATAGACTGTGCCAAAACGGTTGCGGTCGTAGTACCATCACCCGCTTGATCGGCAGTTTTTGATGCTACTTCTTTTACTAATTGAGCACCCATATTTTCAATAGGGTCTTTCAATTCGATTTCTTTGGCTACCGTTACACCATCTTTGGTGATGGCTGGTGAGCCAAATTTCTTGTCAATGATTACGTTACGACCTTTTGGTCCTAAGGTTACTTTTACTGCATTTGCAAGAGTATCAACACCACGTTTTAGTTTTTCTCTTGCTTCTGTATCAAATATAATTTGCTTTGCCATTTTTTTTCAATGAGTGAATGAATGAATGTTTGAATGAGTGAATGTTCAAAATATATTTTTCAATATTTTAACTCCCCCATCGGGGGGCGGGGGGCTTTAAACTATTGCGTAAATATCTGACTCACGCATGATGAGGTATTCTTTGCCGTCAACCGTGATTTCGGTACCTGCGTATTTGCCATAAAGTACGTTATCGCCTACTTTTACCAAAGTTGGCTCGTCTTTTTTGCCTGGGCCTGCGGCCACAACGATACCCTTTTGTGGTTTTTCTTTGGCAGTATCAGGAATGATGATTCCAAAGGCTGTTTTTTCTTCTGCTGGTGCAGCTTCAATCAATACTCGATCTGCTAATGGCTTGATGTTTACTGACATTTTATTCTGAGTTTTTAAGTTTATTAAATAAGGTATGATTTATAATACTATGATGTTTGATATCTTACTTGGTGAAAAGCATACATAATACATCATGTATCACACATAGTAATCGTTCTGACAGTTGCACAAACTTTCTGCCAATGGAGTGCAAAGGTACGCTTTTCTGCCAAAATTACAGTTTTGACTGCCAAAAAAGTTTGAAATACTGACAGTGATGGCAAATGTCGTCAGTGGGGATACCATAGCCGTCAGGTTACGGATTTAATTTATTACCTTTGTCTTCAAAATCGACTAATATGAATCTTGAAGATATTTCAAACTCAGTAGAGTTTTTACAAATTAATAAACTTTTAGAAGAATTCTTCGATGAAGAATATCT
>JANNEN010000401.1:0-12989 GCA_031378715.1 Emticicia sp.
GCCCAAAACTGCGTGGCTGTTGTTTTTTGTTTTAATGATGATTGAATGGTTTATTGTAGATTTGTGGAAATGATTACGTTTTAATTTTATCAAATGGAAATAATAGGCAATAGTTCTACAAAAATCATATTTGGTGATGCCCTCGAAGCATTACGAACCCAGATTGCGGATAGCTCGGTAGATTTGATTTTTGCAGATCCTCCATACAATATTGGTAAAAACTTCAACGGACATTTAGACAAGTGGGATAAAGATGAAGATTATCTGGCTTGGTGTTATGAATGGCTTGATTTGTGTGTTCAAAAGCTAAAACCAAATGGAAGTTTTTACGTAATGACTTCTACACAATTTATGCCATATTTTGACATTTACTTACGAAAAAAACTCACTATTTTGTCCCGAGTGATTTGGTCTTATGACAGTTCGGGAGTGCAAGCAAAAAATTATTATGGGTCAATGTACGAACCAATTCTTTTTTGCACCAAAGACAGAAACAACTATACTTTTAATACTGAGGAGATTTTAGTAGAAGCTAAAACAGGAGCCAAAAGGAAACTAATTGATTACCGAAAAGCGATTCCAACTGTATATAATTCTGAGAAAGTACCTGGAAATGTTTGGGATTTTGCAAGAGTTCGTTATCGAATGGACGAATATGAAAATCATCCTACACAGAAGCCCATTGCTTTGTTAGAGAGAATTATCAAGGCAAGCTCAAACAAAGGAGATACAGTATTAGACCCTTTTTCTGGCACATTTACAACTTGTTTTGTTGCAAATCAATTAGGGAGAAAATCTATTGGAATTGATTTACAAGAAGATTACATCAAAATTGGCCTACGAAGACTTGGTTTAGCCACAGAATTCAGAGGAGAAAAATTAATAAAAGAGGCTCGAACTTTTGAGTCAAGTTATGCTTCCACCGAAAAGTCTTTAACACAAACGCTGACTTTATTTGAATAACTGATGGAACATACTTTTACAGCAAATATTAAGGCAATTTTAAGAAGTCATTTTTTTGAAAATGCAAATGAAGTCTTCGAGAGGAGTCTATTAATACAATACATCAACGAAAAGACACGTTCAGCCAATCGTGGATCAAAATCTCGTTCAAGTTTTGCCAATCTTTACGCAATTTATGTAATAGTTGAGGATTATCTTGCTAATGATTTTGATAAAGATGATACCTATTCAAAATACGAAGGAGCATTATTTAACAAGCTCTTTGCCCGTCAAAGAGAATTGCCATTTGGAGGTAAGTTGCAAAACCATGCTTTAAACAACCGAATGAATGCTGAATTTCAAAAGTATTTTCCCAGAACAGAAATTATTCCAATTCTTCGTAATCTTGAAACTAATCGCTACTGGTTCAATGAAAATCTTCTAAAAATACAAGTCGGCAATACCAGTTTTAATATTGCAAATGTCATCATTGACATTATTGATGAATATTCAAAAACTAAACAAGATGCTTTTCAACGCTTTATCAAGTCCTGTGAAGAACTGCAAAGTATTGGCGAAAATAGTCAAGAGGAAGTTGAAGAGTTTATACTCAACCTACTTGCTCCAAATGTTGATGCAAGACTGTTTGAAATTATTAGTTTTGCAATCTTGAAATATTACTATCACGACCAAGTTATTTATTGGGGCTACGACCTTTATAAACTTAATAAAGAAAACTTAAAGCTGTTTAAAACTGGACGGACTAATGCAAACGACGGAGGTATTGATTTTGTAATGAAACCTCTTGGTAGATTTTTTCAAGTAACTGAGACGTTAGATTTTAAAAAATACTTTTTGGACATTGATAAAATTCAAAAATTTCCAGTAACATTTATTATTAAATCTGATAATGAAATAGCCGATATTCTAAACAAAATTAAAGAAAATGCAACAAAAAGCTATTCAATTAATGCAATTATTGAAAAGTACATGAGTTGTATTGAGGAAGTAATTAATATCCCGATCCTCAACAAACGATTTAAAGAAACTGTAAAACTTGGTTATTTGAACAACATTTTTAGCGAAATAATCACTCAAAGTAAAGTCGAATTTAACTACACCGAAGTAGATAACGACGATGAAAATTAGTACTATTCCATGACAAAATACAACTCATTCGCCGCCATAAAACAAGCTATTGTAGCCCAAGAAACCAACTGCGTGGCCTTGGTAAAATACTATTTATCACAAATCGAAACCCACCGAAACCTTAACGTTTTTTTGGAAGTTTATGCCGATGAAGCCCTGCAACGAGCAGCCGAAGTTGATCAAAAAATCAAAGACGGAACGGCAGGCCGCTTGGCGGGAATGGTCATTGGCTTGAAGGACGTACTGGCCTACGAAAATCACGGTTTACAGGCATCAAGCAAAATTTTGCACGGGTTTCAATCGCAATTTACGGCTACGGTAGTAGAGCGAATTTTGGCCGAAGATGCCATCATTATTGGTCGCCAAAACTGTGATGAGTTTGCGATGGGTTCGTCGAACGAAAACTCGGCTTTTGGCCCAACCCTCAACTTTGCCGACCCAAGCCGTGTGCCTGGTGGCTCGTCGGGAGCATCGGCGGTGGCAGTTCAAGCCGATATGTGTTTGGCTTCGCTCGGCTCCGATACGGGCGGCTCGGTGCGGCAACCTGCGGCTTTTTGTGGTGTAGTTGGCCTAAAACCAACTTATTCACGCATTTCTCGTTGGGGACTGATTGCCTACGCCTCGTCATTCGACTGCATCGGGCCAATCACCAAAACCGTGGACGATGCCGCACTTTTACTCGAAATCATGGCAGGTGCCGATGAGCATGATAGTACAGTTTCGTTTTTGCCAGTTCCCGAATATTCCAAAAATCTTTCCCCCAAAAAGCAATATCGCCTTGCTTACATGCGTGAAGCCCTCGAAAGCGAAGGTTTGGACGAAGATGTGCGGACTAAAACTTTTGAAAAAATTGCATTGCTAAAAGCCCAAGGGCATATCGTGGAAGCGGTGGATTATCCGTTGATGAAGTATTTGCTGCCAACCTATTATATCCTTACAACGGCCGAAGCGAGTTCAAACCTATCAAGATTTGATGGCGTGCGTTATGGGCATCGGGCAGTTGGGGTTAAAAATCTCGAACAACTCTACAAAAAATCCCGTGCCGAAGGCTTCGGGGCGGAGGTGCGGCGACGCATTATTTTGGGAACTTTCGTACTCAGTGCAGATTATTATGATGCCTATTATACGAAAGCCCAGCGGGTTCGACGTTTAATAAAAGAATCGACCGATGAGATTTTGTCAAGATATGATTTTTTGATTTCACCCACTACGCCTACGCCCGCAATCAAGATTGGTGAGAAAACCGACGACCAGCTAAAAATGTTCTTGATGGATATTTTTACGGTGCAAGCAAATGTGATCGGAAACCCATCAATTTCGATTCCAAATGGCTTAGATTCGGCAGGTTTACCCATCGGATTTCAGATTCTTGGCAAGAATTTTGATGAATCAGCCATGCTGGCATTTGCAAAATCAATAGAATTATAGTTATTTTTGAATATACAGTTTTTTCAGAAATAATTGAAAATATTAAAATATATTCGTATTTACTTGACTAAAAACAGGATATACCTTATTTTTGGTATTGATTTGCTTTCCTTACACCATAAATTAGGGTAAAAACCTTCGCTAATAAAGTACTTATAATGAAGATAACTAAAAAAATCATTGTCCTGTCGAGCCTGTTGGGGTGCTTTTACTCTCTCGCAAACGCCCAGTCGATTATTCCAGAAGAAGCAATAACGGTATCGGTTGAAGACTCGCTCGTTGAGGAGCTACCAACCGTAGAAGCCTACATTCCAACGGCATACGTAAATCGGGTGCGAGATGGCTTTCAGCGAATGCAGCGTTCGATTCCGCTTCAATACAACTCTATTGTACACAGTTTTGTTGATTATTTTATCTACAAAAAACCGAGTTTTACTAAAAAAATGCTCGAAAGGAAGAATTTTTATTTTCCTATTTTCGAGAAATATTTGGCAAAATATAATATGCCCGACGAGCTAAAATACCTTGCGATGCTTGAATCGGGACTAAATCCAAAAGCGATTTCGCACGCAAAAGCCGTGGGACTTTGGCAGTTTATGAAGCCAACGGGCAAGGATTTTGGCCTCAAAGTAGATGAGTACGTGGACGACCGTATGGATATTGAGAAATCAACGGAAGCCGCCTGTAAGTATTTCAGACAGCTATATAATATTTTTGGCGATTGGGAACTCGTACTTGCTTCTTACAATACGGGGCCTGGCAACCTCCGTCGGGCTATTCGTCGGGCGGGAAATATCACTAATTATTGGCAACTACACCCATATTTGCACCGTGATACCCGTGCGTACGTACCGCAATTTACGGCCATTATGTACATGATGCATCATGCCGACGAATACGGAATTTTTCCAGAAGAAACGCTCGAGCCTATGATGGTAGAAAAGGTTTATATTGATGGATTTCTTGACCTCGAAACCTTCTCAAATGCCAGTGGGATAAGTATTGACGAAATTCAAAAATATAATCCTTCGATTCTGAAAGGTGTTTTGCCTGCTCATTCGAGAGGTTTTGAACTGAAAATACCCGTTGAAAACTATGCTTTTTTTGAGGCAAATCGTCAAATGATTTTGGATTCTGCCCAAAAACGTAGCGGCGACCGCATTATTTATGCCTCAAACACACCGACCGAAAATGGCGTAATAACCATTGGCGGAAACACGACATATTCGGGTTCGAACGATAACGAAACCATCGTTGAAGAATCGGATAAGCCCGCACGAGTGGAAGACGATGTAAAGAAGGTGCGGAAAGTAAAAAAGAAAACTTATACCGTCAAACGAGGTGATGTACTGAACCGAATTGCGGAAAAATATGACGTTGAACTCTATGATTTGAAATCGTGGAATCGACTGAAATCATCAAAAATAATAGCAGGTCAGAAACTAATTATCTTGGACGCTGACGAAGAAGTAGTAGAAGTAGAACGCACAATCAAAGCCGAACGAAAGTCAAAAAAGAGCATCGAAAAAACCAAACCCAAATACCACGTCGTGCAGCGAGGCGACACACTTTGGAGCATTTCGCAGCGATACGGCGGCCTTTCGGTAGAAAAAATAAAGAAAATGAATGGTTTACGCTCAAATTCGGTCAAAAAAGGTCAGAAGTTGAAGATTGTTTAAGGTCAAATACAATCGAAAAGCGGCAGTGAGATAATTCTTGCTGCCGCTTTTTTGTGGGGGTGCCAGGGGTTTAGGAAATAAGAAATTTTAGAGAATACTAAATAGTTTACCTATTGCTTATATTCATATCTGTATTGTTTCAATATGTTACCGTCTTTGTCCTTGATAATTTTTCCGTTCCCTCAGAGTCTCCGTTTTTCACGGGACTCTGAGGGCTGGGGTCTTGGCTAACCAGAAAATTTAATACAAAGCAAAAACTAAGATTTAGAAAAGTGCATAGACCGTTCCCTCAGAGTCCCCGAAAAGGGAGACTCTGAGGGAACGGAAAGGTTGCAGACTCACTAAGTGAATTTATTAATAATTTGTCAGCCGTTATTACAACGGCATCAGCGTAAAAGCAGTAAAAAGCACCAAATAGAGCAATAAAATGCTTTATTTAAGATAGTTCATTGACATATTGACCAAGAAGCTACCAACCAAGTATCGGGTGGGTGAGCGTAGCCCCAATGGAATTGCCGAACCCAGCCTCAAACGCAACCCAGCCACCACCTGCGAGGCAAAAGTAAACCTATTTTAGGACGAGTCAATGGGAACGATTTTCTTCATGCTTTTTTTTGTTATACTTCGCTTTGTTCTGGTTCTATTTTAAGCTACCTCAAAAACTCCTCAAAATCATCTGAACTGATAATCTTTTTTTCGAGGGGCTGATAAATTTCGACAAAAGAACTCGGAAATTTAACCTTTGCTTTCGGATTCCATTTGAACTCATAAGCGTACACTTTCCCACCGTATTCTTCAATATAATCAATTTCTTGCTGGGCGTGCGTTCGCCAAAAATATCCTTTGGCATTGCTTTCATTATACTGATTTGCTTTTAAACGCTCACTCATTAGAAAATTTTCCCACAATGCTCCAACGTCATTTCTGAGCGAAAGACCATTAAAATTGCCAATCAAAGCATTTCTAATGCCATTATCATAAAAGTATATCTTGCGACTTGAACTGATTTCGTTGCGAATATTTCGGCTGAGTGGGTTCAATCTAAAAATCACGTACGCTTGCTCTAATAGACCAATATACTGCTCGACCGTGGCTCGGTCAATGCGTAATAATTGAGCTAATTCGTTGTAGGAAACCTCCGAACCAACCTGCAAAGCTAAGGCAATGAGCAACTTAGATAGTATTTCGGGTTTACGGATACCATTAAAATTTAGTAAATCTTTGTAGAGATAACTACTCGCTAATTGTTTTAAGAGGGCTTCTTCTTGCCCGAGATTATTAATGATTTCGGGGTACATTCCGTAGATAAGCCTTATCTCAAATTGTTGTTTGGCACCCAAAAAACCAAAATGATTTGTTAGTTCGCCCCAACTAATCGGATATAAATGATACGCCCATTTTCGACCAGTAAGGGGTTCATTTATGCTACTACTCAACTCCAAAGCCGACGAGCCACTTACCACAATACGAACATTTTTGATGCGGTCATGAATAATTTTCAATAGCAAACCGACATTATGAATTCGTTGGGCTTCATCAATAAAAACCGTTGTGTGTTTACCAATGATTTGCTTTAACTGCACCTCGCCTATATTTTCGAGGCTTTTCTGGGTAACAACATCATCACCGTTGAGAAATAAATAATCTCCTTCTTGGCTACATAATTTTTCTAAAAGTGTCGTTTTTCCTACCTGCCGAGGGCCCAAAACGATTAACACTTTTCCATCGTTCCAGTGTTTATCCAAATGAGCTTGTAATCTCCGTTCTATCATTTCATATTAATTTATAGAATATAATCTACAAATTTATACAAAAATATTGATTTGAAGAAAATTTTAACAAAAGCTGATTTCTTGGAAAAAATAAAAATGGGTGAGATTAACTGCCGCCACCTATCTTTTTATGCGGGACTAAAAACCACTTTCAGCGTAGTATTCCCGATCGTGATGGTATCGTCGGGGAAAATCGGCAGACCCATGGTATCTACTCGGCTGGAATTGACGTTAATACCGTTTTTTGAGAGTTGCCACAGAAAATTACCCTCGCTGTCGGCTCGCCATTGCCCATCACGGATAAACCATACCCCCGTTTTCTTTGACCGCTCGATGGTGGCATGAAACCGAGAAATGGTGTGCATGTTATCAAAATCTACGATTGAGATATTGTTCTGCTCCGCTTCATCGGGCAAAAATCGGCCGAGAGTTATGCTACCGTTTTGCTCCACGATGGCACTCAAATCGTAGTAGCGGTTGGCTTCTTTACCGATGGCTACCTTTAATCCGAAAGCACCATTGAGCAGATAATTTCCGCAGGATTCGCAGAGGGGTTCTCTTCGGTTGAGGATTTCGGCTCCGCACTCGTTGCAGTATTTTTCTAAATTTAGTTCGCCAATCAAAGCCAGTATTTCTGTGGCACTTTGAAAACGGTTTCGAGGGTCGGACTGCAAGCATTTTTCAACAATATCTGCCCAAAACTGCGAAATCAAGCCATCTTGGCGAAAACGATTGAGATTTTCCCAGAGATTATTGAGTACTTTATCGAAATATTCAACGAGATGGGTAGAATAATTTTGTTTGGAAGAGGAATCTGGCGGAATACCATAGGGGAAATATCCGCCCGAAATTATCTCGAACATCAGCACGCCGAAGCTAAAAATATCGACCGTTGGCACTCGGGTATAAAGTTCCTTTTGGGCGGAGTTAATCCATTCGGGAGCCATGTAAACGTCTGTGCCTAAGACTTCACTTTTTTGGGTCATTCGGATATTACTTTTTCCCGAAATGCCAAAATCAATCAGTTTGGCTTTACCTTTATGAAACACCACATTGTTGGGTTTAAGGTCACGATGCACGGCTTGCTGTTCGTGAATATCACGGAGGCCTTTCAGAATATCGGTTGCCAGAATACGCAGTTTCAAATCCGTCCATTTTGAACCGATTTTTTGGGTCAAAGCTCCACCATCGCAGTACTCCATGACATAAAACGGATTGCCTTGCAGCTCGCCTTTGCCATAGACCTTCACCAAGAAATCGGACTTAGTTTGAGCCATTCGGTACTCAAACCAAAAGCGGGTTTCGACGTCTTCTCGTTTTTGGTTTATTTCCCAAAGTCGCAGTAATTTGATGGCAAATAGCTGATGGTCAGTTTCCTTTTCGGCCAAATACACATTGCAGTAGCCGCCACGCCCCAGTGGTTGATGCACCTCATAGACTTCGCCAGCGGTGGTGATGAAGCGAAAAATATCCGTATCCAAAATTTTATCAACTTTTTTTGGAGTCGATTTACTTTCTTTTTTTTTGCCAAAAATAGGCAGTACTTTATTCAAAATCGTCTGTCCGAATGCCTGTTTGAGTGGGGCTTCGCAAGACAAACATTTATCCAAATTTTCGGGATTATTAAATCCACACTTGGCACATTTAACCTTTATCATTCGTCTTTAAGATTAAAGCGGTTTGGTTTACCACAGCCGAAACTGAGAGAATACCACAGAGCGTAGGAGGTTATTTAAGGTTTTTAACTTGGGTCAAAAATTAATTTTTACGGCTTCTGTGGTTCATTACTCGTCAAAAACACCTCTTACTCTGGTCGAAAAATAAACATTCGGTCTCCAATCAAAACCACGTCACCGTCTCTTATTTCGGTCATGGAGTTTACTTGAATATAGGTTGTTTTCAAACTGCTTTTGTTTGAAATAAACCACCGATTGTCGATATTTTCAACGGTGGCGTGTTCTTGGCTTGATATTGTGTAGTTTTCTTTATCCAAATTGCCCCGTTTCAACGCCACGGATTCGCCCTCAAATTCGCTCGTTTGCCCAGTCGTTTCGGTGTGTCGAGGTACGGAGGTTAGTTTAAACTTTGGTGTTTCGACAAGCGGTTGCGTATATGGGTTAAAAGTTCCTCTTGGCACATTTCGGGGCATTGGGGGCATTTCGGCACCAGGTAGCATCGTTGATCGACCGCCATAATTGGGTGGCGGCGGTGGGGGATAATTATTTTGGGGCTGCTGCGGTGGAGGTGAGTACGTAGGCACGGGTGGGCGTGGCTGCTCCGTCCTGAGCGGCTCCGTCCTGAGCGGCTCCGTCCAGAGCGGCTCCGTCCAGAGCGGCTCGGCTCGTGGCGGCTCGGTCCTGAGCGGTTCCGAAATCGGTTGCGACTGAATCTGTGGGAACGGATTTTCGACGGGTGGAGGAGCTGACTGAGGTTTTGCCGCTCCGCCACCACCACCAAAATCAAACAGCGATGACCAACGTGATTTTTGTTCGGTTTCGAGCTTTGCAAACGGACAGGTTGGACAATAGTCTTCGTCAATTCGCTTCGGGTATCGGCAGTCAGGACATGGGTGTTCTTTACTATTCATAATATTTTTTGTTTAGGTTGAATATATATACCTAATCTTTGCTTGTTTTCTTAGCAGTGGTTACTTCTTTCATTTTTTTCTGCAAGGCATTTTGTTTTTTATTATCTCCGTCAAAAGCCTCTATTGCCTTAGAAATCAGCAAGATAGCCTCATCTTTTTTGCCATCGTTGAGCAGTTTATCGGCTTGACTCTCGTAGGCCTTCAACAATTCTGTTTTCAGGGCAGTATCATTTATGCCCGCTTTCAAAACTTTATTTTGCTCGACTATTGCCTCTAAAAACTTACCTTCTTGCATAAATTTGGTGGCGTTTTGCTTGTTTTCTTGAAAAACAATAATCGAACTAATGGCTTGTTGGGCTTGCTTATCTTTCTGAAATCCTGCCAAGTTCAATACTGCCGAATATTTTTTTACGGCTTCTTGGTACTTAGCGGCTTTCAAGAGTTTGTTGCCTTCTTCCATGATTTTCAGATAATCAGGATTTTTCTTTTTATCGGCTAACTGTTTGAGTTTTGCTTCCAAAGTTACTTTTTTTGAAGCATCGGCGTAGCCAATAATCTCGGTCAAAATTTGGGTGGCAGCATCTTCTTGGCCTTCGCCTGTTAGCTTGTCGGCTTCGGTTTCGAGTAGGGGCAACATACTCCGCTTCGATTCTGTATCATCGGGATTGAGCAACAATATTTTTCGATAAATATCAATCGCTTCGGGATTTTTGCCCGCATTGGCAAGATTGGCCGCTATTCTCATTTTATTAAAAATATCATCAATCATTTTTATTTTATTGACCGAATATTCATCTTTTTCTTTGAAAATAAGGCAAGATTTATACTTTTTGATGGCCAACAAATAATTACTCGCCTTAAAAAGCGAATCTCCCTGACGGCGATATTTATCACAATCATCGAAAGTCCGACCGTTTGCCTCGGTAAAGGGTGTACGAAACTTTACGGGTATAACCTCACCCCCGACCCCTCTCCACAGGAGAGAGGAGTGTTTTACGAAATTGAAATCGGCAAAATTTCGTACACCCTCGGCAAATACCGATAGGTTGATGAATAGCAAAAGTATTATATATGTAGCAAGTTTGAGCATTTTATTTATTACACTGTTGGATTTTCTGTTGGATTTCATTGGTATTATTCAATGCTTGGGCAATCTGATACCATTGCTTGGCATCTTGGTATTCTTCATTGTCATAAAGTCGATCGGCCCGCTTAGAATAATACTGATACAATTCATTAAACTGCGAAAAACTAAACCCACCCGCTTCGGCTAAGTCACGGGCTTGTCGGAACGCATCAATCGCCTTCGATTTGCTATTATCAACGTTATCTTTTCCTTGTTGGATAAGCTCATACGCACGGCTATTCATTTTTGAAATACACTCATCAATTTTATTTCTACAATCACGGTTTGGTTTAGTGCCACAGCCCATTCTATAAAAAATCAAGGCACTTTTATACGAGCCGTTTTGCATTTCGGCATTGGCTCGATCGATGTACGCTTTATCATCGGGTACTGCTCCTGTGTCTTCGCCCGAGATTGCTTTTTGGGCTTTTTCGTACAAAAGTTTGGCCTCTTCGTTGTTTTTGGCGTTCCAAGCATCGCCCGTTAGCTTCATGGTTGTTTTGTAATCTTTGGCGGCAAAACTTACCGTTGCGGCCTTCATCAATGAATCGTATCGCTGTTCGGCAGTGGCGGCGGGCAGCTCGGTTGGAGTCGTAGGGGCCAAAGTTGGCGGAACTACAACGGTATCTTTGGGGATTTCCGTCGTGGCCGTTGGTGTTTCGGTTTTTGAGCCGCTAAATGCTATCACGCCCACAATAATTGCTAAAAGTACTCCTGCACCAACTAAAATTGGTATTTTTTGGGCAGGCCAAAGCGATTTTGCTTTTCCGCTCAAACCAGCAGCCAAACTCCCCGATGCTGCCGTACCTTTTGAAATATTTGTGCCAACCGATTTTGATACTTCTGATATTTTTTGAGAAATTGAGCCACCAATCTTTCCGATTTGCTCCATTGCCGATGGGCCTTCTACTTTCGGCGTTTTTGGCTCAAGGGTTTTTGGTTTCACACCCGCTTTAATTACTGGCCATTTGCCTGTACGAAGATAAGTACTTCCGTAGTTTTCTAAGTCGCCCGCAGTTGGTCGTAGTTGCACGTCTTTCTCCATGCACTGCTTGATAATCTGGCTCAATTCGGGCGAAAACTTGGCGGGTAAGTCAGGCACAGTAGCTCCCATGAGTAGCATCGTGCCGCCGTTTCCTTCAAAAGGCAGGTCTTCGGTGAGCAGCTCGTACATTGTTACGCCGAGCGAGAAAATATCTTTGCGGGGTTCTTCGCTGCCCGTCAATATTTCGGGTGGTGCGTAAGGTCTTGAAAATGACACAACCTGCGTGCTTGACGTAGCTTTGGTTAGGGTGGTACGCACTTTTTTACTAATACCGAAGTCAGTCAAAAGAAATTCTCCATTGTCACCCAACAAAATATTATCGGGTTTTACGTCACGGTGCAAGATTTGATTTTGGTGCAAATAATGCAACGCTCCGCCGATTTGTGCCATAAATGTAGCGACATCTTTTTCGTCGAAAGGCTTATATTCGGCATTTTCTTCATCAATTCGGTTAGAAACTGAACCTTTTACGCAGTATTTCAAAATCAAATACGGTCGCCTATCGAACACATCAACGTGGTGCGGCTTCAAGATTGATGAATGATTGAGCGACTCAGTAAGGGTAAAATCTTTGATAAATTGCTTGATACCCGCCTCCCCTACTCGAACGTAGATTTTTATGGCTACCTCAATATCAGCCAATTGGTCATGCACCTGCCACACTTCCGAAAGCTCGCCACCGCCCAAATATTTGAGTAATTTATAACGGTCGTGAAAAACATCTCCTTCAGTAAAATTATTCATTGTCGTTCGGGTTAGGATTTATTTAAACAGATTTTTAAATTTTGACCAAACCGAATTTTTGGTTTTTCGACCATTATTTCGGGTGGGTTTTTCCAAAAATTCGAGCATTGCTACCGTTACATTGTCTTCACCCCCTGCCTGATTGGCAGCCGCAATGAGCTGCTGCATCGTCAGATTAAGATTAACGGTTTGGGACAAATGCCGATGAATTTCGGGGTCGGTTATCATGGTATTCAATCCGTCGCTGCAAAGCAATATTTTATCACCTTTTTCTAATTTTATAGATACAAAATCTGGCTTCGGCGGGTGTTCGGAGTCGCCGATGCACTGCGTGATGATATTTCGGTATTCGTGATTAGCGGCTTGGTCGAATGTTAGGTGTCCTTTTTTCACCATTTCCATAACCCAAGAGTGGTCTTCGGTGGCTAATATTGTTCCTTGGCTTTGTCTAAAATGATAACACCGACTATCGCCCACCCAGCAAATGTAGGCCGTATAATCAAGCACCCAAGCCATG
>JANNEN010000406.1:0-6046 GCA_031378715.1 Emticicia sp.
CAAATTTTGAGCTTCCCAAGCATCAATATCAAAAAACGAAAGTCCCGATAGGATTTCTGGCAAAAACGTTATCATTATTGGACTTGGAAATGGATTTCGCCCGCCAATTTTGGTGATGAATTTTCCATTGACAGAACAAATTTGATGCTCAATAAAACATTCTTTAATTGTTTGAAATGAAATATTGGTCAAAAAACTTTCAAACAGAGGGAGTGAATCTTGTTTTTTGGAATCAATCGCTTTCGTTGGTTTTCTATCTTGCAAATTTGATTTTTTGATGAACTCAAATCGTTTGATGGTCAAATCTAAAAGGTGAAATAAATGCGTCAATTTGTTCTTCCCAGATGCTACTTCTTCATTCAAAACCATCAAGGCATAATTAGTTTCGGTCGAATCAAGGCGTTCGAGCTTGCCAAAATCAAGCATCAATTTATTCAACCAAACATCGTTGATTATTCTTAATAAATAGTCGGCATACTCTTTCGCTTCACTTGAAAACACCCGATTTGATATGCCACCAAGAACATACAAAATATCGTTTCGGTAATCATCAAATTTGACCAAATCGGCAGGAATTGCTTTTTTGAAAGCCCTGAGAATCGCTTCAAACTCCGTCAGAATCTCGACAAACATTTTGAGCAATTCTCCAAGATTAATTTTTCGGGTATCAAAACTGATGATTTCGTGGCAAACAAATTCTTCAATGAAAGAATTTGAGTAAAAATAAAGTTCAAAAAGCCCATGTTCTTGAGCCAACAACTTGACTTTTGCAAGGTATTCTGCTGGTTCAAATTGCTTTTGAAAATAATTTGATGTGAACATATTAGGAGAATTGAGCAGGTAAAGTCATTTTTCTGCAAGATAGAAAAAAATAAATTCATTGAACTCTCTGACGATATTTAACCAAAAAAATGTAGTGATACTGAACTTAGTATCACTACAAGTATCACTACAAGTTATCAAGTTCCCGATAAACAAACAATAAACAGAAGTAAATAAAGTACTGATTATCAGCGTTTTATGTAAATATTGATAAGTAAACAGATAGTAGATAGAGGGCTAAAATATGATTTCTAATCAGTAGGTCACAGGTTCGAATCCTGTTGGGATCACGGAAGTAAAACCCTGATAATCAAGCGATTATCAGGGTTTTGTGTTTTAGAGTCATTCTGAATTAAAGATTCATGCAATACACTACCAAAAATGAAATATTTTTTAATCGGATGTAATTAGGCGTGTTTTCGGAAAATTCAAGCAAGAAATATCTTCCAGTTCTTGAAATGAACCAACCGAATTTTTCTTCACAATTGCAAATTACGGTAAAAGTTTTAGAAGTTAAGTTGGATTAGAATTTGTCCAAATAATAAAACTACAACACCTCATAATCTGACCAGAGTGCAGGAGAACTTTTGTGGATTATTTGAACAAGCTATGTCTAAGATAACACCTCTTCAAAAATATCGCCGAAAATTGTTGAAATAAATTATGTTCGACAAAATTTATTTGTAAATTTGCAAACACTTTAACTTAGTCTTCCTTTTCAAGGGTTTTGTTTCCCATAGTTACGAAAAACAACAAACTGCTACATTACAAATTTAAGTATGATTTCAAAAAACAATAATTCAATTATTCTTTGAAGTCCACTTTTGATTGCAAGAATCAACCGTTTCCTAAATAAAATAAGCTATGCAAACAAAAAGAATTACACTTCTCGTGCTACTGCTTTGCGTCTATTCCTCCTACGCTATTGGCCAGCAACGAATTACTTTCGGCATGGGCAATGCCCGAAATGTGACCGTAACGTCCAGCTCAACCAATACAAGCGGGCAGCAAACGCTAAGTAGTAGCGGTTTTTTGCCCAATCAAAGTGCCGCTTCGAGGTTTTTATCACAGGCTACATTCGGTAGCACCACCGCCGAAATTCAGAAAGTAGCCAACCAAGGCATCGAAAAATGGTTGGACGACCAAGTGGCCTTACCCAATAGTTTTCGATTGCAACCTTACGTCCAAAATCTTCACCAATCTATCGTTGATTCGCTCAATATAAAAAATAATACTACTACCAACAACCTCAACAATGTGTTCCTAAGCAGTTGGCATTTTGATATTGCGTGGTTTCAAGGATCAATGACTACTCCCGACCTATTACGTTGGCGAACGGCCTTTGCATTGAGCGAGTTTTTTGTGGCTTCACGGGTATCGGCATTTAGTGATAATCCGTACGCACTGGCGAGTTATTATGATGTGCTAATGGATAATTCCTTCGGAAACTATCGCACCCTTTTGGAGAAAGTCACCTACCACCCCGCCATGGGTTCGTACCTGACGTACCTAAATAATCATGCCACTGATGCCGCCAAGCAAATTTATCCCGATGAAAACTATGCCCGTGAGGTAATGCAGTTGTTTTCGATTGGTTTGTATAAACTGAATATCGACGGCACGGAAATGAAAGATGCCAATAATAAATCAATTCCGACCTATAACAATGATGATATTGCGGCACTGGCTAAAGTTTTCACAGGACTTTCGTGGGGCGATGTAACGTATTTGGGAGATAGACAAAAAAATTATTGGAGTTATACGCTTCGCATGAAATTTTTTGGGCTGGATTCGAGCGATGCCAAACGCAATACATGGAAAACCAACCCCCGCATCGTTGATGGACACGAACGAGGAGCAAAGACTTTTCTTGGTTCGACCATTGACCCGAACGCCACCCGAACCGCCATGCAAGGTGAAGCCGACATACAGGAAGCTATTGATATTATCTTCAACCACCCAAACGTCGGACCGTTTTTATCCCGCCGCTTGATTCAAAGATTTGTAACCTCTAACCCAAGCCCTGCGTATATTCAACGAATTGCAAGTATTTTTAATAATAATGGCAGTGGCGTTCGGGGTGATTTGAAGGCCGTTGTAAAGGCAATACTGCTCGACCCCGATGCCCGAAACTGCGGGGGTGATGATACCGAAACATTCGGAATGTTGCGAGAACCTTTTGTGCGATACATGAATTTGGTGAAAGGGCTAAACCTCGAAGCCACGGGAGGTATTTATCGAAATGTAATGGTAAAAGTTTATGAAAAAACCGAACAACGCCCACTTTCGGCTAACTCGGTTTTTAATTTTTTTAGCCCCGATTATATGCCCAATGGCCCCCTGAAAGATGCGGGTAAGGTTGGTCCAGAATTTCAATTATTAGGCTCACAGAACCTCACGGGCTATTTTAATGCCCTCAACGATTGGCTCGTTGGCGATGACCCTACTGATTATTACGGCTTATTCAATAACGAAACCTACAAGCCAAATCAAGACCCAAGATTTAATACTGTACTTGATTATGCCCTTACCAGAAACGACAAAATTCCGCAACTTTTGGATAAATATAACCTCATTTTGGCCAACGGACGACTCTCAACTAAAACCTTGACTCTCATTACGCAAGCCATCAGATCAATGCCGTACGTGCAAGATGCCAATGGCGTGCCGAGAGTTGATGAGGCCTACCGAAGGGTTCGTTTGGCAATTTTTTTAATCATGACTTCCCCCGATTATCTAATCAATAAATAGCTATGAACAGACGAGATTTTATACGAAAAGTGGGCTGCGGTGCCATGGGTTCAACAACCCTAATGAGTACCTTGACAAGCCTTGCCGCAGTCAATGGAGCAATGAGTGGCAGTGCCTCGGGCTTAGATATTGACAATGACTACAAGGCATTGGTCTGCATATTATTCTCGGGCGGTATTGATTCCTACAATATTCTGATTCCGACGGGTACAAACGCTGGTGGAGATAACGGCTACAACGAATACAAAACCGTTCGATCGGATATTGCCATTCTGAACGGAGCAACTGACCCTGCAATATTAGCACTCAATAACCCTCAATGCGGTGGTTTTCGGGGGCAGGCGTGCAACTACGGGCAGTTTGGCGTTCACCCAAAAATGGTGGGTGTGCAAAATCTTTTCAATACGGGTAAATTGGCTTTTATGTCAAATATTGGTACGTTGGTTGAGCCTATCTTGAACAAAGCCGAACACAACAGTGGCTTGAAAAAACTTCCCCTCGGACTTTATTCTCATTCCGACCAAATCATGCAATGGCAAACTTCGGTACCGCAAAGCCGTGATGCGTTGGGCGTTGGTGGTCGGATTGCCGACTTGCTTTATGCCGCTAATAGCAACGATGATGTTTCGATGAATATCTCTTTAGGTGGGAAAAACAGTTTTCAGCGGGGGCGAAATATCTCGGAATACTCCATCGGAAATAACGTTGATCCATCAAATGTTGGTATCACGGCACTGCCTTCGTGGTGGAGTAATTCGGGTTTAATGACCGACCTACGAAACAACGCAATCGACAGTTTGGTTTCAACAACTTATGCTAATCTACTACACAAAACGTACAGTTCAGCAACCAAAAACTCCTTGGAATCATTTGAACTTTTCAAAAGTGCATTAAAATATACCCGAGATTTAAACGTGACGTTCGATGCTGATAATTTATCAAAAGACCTCCAAGCAGTTGCCAAAGTGATGAGCGTAAGCAAAGAAATGGGGGTAAAACGGCAGATTTTCTTTGTAAACTACGGTGGCTGGGATATGCACGATAACCTTATTGGAGGATTGAACACAAGGCTGGAAGTAGTTAGCAAAGCCCTCAGTAATTTTTATCAAGCAACGGTCAATTTGGGCATTGCCAATAAAGTGACAACATTCACGATTTCGGATTTTGCCCGAACCATTACATCTAACGGACTTGGCTCTGACCACGCTTGGGGCGGCAATACAATGGTGATGGGCGGTGCCGTAAACGGTGGAAAAATCTTCGGACGCTACCCAAAAATGGACGTGGGCAATAGTAATCAGCAGAATGTTTCGTTTAGAGGAAACTTTATTCCTGCGGTTTCGACCGATGAAATGTATGCCGAACTTGCTCTTTGGTATGGCGTAAGTCCGTACGATTTATGCTACGTTTTACCAAATTTGAGTAATTTCTATGCTTATAGCCCAAGTAATTATCCGATAGGATTCATGAATTTTGCGGGAACAACCATCTCAACCGATGATAAACCGCAGGGCTGTTTGACTTATTAATCTTCTACTTTCTTTCGTAAATCGTAAGTCGTAAGTCGTAAATTCTAAAACCTATTTCTTGACCGTGAAAAATATTTATAAATACATATATTGCTTAATTTTCTGCTTGATAATTAATCAATTTGCCTCAGCACAAAATTGCATTGGTACAGCCCGACAGGTTCAATGGACGTTCTGGGCGGGGTTCTCGAACACACCCGACAGTACTGATTTGTTTGCCTTAGAAAATTTTCCGAGCCGCCCCGATGGTACACAAACACTTGGCTTCTTGAAAACTCCTGTAAACTATACTGATTATTTTGCATCAATGATTCGGGGATTTATCAAAGTTGATGTAACTGATACCTATATTTTTAATGTCACTGGTGATGATAAAGTGCAGTTTTTTTTGAGTACAACCCAACTTCCCGCCAATAAAATAAAGCGTGCCGAAGTATTAACTTATACCGAACCCACGCAATACAACAAAGAACCGGGGCAAACATCAGTAAATGTTCAACTCGTAGCGGGGCAATATTATTACTTTGAAATGTATAATTATGAAGGCTCGGGCGGTGATTTTATGAGTTTGCAATGGCGAAAAGCCTCGCAAAGTACGGTGGTTTGGTCAATCGTAAATTCTGATTATATCTATGAGTACGCTTGTGGACAAACCTGCCCCGTGCGTGGTACGGCTTGCAACGATGGCAACGCCCAAACGACCAACGACCAGCAAGATGGATTCTGTAATTGTGTAGGCACAATGCCCTCGACTAATACTTGTGTGGGCGAAAAAGCCCTCGTTGAGGCGTATTACTTTGATAATATCACGGGGAATTATGTAGAAAATGATCTCATTAACGCTCCAAATTTTCCACTCGTACCCGACCGCCGAGAAAAACTCAAAGGAGCGTACGGGCCACTCGTCCCGACTTACACAAGAGATAATTATGGTACGCTTGTGC
>JANNEN010000412.1:0-1502 GCA_031378715.1 Emticicia sp.
GGCAGCAGGATGGGGGTGGGGCAATTCTGAACTTGAATATTATACCAGCAGAACAGATAATGTTAGAATTGAAAATGGAAGTCTGGTAATTGAAGCCAAGAGAGAAAATTTTGACGGAAGTGCTTTTACGTCTGGCAGAATAAAAACGGAAGGTAGAGTACATTTTAAATATGGCACTGTTGAGGCTCGAATAAAATTGCCAAATATGGCAAATGGATTATGGCCTGCCTTTTGGACTCTAGGTACAATTGGAGGATCATGGCCGTCCATTGGTGAAATTGACATAATGGAAGCAGGTGCTGCATCAGCAATTGCTGCTAATCTTGTGAATAAGAGAATTAGTTCAGCTGCTCATTGGAGCAATGCAGGCGGAGGACATGAATACACTACTAGCAGTAAAGATGCAACTGTGGATCTTTCTGCTGACTATCACTTATACAAAATGGTTTGGACCAGTCAATATATTAAAATGTATCTTGACAATGTAGAGTTTTATAGTATTACTACTTCTACTAACCCAGACCTTACTGAATTTCATACCCCTCATTTTCTATTATTAAATATTGCAGTAGGAGGTGGTTACACAGGTATTTTTACCGATAATGGAATTACTGCTCCATTACCCGGTAAAATGTATGTTGACTATATTAAACTGTATCAAAACCCGGGAGATGAGCTTGTTCTTGGAAATGATGTTGCAGTTACAGGAAATTTTGGAGTGCTTACAGAAACGACTCCTGTTTCGGCATCATTGGATTATGGAACAAATGCAGTATTAAACTATTGGAATAATATTTCCACTATTACCAGTCCGGTTCCGATTCCTTATGAGGGCACAAAATTGTGGGCTGTGCATTCAAATGCAGGCGATTGGTTTGGTATGGGGGTAGATAACAACTACATTAACCTCGGTAGTTTTGAAGCCGGTTCAATTAAATTCCGGTTCAAATCATCTTATGCCGGGCAGTTTAAAATTCGGATTACAGATTGGTTTTTTTTTAAAGACAAAGCAGATCTTAAATTTATAGGACTTGAGGATGCCAAAATAAATATGAATCGAAAAGACGCTGTATGGAATTATCAATATATAATCGATTTTTTTGCCAGTCCTGATACAACAAGGAAGCGTAACGGAGTAAAATTAAATCTGAAAAAAATTGATTTTAAAAATGTACACCTACTAAAAAAAGATCAATGGGCAGGAGAAATCATAAATGTTACAATTGGCAGTTTATTACTTGAAGCAGAAAATATAGATTTAACAAAAAAAGAATTTTTCGTTAACACCATAAAAATAGATAACCCATTTATCAAAATTCAGCAATTAACACCTTTACGTCCTGATGAATTATTGAAGAAGAAACCAGCAAAGATCGATACCGCAATGTATTTTAATGGTGGAAATATATCATTAAAAATCGAAAATTTTTCTATACGAAATGGAAACTTTTTTATAGATGCAGATTCAATTAAGCCATTACCCTATTTTGATGGAAGCCATA
>JANNEN010000453.1:0-13130 GCA_031378715.1 Emticicia sp.
CAAATTTTTTAGGTTTCAATAATTTTATTGCCAAAACACAGCCAATTACGAGAGCCGCCCCACTGATAGTTAAAGCCCATTCGGGCGGTAGCGTAGAAAAATAAGAACGATAAGTGAAAATCGAAAAAGCAAAAGTTGCCATGCCCACGATTATTAATTTGTGGTCATGTTTGCGTAAACCCAATGCAACATATAAAATTGGAATGGCTGCCGTAAAAAAGTAAAATAGTTGAGCAAAAGCAATTTGCACCGATTCGCTCAAATCATTAAGCAAGGCATTTCCTTCACGTACGACCCAATAATTTCCACCTATATAGAACGTTGTCAAGGCTAAAATCGAAATAACATCTTGATTATCAGCATAATAACGTCCCGTATCTATTCGTTTCCAATATTGCATCAACCAGTAGCTTCCTGCCGAAATAAACATTATCACAAATGGTATGATTACTTTGCCTATCGGAAACTTGGTGACGACCAAGACACAAAATGCCACGAAAGTCAAGTAAGTACCAATGGCCACGAGCGGGTCAGCATAACGTAAGAGTGCAGGAATAAGTACTACCAAAGCCAATAAACAGTAGCTCCATGCGGGTAAACCAAGCTCAGTAAAAACCAAAAATGCTCCGAATATCGAACCAAGTGCGGCATAAAGCAAAGCGTTATCAACACCCGATCGGTAGAAATTTTCTTTCTTGATAAAAAATTCAAGTACATACAAAAAACCGCCGCCGTATATTAGACTAATGACAGAGTAGCCATAGATTGAGTCGCCAATTATAGCAACTAAAAACAAGGAAATAAATCCCAAACTCGACGATGAAGCAATCGAAGTAAATAGGAATAGTCCTATTTTTACGAAAGCATTCGATTGTTTAAATCCTACAGGAAATGCCTGGTGGGCTGCCGTATGCTGCTCATCGGTCAGCAGTTTTTGGGCGTGCCAATCATTCATCACATCTTGGTTGTGGATATTAGCCACCCAGGTTTCGTTATATGCTTTTTTCATTTTTTTAGCCCGATTATTTGTTTGAGATTTACTAAAAATGCAATCACTCCCGCCGCCGAAAGCATAAAATAAAACATAGGCATCATAGGGTCAATATTTTGGGGAAGTATTTCAAAAAAGCAATACGTAAAAGCAACATAACCATATATTACGCCCATGAGCATAAACAAATAGGAGTGTTTTTGGCGAGCGTAAGTAATGCTCAAATAACACAAAACAGCAGTAATTATGGCATAAATTAGCTTCAAATCGAAGTTAAATAGGGCAAATGCTGTGGCAGCTAATGCCAAGTTTCCGCCGAGGGTAAAGTAAGTAAAAGTGAAATGTTTTTTCCAGTCTTTTCGGGCGGTAAGCCAGCCAACGGCAAGCAAAAATATACCCAACAAAATAGCCGTAATTGCCAAATTTTTACCATTAAAATCATTATTTTCGAGTAATTTTAGGGGTGTAATATTCACACCAACCCAAGATGCCAATGCCGTAATTGCCATCGACAATACGCCCCGATGATCGAAATAATAGGCACAGAAGAAAAACAATACGGCGGGTAGAAATGCCGCCAGACCGTAGCGAGTGCCAAAAATATTATACTGATATTGGAGATAGCCCTCCAAACTTAAAAAAGTTATGCAGCCACCAAGCAGGGCAAAATCCTCCAAATTACTGGTTTCGGGGTGTTCACTCCACGAAAAAGGTTTTTTATGCCAAAAAGCATAGCCAAAACAGCCCGTACAAACCAACGCCACTAAACTAACCAGCACACCATGCCCGATGGTGTCAATATTCTGATAAATCACTGTGCCAATACCTGTACTCAGGAGCGTGATACCCAAATAAAGCAAGAAACGAAGTTCCCAATGAATCGAAAATGGCTGAGTAGCCTCGTGGGTTTCTATTTGGGTGACTTGTTCTGCCGAAATAATATTTTTTTCGGTTAGTTGAGCAAGAAGGGATGTATTTTTCATGGTGTTTTGCTGAAAATGTTAATAAATGTAGGAAAGTTTCTGTTCACGTACAAGTATTTATGAAGAAGGGGGTATTTAGCACTCGTCTGCCCATAACCTGTGCTTGCTTTTGTTTCAAACGGGGTCGCCCGTGCGATTGAGTTACATCCAACTGCCGCACGGGCGGCCCCGTTCATAGTATTCCGTCCGACTGTACAAATGTTTATTAATGTACTGCTGCTTAATTAAGACGGTTCTGCCATTTTTCATAATCGCAGTGGCGAACAGTTACTATATTGGGCATAGTGCTTTTTTAAGTCAAGTGCCTTGTTATCAGTTCATTCCACTTTTCTTTGTGAATTTTCTTGATTTCTGTGTCCTTCTCAATGAGTTGGTTATAATTTGTAACGAACTCGTCCAATGACGTAATTAAACGTAAATAATACTTGATTGTAGGCAAAAGTCCGTTTATGATTATTTGGCAACCGTGTTCTAATTTCAATTTATTTATCAAGTCAGTAATTTCTAATTTATCGCTTTCTTTTATGCCAATGTACGACAAAATATAGTATCGGTTAGGGTTGTAACGTGCAATTTTCTCAATCGCAATTCTTATTATTGTTGTATCAATCGCTTTGTCTAATTTTATTTCAATGGCTTCAAATAGTTCTTTCTTCTTGAAAATCTCAATATCGCCTGCCGATTTTGAAGTTCGGTCAGATGCTGTATGACTTCCCATGTTTGCCAAAGTGCAGTTTTTGTAGCGTCCTATTTCATTTATCAAACATTGATAAATGGCAAAAAATGCTAATACTGGAAGTTTTGAACCTCCATGAGTATCATATTTGGTCCTAAAATGTTCGTCTAACGCATCAATAATAGTTGAGATTGTTAGATTTTCGGGATTTTCTAATGGAATAATTGTTACAATCGAATTATTTTTTGATTGAGTTGCTTCAAACAATAACAAACGAAGTATATTTTTTGCAGATTTTGGATTCTTTTCAACAAAGTCAAGTACATTCAAGAATGCTTCTTTGACAACCTTATCACTTATTTTTCCATTGTAGTCTAAATTATATGGATAAGGTTGCTCCAAAGAACGAGTTAGCCAACCACTTTCAGCCATTGATGGCAAACCAAGTTCTTTTAATGTTGGCGTGATAAAATTATTATCAATTGTTCGCCCAGAAAAACCACCTGTCATACTTGATTGATGTTTTCTAATATCTTGTGTTGGTTCAATAATTTTATGTGTTATTAAAGTAACCAAAACTGTAAAAACACCTTTTTGCGTTTTTATTTTACTACCAATAGATTTTATAAACTCTTGGGTTTCGCCATTTACATCATCAATATCAGTAGGCGAATAAGAGAGTTTGTAAATCTCCAATAATTTGTCTTTGTGGTTCATCTATTAACAATTTTTGTTCTTTGATACTTTCGGCAATTGCTCTAATTACAGGAATAGCCACAGAATTGCCAATTTGCTTGTATTGTTCTCCAACAACTGAATGTTTAACAAAATCAGACTGAAAGCCCATAATTCTATAACATTCGTTGATTGTTAATTTCCTAACAGCGTCTAATTCTGGAATATAAATAAAAAATCTTCCTGATGTTTCTTGCGAAGGAATAGTTGGGTGTGTTCCGTCTATGGAATATATTCTATTGGGTTGGCGATGAACTCTTGAAAGATGCTCAGTATTCTCTCTAACGCCTTTTTTCCAAATATTTTTGTTTCGATAACCTACAAAAATCAATCCACTTTCCTGATTTTTTGGTGTGTCAATTAGGGTGTATTCTGATTTGTCAATAAATTCAAAACTACCTTCTTTGTCTAAAAAATCTCTCAGAAAAACTTTCTTTTTTCTTTTTAGTTTTGCAAAATCAAAATAATGTTTCTTGGTTGCTATAATAAAAATCCGTTCTCTATTTTGTGGAAGTCCAAAATCTTTGGCGTTCAATATTTTGTGTGTTACATTATAACCTAAATCCATTAAGGCTCTCAGAATTGTTGTGAAAGTTCTTTTTTTGTCGTGATGAATTAAATGTTTTACATTTTCTAAAACTACCACACTTGGTTGTTTTTTATCAATAATTTGGCAAATATCGAAGAATAAAGTACCTCTGGTATCTTCAAAACCCATTTTTCTTCCTGAAATACTGAACGGTTGGCAAGGAAAACCACCTAACAAAATATCGAAATCTGGAATGCCTTCTGGGTCTATCTTAGTAATATCTCCAAAGGGTTTATCGCCAAAGTTTTTTTCATAAACTTGTTGGCATGGCGTATTCATTTCTGACGTGAAAACGCACCTAAAACCAACATCTTCAAAGCCTTGCCTAAAACCGCCAATTCCTGCGAATAAGTCTATAAATTTATATTGCATCTTAATTTGCTTTGTTCATTTAGTCAATTTTCTTTTAGCCTCAATGAATTGCAAAGGTACAAATTCTTTTATAATACGTGATTTATTTTTAGTCTGTCCACAATGTTCGTGTGTCGCTCGTAACATCATACCCAATTACCAAAAATGAAAAACCGCACTACCCCACGTTATGATAGTACGGTTTGATAAAAGAATTGAGTAAATCTCGTTAAATATCCTCAATCCTAAACAAATGAAACGGCAGGATATTTGGGTCGAGTTCCACAAAGTTGGTGTCGCTTTTCCAGATATAGCTTGCTCCCGAAAGTAGGTCATGCACTCGGTAGCTTTCCCAGTTGTTTTTGCCGATTTTCCAGAGCGGAATCTTCACAAGTCCCCCTTGTCGGTTGTTACCATCGAGGCTCGTGATGCACAAAATTTTATTGTTATTCGTTATTTTCAGATAAGCCAGCAACTGGTCGTTAGCCACTTCACAAAAATCAATATTATTAGTATCGTGAAAAGCCAAATTTTCCTTACGGATTCGGTTTACTTGGGTGATAATGTACGTCAATTTATTGCGGTGTTCCCAGTTCCACCATTTGATTTCGTATTTCTCCGAAAAAGCGTATTCTTCCTTGCCAGGGTATGGAGCATGATAAAGATATTCGTAGCTCGGGCCAAATATTCCGTAGTTGCCCACAAGGGTAGCCGCCATGAAATAGCGAATCAAAAACAGCGGCTCATGCCCCGTTTGGAGCATATACGGGTCAATGTCGTGCGTATTTGGCCAAAAATTCGGTCGAAAATAATGCTTCATTTCACCCTTCGTCAGCTCGGTCATGTATGCAACGAGTTCTGCTTTCTTGGTTCGCCACACGTAGTAGGTATATGACTGCGAGTAGCCCAATTTGGCTAATTGCTGCATTACCTTTGGCTTCGTGAATGCCTCGGCCAAGAAAATCATGTCGGGGTGTTCGTGCTTGATTTCGGCAATGACCCACTCCCAAAAACAAAACGATTTGGTGTGCGGATTATCAACCCGAATGATTTTTACGCCCCATTCGGCCCACGTCTGTATCACCGATTTGAGTTCTTGCCAAAGGTTTTGCCAGTCTTCGGTTTCAAAATTTACGGGATAAATATCTTGGTATTTCTTGGGCGGATTTTCGGCATATTTAATCGTACCATCGGGCAAAATCTTAAACCAGTCGGGGTGGTCTTTTACCCAAGGGTGGTCGGGCGAACATTGAATCGCCAAATCCATCGCAATTTCAATACCGTACTTTTTACATTCTTCAACCAAATGCTTAAAATCCGCCAAATTTCCTAACTCCGAATGAATAGCAGTGTGTCCGCCCTCGGCCGAACCAATGCCATAAGGCACGCCTGCATCTTCATCATTGGCATTGACGGTATTGTTTTTTCCTTTGCGGTGCGTTGTGCCGATTGGGTGAATAGGAGGTAGATAAAGCACATCAAAACCCATCTCAGCGATGCGTGGGAGTAGATTTTCGACATCTTTAAATGTGCCGTGCTGCCCAATTTCACGGGCTGCCGAACGAGGAAACATCGAATACCACGCCGAAAAACCCGCCGCTTTGCGATCAACGTACATTTTAAGTTCTTGATATCGATAAGCCGACTGCCGCTCGGGATATTTCGTGAGCCACTCGTACATCTGGTTGCTCATCGCAAGTTGAATCGCTTCGTCATAGCGGCTTTCGTCAGCCCCATACGATGCTTTCATGGCTTTGGCTGCTTCCTGCAAGGCTTTTTTATCATTGCCTTTCGCAATTTTTGCCATGCCATTCAAAAATAATTCCCCTTGCATCATTTCGACGCTAAGTCGCTGGCCATCACGTACCTTCAAGTCCACCTCGTGTTGCCAGCTTGCAACATGATCAACCCATGCTTCGACGGTATAAGTGTAAAATCCTTGTTTCTCAACCACGAATCGCCCCACCCAGCGGTCGTTTCCCATGTCTGACATCGCAACTTCGCTCCAATTTCTATCCGATTCATGTTTGAACAACAGTCGAGCCGCTACGCTATCATGGCCATCAATCAGAATATCGGCTTCGACGGTGATTGTTTCATCAATAATGGCTTTGCAGGCAAAACGTCCACCGTCAAGTTCGGGCGAGATACGTTCCACAATCGCACGGCTTTGACCAACGGCGGGAAAGGGAAAATGATTTTTCATAGATTTAAGGGAGGCCACACGAGTGGTGTACGGGAGTTTTTACGCAAACCACCATTCGTAAACGTTTGTAAAAGGTTAAAGAAATATTCTTCAAATTTCTTTTTTTTTCTTCTAAGAAACAAGTTTAGCACGAAGTTTGCAACCACTTAATCATATTCAAACAAAAAAAAAGACATGAGAAAAGTTTTGATAGCCGCCGTCCTCACCGTTAGTAATCTGAGTTTTGCCATTGCTAATGTTTCTAATTCAGGTTCAATCATTCACCCAAAGGACGGATCTGATAAGATTATTATTATATCAAAAACTACCACCGAGCAGTCAAGTAATATTCAGTCAGGAAAAGCTCGTGTGTTGGTGCAAGAAATAGAAAATGACGAATTTGGTACCGAAAATACGTTAAATATCAAGGAAATAGAGGTTTCAAGTACCAAATTTAACGATGATAACTTTGTTTATGTCAAAGAAAAAAAGGATTTGATTGGCTATGCTCTACAATTGGCATCATTTTCTGACCTCACCGTGGCCAAGGAATATGCCCTAAAAATAGCTCACAAAGGCGATGCCGAGAAGCGTCAGCTATTTATATACACGGTTACAAACCCTGAGAAAATATTCTATAAAGTTTATTTTGGATTATTGAAATCGGACGAATCCGCTCGTGAGAAGCAAAGAAATTTTCTTTCTTTGGGATACTCACCATTTGTAAAAGAATTCAGATAAAAGTCGATAGACAACTGTCAATGGTCGATGAATATTTGTTCACCGAAAACATAAAAAAACTCACGAGAAACGCTCTCGTGAGTTTTTTTATGAATAAATATTAATTTGGCACGCTATTTGACACCGCTTAATCATAAAACAAGCAGTACAAAAAACTCATAAATAATATTCCTATGAAAGCACAGTTTAACTATTTTTTCGCAGCAGTTTTGG
The DNA here is from genome assembly GCA_031378715.1 of Emticicia sp. GTDB lineage: Bacteria > Bacteroidota > Bacteroidia > Cytophagales > Spirosomataceae > Emticicia. Next base: position 7,465 of record JANNEN010000453.1, read on the forward strand.
CAAGCGTAACTTTCGCAGGTCAAGCTCAGGAAGTAACCGCCAGTTTAGCAGATGATCTCAAAGTGAGCAATGTCCCGACAGTAAAGGAAGAAAAAGCTGTCATGTCGTTTAATAAGAAAGTGAAATTGACCAATACCGAAAACGGAAAATCGGTCGTCGTACGCATCAGCGATAGAGTAAAAGCAAGCGATAACAACGCAATGGCAAATGTAACCAAAAGTGCCATGGACGAAATCGGAGCGAAATCAGGCAAAGCCAAAGTAAAAGTGCAGGAGATTCAGGGCGATGATGAAGTAGAACGTTTTTGGGCAACCGCCGACGCTTCGACTGCTAATAATGTTGCTACACCAGCTTTGAAAAAAACAATCAAGGAAAGAGAAGTCGAGGTGGAAACAACAAAATTAGAAGGCTTCGATATTAATCATGTATATGATTTGAACGGAAAAATGCAAGATTTAGCAGGATTTGGCCTACAAATAGCCGCTTTCGGACAACTAAAAGCCGCCAAAGAATTTGCCACAAAATTAGCCAAAAATGGCGAAACCGAAATTGAAAAAATATTTATTCAAGTCAGCAAATCAGCCGATAAGCCAATGGTTTACCGAGTAGTATATGGCTTATTTGAAGATAAAACTAACGCCGAAGACACCCAAAAGAAAATGGAGCAACTCGGTTATAATTCATTTGTGAAAGGGTTCTAATCTAAATTGTCAGGAAAGACGAATTTCGCAATACTGCACCCCGTGTGTAGTTCGCTCCCCTTGCAAGAGGGGAGTTTTTTTGGTTAAAGTGCAATCTTTTGGTGCAAAATTTCGTCTAATGAAGTAGCCATATTTCTTTCAACTAACAAGCCAATGCGTTTTTTTATCACCCTCAGTATTTACCTAATATTTCTGTCAAAAGCATTCTCGCAAGATTCAATGCCTGCCAGGCCTGTGGTTTGTTATTTGTCAGAGCAAAATAGTTTTACCACCATTCTACCGCCCGATTTTGCTACGACCAGTGCTCGTATGGCAGTTACGTCCAACATCGAAGTGACCTACATTGACTTTCCTGCCAGTGCAAAAACTGCCTTCGAGGCTGCCATCAATATTTGGGAAAAGTACCTTATTTCGTCACAAATAATAAGAGTAAAAGCCACTTGGTCAAGCTCGCTCGGTGGCTCGGTTTTGGCCGAAACGGGGGCTACCCGTATCTATAAAACCAGTGCGGGTGTGCCTAATCTGCCCTACGCTAATGTTTGGTATCCCGCTCCTTTGGCCGAGGCTTTGTCGGGAAAAGATTTGAACGCAGGAGATTTCGAGATGACAGTTTCGCTCAATGCCAACGTAAATTGGTATTTCGGACTCGATGCCCGACCCCAAGCAGGAAAATACGACATGGTAACGGTGATGCTCCACGAAATCGCCCATGGACTGGGGTTTTCGTCTTCGATGAGTGTGCTTACGAATGGCCTGCAAGGACAATATGGGCAGTCGGGGAGTGCCTACGTATTTGATGTTTTTGTGCAAGATTCACGAAAAATCAATCTGACAAATACGGGTATTTACGGCAATCCATCGCAAGATTTAAAGAACTCAATGACCAGCAATGCTCTATTTTTTGGCTTGAAAAATCCCAAATTTGCTTCCGTCTTACCTCGACTATATGCCCCGTCACCGTATAAAAGTGGGTCGAGTTTTAGTCACTTTGACGAAAGTACCTACACCGTCGGTTCGCCCAATTCGTTGATGTCGCCCAGTGTACGAGCCGCCGAAGTGAATCAAAACCCTGGTGAGCTTTTGCTTAATTGTCTTAACGAAATGGGCTGGCAAATCAACGGACTTAATGGATTCGTGGTGACGGATACGGAGTCGATTCCCGAACAAAAATTTGACGTAAAAGTATTTCCAAATCCCGCAAATGACTTCATAAATATTGCTTTTCCGTTACAAAACCAAGCCCGAATCATCAAGATTGAATTGATTGACAGTAAAGGTAAAATTCTGCAAATTATTGAAAATCAAGTAGTTACCGTCGAAACGTTCGTGCTTGATGTACGAAATATTAGTGAAGGAATATATTTTTTGAGGGTTTTTGATGGAGAAAAACTATATACCCACAAGGTAGTAAAATAGGTTTTGTTCGTTTCTTTCTTCTCAATACCCAAACCTATCCTTCCAGCGATTAATAGGTTTTTCAATTAAAAACCAAGAAATGCTTGCCACCAAAACAGTGAAAAGATAAAGAAAGATAATTTTCAATGGCAAGTTTTCGGCAATAATCGGGAGTTTATTAATCAATCGAACAACGGGGTGCGTAGCCGAAGAGTGGTAAGGATTATAGATAAAATTATGAAAAACATAAATACCGTAGCTGATGCGTCCGAGGTAAACGCTGGTGCTATTTTCCAAGAAATGCTTCGTGATTCCGCCAAAGCCATATACTGCATTTCCTACTAAAAATAAGGATAGAATTGACTCAAAAAGTCTCAGAAAAACGACGGTAATAACGTTGTGTCCTTCGGTAAATTGTTTGCCCCAAACCACGACACCAACGTACAGCCCCAAACTCAAACCTAACAATAACTTATTGGTAATGAGGCGTTTAGCCGTTTCGTTTTTGTTAAAATAAAAATAAGCAAACATTCCGCCAATCCCGAAAGCGTCCAAGCAAGTAGGCATAAGCACGTATGGAGTTACCCAAGAAGTGCCGTTAAGGTAGAAAAACAATCTAAGTAGCACCGAGAAAACGATGAATCCTGACAAGATTTTGGTTAAATATCGGGCAGGAGTAAAGAAGACCACAAACGGAAAAAACAAATAAAATTGCTCTTCAACCGCCAACGACCAAAGATGATCGCTCGACCCGAGCCAAGTCTGTTTGATGGCGATATAAATATTGGTCGAGTAGGTGAGGTACCACCAAATCTTTTCACGAATTGGCTCAACATTTAAGATAAACAAAACCAAAATCGTGAGATAATAAACGGGAAAAATCCTGACCGTTCGGCGAATGAAAAATTGTTTCAGAGAAAATCCGTGCGAACGTCCTAAGTTTGCATCTTTCTCTTTGGCTTGTAGCAAGATGCGAGTAATAAGAAATCCACTTAATACAAAAAACAGACAAACGCCCAAATAACTAATCGGAAAGCCGATGGCATCGCCCGACCAGTGGTCAATCAGCACCATCGAAACTGCCACGAGCCGCAGCCCGTCTAATTGCTTTAAGTACGTTGTATTTGGAGTATTTTGAGTCATTCTTGTTACTATAATTACCAGTTTTGTGGTATTTTTGTTTTTGTAATCTCCTTAATATCAATGCTTTGTGTACTCCAAGTGAGATTTTTAGTGTTGTTTTCAACCCAAATAACACCAACTTTATAGGTATCGGACTTGATGTATAATTTACTAATATTTGCCATAAAGTTATCAACTTTAAGTCTATTATTGACCAAAAAATCAAATTTTAAAAAGGCCTTGTTTCCAGCAGATTCGATACGAGAGGGAAATAAATAAACGTTTTTTCTTGATTTTAATACAAAATAAACCCCCGCCTCGGCTGATGAAAGGTCGATTTCGATGGTATTTTTGGATAATTTAAGTTCAAAATCATTCAGACGTTCGGTCACATTTAATGGCATCGGTAGCGTATCAATTTCAGTGATTTTTGAATGATAAAACGATTTTTCGACTCGCTGCAACCGAGCCATAACCCCTGCACTTGGAAACGTTTTATCACTGACTTGCTGCTTAAATTGGTCACAAATTCGCTCTTGTGCGAGCAACCTAATGTCTTGATAGTCAGAGATGTAGGTATAAACATTAAAGCTAATGCTCAATAAAACCGATAGCCAAATGGACGAATTTTGTTGTTTTTTTGAGATCAAACCAAGCAGCATTAAATATACCATAATGACCGTAAGTACCGAATAGATTTTGTATTTACTCGTCAGCAAAATCTCAATGCCAAACGAAATTCGAGCCAGCACAATACCCACGCTCGTAATCCCGATAAAAGCAATGCAAGCCAAAAGAAAAACTTCATACTGTTCATTCTCAATGTTTTGTTCGGAAGTTTTCCAAGAATTGTACTTTTTTAATATTACCATAGTACAAACTACACCTAAAAGTAAAATCAAAACACACCCAAAAATCATCGAAAAGTAAAGCTGTTTGTTGGGCAAAATCGCTTTTACATCAAACACACTACCAACCGTTACCAGTAGCCCTTTGAGCAAAGTTTTTGTGTCGGTAAGGGTTACTTTTATCCCTCCATCAGGATTTTTAGTGAAACCATAGAAAAAGCCAGGTATAAATATTAATGAACTACCTAACCAGAGTAGAAATCCTCTTTTTCTTGATTGAAAGATTAAAATTAAGCAACCAATCCCTGGAATCAAAATACCATTACTACTCGTAAATACCCCCAAAAGGCAAGAAAAAAGGGCAAAATAAAAATAGTTTTTGTGCTGAACTTCAATCGAAATTATGAGCCAGTAAAAGGTCAAAAAAGCCAAAAAAATCACCCCAAAATTTTGAATTGAAGCCATGCCCCAAAACGTATTTTCATACAAACCGACATTGAATAAAACAAACGAAATCGGAATCAGCGTGATGAGTGGATAATTGTGTTTTTTCAAGAAAGCGTAAAATACATATAATATGCCCAGCAATGCTCCAATACCAAAAATCATGAGGGATTTCAGGTTTAGTGTACCTTCAAAAACGTAAATCAAATACGCTAAAATACGGGTCAGCACGATACGGTGTTCGTTGTGTTGGGCAAAAAAAAGTTTTAGTTTTTCGAGAAAAGAACCACTTTCGAGGATTTGAGCCAACGAATTTCTGACCGCAAAATCGTCCCAGTGCGGGATATTAAGGGCGTATTTTTGGAAACACAAGCAGAAAACTACAATCGGTACAAAAAGCAGTGATAAGCAAAATATTTTTTTTGTATAAGTAGTCAATTTGATAGATGAAAAACGTAAAAAAGAAGAATTATAATTTCAAAATCGTAAACTCAACCCTGCGGTTTTTCTTGCGGGTTTCTTCCGAGGCATTGCTCGCAATGGGTTGCGACTGCCCCCAGCCTTTGGTTTGGATACGCTTGGTGTCGATCTGCCCCCGTTCGACCAAGTATTTTTTTACCTCATTGGCTCGGTCTTGCGACAGCTTTACGTTGAGCAGCATATTGCCGTCGCTTCCGTCGGTATGCCCCGCAATGATTACCTCCATGGTGGCGTACTCTTGCATGAGTTCAATAATTCGGTCAAGTTCGGGGTAGGAAGCCGATAAAATATCAAACTTACTTTGGTTAAAAAACAAGTTATTCAATATCATCGTTTGTCCTTCTTTTACAGGAATCAAGTTGATATTCTTCTTGATTTCCCTAAAACGACGGTCTTTCGTCAGGTCAAGGCTTTCGCTGATGCTCATGAATCCTTTTTTGGAGGCATTTAGGCTGTACATTTTTTTAAGCGGAACGACCATTTTATACTCGCCCGTTTCGGGGTCAAACTCCGCCACGATTCGGTCTTTTCCGCCCGTGCTATCATTCAAGAGTTCCATCACGACATCGGCCGACATCGGTTTTTTATCAAACGCATTCAGCACCATTCCCGAAATAATCGCCACGGGTTCGGGCTTTATTGAAGGAAAAAGTTTTATTCTGAAAATATCTTCCGC
>JANNEN010000006.1:0-3485 GCA_031378715.1 Emticicia sp.
GTGCTAAATTATCTAATCGAGGAAACTGAGTTTTTAATTCTTCAACTGCCGCAAGCCCTGTTTCGTAATCAATGCCCGAAAAAGTTTCGCCTTTGTCAAAAACTTCGCCGTTTCGGTTAAAATTTCGGTGATCACCACCAGTAAAGGCAGAGGTTTTTGAGAAACTTCCCGTCAAAAGTCCACTTGCCAAAGGCACCCGCACAATTACTCCAATGTTCTTTCGGCGGGCTTGCTCAAAAAAGAGTTCGGCAGGTCTTTGCCTAAAAATATTAAAGATAATCTGGACACTCATTACGTTTTCAAATTCAATACCTTTGAGTGCTTCCTCCACTTTTTCAACGCTAATACCGAGGTTCAAAATCTTACCTTCGTCTTTCAATCTATCAAATATTTCAAAGATTTCGGGACGGTAATAAACCTCCGTCGGTGGGCAATGCAGTTGAATCAAATCAAGGGTTTCGAGTCCCATATTTTTGAGGCTATTTTCTACGAATTGACGTAAAACTATAGGTTTATAGGCCTCGCTCACGTGCGGATTTAGCTGACGGCCACACTTGGTTGCGACGTAAATTTGCTCCGAACGACTCTTGATAAATTTTCCAACGGCTCGTTCGCTTTCTCCATTGCCATAGACATCGGCAGTATCAATAAAGTTTACGCCCGCATCAACGGCAGTATTTAGTATTTTTTCGGCCGTTGCGTGGCTAAAATCATCGCCCCATTTGCCGCCTACTTGCCAAGTTCCGAGGCTGATGTCGGAGATTTCAAAATTGGTTTTTCCTAATTTTCTGTAATTCATTTTGTTGAAATTTATTCAAAAACGGGGTTCAAGAAGGTTCGTTCGTAACTCAAAATACAGCGAGAATCGATTGCCAGCTTGAAGGCTTCCAAACATTCGGCATCTTGTAAGATTGCTTTCCGATAATTTTCGTAAACTGTCAAACTTTCAAAGCTAAACAGGGCGTAAGCGACATTATTAGCTCCTTCGCTTGGCAAAAAATACCCGTGGTGAATGCCCCCGAAGCGATTCACTAATTTTATCCAACGTTTGCCGTAGTCTTCAAAAACAGGAACTTGGAATGGGTCAATTATATACTTGATGTGACAGGTGACCATTGTGGACATTGGTTTAGTGAAACTTGTTTAATCGACTGAGTGAACAATATCGTGATTTTGCAAATGAATCCGTTAAGTTTCATGAATAAATTTGGTGAATCTGAAATACTAAATTTCTACTAAAAGTATTGAAAATTATTTAAACCCGATTATTAAAATTAGAAAACTTCTTGATTGATAAAAATTCAGCAATTTCCAATATTTTTTTATCCCTACCGAATAATCATACAAAAAGTAGCACTATATTTAGAATAAATTTAACTACTCAATTAAATGCGTCTATAAATGTCAAGAAATTATTTACATGGTTTAATGCTATTTATATCTACAACTCTGATGGCCCAAACCAAACCCGTTCAGTTTATCACCCTCGACCCTGGGCATTTTCATGCAGCTTTGGTTCAGAATAAAAGCTACGACAATGTAAGTCCCGTAGTGAATGTTTACGCTCCCGCTGGGCAGGATTTACAAGACCATCTCAAACGTATCGAAAGCTATAATGCCCGTGCCAAAAACCCTACTAATTGGCAGGAAAAAGTGTATGAAGGTAGTGATTTTTTTGAAAAAATGATTACCGAAAAACAGGGAAATGTATTGATTTTGTCAGGAAATAATCGCAAAAAAACTGAGTATATTTTAAAAATAACTGAGGTGGGAATGAATGTTTTGGCCGATAAACCGATGTGTATCGACACAAAAGGCTACGAATTACTCAAAAAAGCCTTCATAACTGCCCAAAAAAACAATACCTTGCTATATGATATTATGACCGAACGCTCCGAAATTACTACGGTTCTGCAAAAGGAATTATCACAAATACCAGCCATTTTTGGTAAATTAGAAAACGGAACGCCCAAAAATCCCGCAATTATCAAGGAAAGTGTCCATCATTTTTTTAAGTATGTTTCGGGAAGTCCGCTCAAACGCCCGACTTGGTTCATGGACGTTTCGCAGCAAGGCGAGGGTATCGTTGATGTTACGAGCCACTTAGTCGATTTGGTGCAGTGGGCGGCTTTTCCCGAACAGATTTTGTCCGAAAAAGATGTCAAAATCAATGCAGTGAAACGTTGGGCAACGCCGATGAATTTGGGACAGTTTTCGGCTATTACGGGCGTGTCGAGTTTCCCCGAATTTCTTAAAAAAGATGTTAAAAATGATACAGTTTTGAATGTATTTGCCAATGGCGAAATAAACTATCAGTTGCGTGGCGTAAACGCAAAGGTCAAAGTTTTATGGAATTATAGCACGCCCGAAGGTGGCGATACGCACTATTCAATGATGCGTGGCACGAAAGCTAATCTCGAAATTAGACAAGGCAAAGCCGAGAAATTTACGCCCCAACTTTATATAAAACCTATAAATCTGACAGAAACCGAGTTAAATAAAGCGTTTGAGCGTTTGAAATTAAAATATGCTGGAATCAATTTAGTGAAACAGGGAGCGGAGTGGTCGGTTGAAATTCCAGCTAACTATCGGACAGGACACGAAGCACACTTTGGCGAAGTAATGGAGCGTTTCTTACAGTACCAAGCAGCCAATAAATTGCCCGATTGGGAAGTGCCAAATATGCTCGTAAAATATTATACCACGACCAAAGCACTGGAAATGGCAAAATCTAAGATTAAATGAAACTAAAAATAATGCTCTTTTTGATATTTTTGATGTGCGTTAATTCGTTTGCTCAAACCAAAATCGTTGCCCAGAAATTTAACTCAAAGATTGACATTCTCATCAATAATAATCTTTTTACGAGCTATATTTTTTCGCAAGATGAAAAATATCCGTTCTTTTTTCCTGTCAACGGTCCATCAAATTCGAGCGTAACTTCGATGCGAAACGGCAATTATCCGCACCATAGTTCGTTGTTCTTTGGTTGTGATAAAGTAAATGGCGGTAATTTTTGGCAAGAAGGACTCGAACGAGGGCAAATCGTTTCGCTCCGAACTGATATTCTCGAATCTGGCAATGACAAGGTAGTTATTGAAAACGAAAATATTTGGCAACGACCAAACGCCAATGCCCCGATTAAAGATGTGCGTAGAATCATTGTTACAGCTCCATCAAAAGATATTTTTCAGATAGATTTTGATATTTCGTTAGAAATGTTGCTTGATGTAACAATCGAAAAAACCAATCATTCCTTGTTAAGCGGACGCATGGACGCAGATTTGGCAGTAATCAATGGCGGGACAATGGTCAATGCCGAAGGACAAAAAGGCGAAAAAGAAACCTTTGGAAAACCCTCACCGTGGATTGACTTTTATGGAAAACGGGGCGATGAAATCGAAGGAATGGCAATCATGCAACATCCAACAAACGAGTGGTATCCCTCGCCGTGGTTTACTCGTGACTATGGTTTTTTCTCGACA